>NZ_JBHTVT010000021.1:0-90637 GCF_042792795.1 Isoptericola sp. NPDC056605 | reverse complement strand
AGGTTCTGGCCCGCTTCCGAGCTCGGAAGCGGGCCAGAACCATGCTCACGACACTCAGGCGGCGGAGGCGGAGTCGGCGCCGTCCTCGCTGAGCTCCTCGTCGCACTTTCGCGTCACGACCAGCACCGGGCAGGCGGAGTGGTGCAGCACCGCCTGGCTGGTGGACCCGAGCAGCAGGCCGCGGAACCCGCCGCGGCCGCGAGAGCCGACCACGACGAGGTCCGCCCCGGTGGAGAACTCGGTGAGGAGCTCGGCACCCGTCCCGTCGAGCACGTGCCGCTTGATCGTCATGCCCGGGTTCGCCGCCTGGGCCCGGTCCACGGTGACGTCGAGGCCGGCCTTGACGTCGGCCAGGACCGTCTCGTGGTCGATCTGCGACGGCAGCCACGCCAGGATCCCCGCCCCGCCGCCGAGCGGCACGCCGGCGACCGCGACGAGCTCCGCGTCCCACGCCTTCGCCTGCGAGACGGCGTGCTTCAGCGCGACCTCGGCCGACGGCGACCCGTCGACGCCCACCACGATGCGGCGTACCTCGTGCACCACGTCGCCGTCGCGGCGATCCGCGGCGTCGGTGCTGCCGCCCCCGTCGCCGCGGTAGGGCACCACCACCGTGGGGCAGTGCGCGTGCGCCGGCAGGGCCGAGGAGACGGTGCCGAGCAGCCGCTCGGTGAACCCGCCCTTGCCCCGCGTGCCCACGACGGCGAGCGCGTGCTCCCGCGACATCTCGACGAGCACGCCTGCCGCGTCCCCCGTCGCGACGGTGCCGGTCACGGGGACCCCGCTGGCGGCGACCCGTTCCTCCGCCTCGGCGAGGACCGCCTTGGCGCCCTCCTGGATCGCGGTGTCGTCCAGGGCGGCGTACCCGCCGTCGAGCGAAGCGGCCGTGAACGACGGCAACGAGTAGGAACAGACGACGTGCAGCCCCCACCCCACACGCCGCGCGTACGCGGCAGCCCAGTCGAGGGCGTGCAGGCTGGCTGCAGACCCGTCGACACCTACCAGGACGACCTCAGGCCGTGTCATCTCGCGCCTCCTGTCCGCTGGCGAGGAGCTCGCCCTCGTCGTCGAGGGCGCCTGGTTCAAGCGTAGCGAAAGGATCGCGCAAGTCACAGCAAAGCGACGCCAGACACGTCGACCCCCGTGCCGGTGGGCACGGGGGTCGACGGCGTCCAGGTGCGGCCAGTCGGCCGGGCGGCGTCAGAACACGCGCAGCGCGACGGCCTCCGACTCGGACTGCCACATCTTGTGGTAGCCGGTCTCCCAGTTGATCGGGCGGGAGGCCTCGACGACCATCCCGTCGCCCGCGTAGATGCCGATGTGGCCGGGGCTCCAGATGAGGTCACCCGGCTGCAGCTCGGAGAACGGGATCTGCTTACCCGCGTAGCGCTGGTCCGACGAGGTACGGGGCAGGTCGATGCCGAGCTGGCCGTAGACGTAGGACGTGAGGCCCGAGCAGTCGAAGCCGGACGGGCTGGCGCCGCCGACGACGTAGGGCGTGCCGATGTAGCGCATCGCGATCGACACGGCCTGCTGGCCGAGCGACGAGTTGGACGAGGTCTCGGCAGCCGCCGGCGCCTCCTCGCGCTCCGCGGAGCGCGAGGCGGTCTCGGTGGAGCGCTCGGTGCTCTGCTCCTCGACGACGGGCTCCGGCTCCGGCTCGGGCTCAGGCGCCGGGGTGATCTCGGCCTTGGCCGCGATCTTCTTGTTGATGGTCTCCATGTCGACCTTGGCCTTGGACTCGACCGTGACGACCGGAGCCGCCTCGAGCGCCTCGCGGGCCTGGTCGCTCAGGGCGCCCAGATCGACGGTGCTGAGCTTCTTCGCCGAGTCGGTGTCGACCGGGGCCGCCTGGGCGGCGCTCGCGCTGGCGAAGGTCGAGACGAGCAGTCCGCCGGCGGCTGCGGCGACGACGGCCCGACGGCCGGTCACCGAGGAGCCGACGCTCTGGACCAGCCCGCCGAGCGGACGGCGCGCGGCACGGTGCCGGGCGCGCGTGGTACGTGCGTTCACGTGTTCCCTCTCCTGTCGCCTACGAGGTCAGCTGTCGGGTTCGGGTGGGAGAAACACCCGGCCTCACGGACCAGGTCCGTGCGACTTCACCCCAAGGACGCCGTGGAACAGCGCCCGAAATTGGGTCCCCCGCCCCTGCGTGCGGTCAAGGTCCCCGACCGGCTGCAGGGCTCGGCGTTCCGGTCGAGACCCGGCGGATCACCCGCCGAGTGGTTGACACCGTAGCGGACGCGCGAGGCGATGTCACGTTTCGGTCACAGCGTCTGTGGACGACGCTCCCGGACGTGCGTCCGCCCAGGTCGAACCGGTTACCCGCGCACGACGAAGCCCCGCCGCGCAAGGGCGCGGCGGGGCTCCGTGTGACGTGTCGGACAGACTCAGCCGACGCGGATGAACGTGGGGTTCGACTGCCAGATGGCGCGGTACTTCACGACGTCGCCCGGCTTCGGGGCGTCGATCTGCATGCCGTCACCGGCGTAGATCGCGACGTGACCCGGGGTCCAGACCAGGTCGCCCGGCTTCGCCTCGGAGGCGGAGACGACGGTGCCGGCGTTGCGCTGCGCGGACGAGGTGCGCGGGAGGTTGATGCCGACCTGCGCGTAGACGTACTGCGTCAGGCCGGAGCAGTCGAAGCCGGACGGGCTGGAGCCGCCGGAGACGTACGGGACGCCCACGTAGCGCATCGCGATGGAGACGATGGCCGAGCCGTTGGCGGACGCCGGGACGGCGGTCTCGACCTCGGCGCGCTCCTCGGAGCGGGAGACGGTGCTGGTGGAGCGGTCCGCGTCGACCGACGACTCCTCGACGACGGGCTCCGGCTCCGGCTCGGGCTCCGGGGCCGGGGTGATCTCGGCGCCGGCCGCGATCTTCGCGGTGACCTTCTCGACGTCGACCTTGGCCTTGGCGTCGACGGTGACGACCGGGGCCGCCTCGAGGGCCTCGCGGGCCTGGTCGGTCAGGGCACCGAGGTCGACGGTGCTGAGCTTCTTGGCGGCGTCGGTGTCGACCGGGGCGGCCTGCGCGGCGCCGGCGCTGGCGAAGGTCGAGACCAGGAGGCCACCGGCGGCGGCGGCCACGGCCACACGGCGGCCGGCGACGCCGGACGGGGCGAGGGCGATCGGACGACGGGCGGCGCGGTGCCGGCCATGGTTCGTGCGTGCGCTCACGTGTCTACCTCTCCTGTCGCCTGCGAGGTCAGCTGTCGGGTTCGGGTGGGAGAAACACCCGGCCGTCCGTGCCCGTGACCGGGCCCGTCCGGCTTCACCCCAAGGACGTCGTCACCGACGCCCGAAGTGGGTCCCCCGCTCCTGCCGTGCGGATGTCCGTGGAGCTCGGCCGGTGGCAGGGTTCGGCGGTCCGGTCGAGCGCTCGCAGGATGAACTCCGACGAGCGCCCCGACCGTACCGGACAACCCCGGGCGATGTCACGCTGCGGTCACGATGTGGCGTGCCGCCCCGGCTCAGGAGCCGGACCGCAGGTCAGCGGCTCGCGACGAACAGGTGCTTCGCCAGCTCCTCGGGCAGGTCGAGCACGATGCCGGACCCCTCGACCTCGACCGCGACGTCGTCGCCGGCGGTGCGCGCGACGATCTGCGCGCCCGGCACGAGACCGGACTCGGCGAGACGCGCCAGCAGCTCGATGTCCACCTGGAGCGGCTCGGCGATCCGCTGGAGCACCAGCTCGACGCCGTCGCCGTCCGCCAGGCCCTTCGCCCTGCGCGCCTCGAGCACGCCGGGCAGGGACTGCACGCCCTCGAGGAACGGCACGTCCTTGTACTGCTCCCCCAGCTCGGACAGACCCGGGATCGGGTTGCCGTACGGGTCGGCGTGGGGGTGGTCGAGCAGGGTGACGAGCCGCTTCTCGACGAGGTCGCTCATCACGTGCTCCCAGCGGCACGCCTCGGTGTGCACGTGCTCCCAGTCGAGCTTGATGACGTCCGTGAGGAGCCGCTCGGCGAGCCGGTGCTTGCGCATCACGCGGGTCGCCTTGGTCTGCCCCGCCTCGGTGAGCTCCAGGTGGCGGTCCCCCGTCACGACGACGAGACCGTCGCGCTCCATGCGCGCCACCGTCTGCGACACCGTCGGCCCGGAGTGCCCCAGTCGCTCGGCGATGCGGGCGCGGAGCGGCGGGATGCCCTCCTCACCGAGCTCGTAGATCGTCTTGAGGTACATCTCGGTGGTGTCGATCAGGTCGGTCACGTCCACTCCCGTCATTCGGCGCGGCCTAGTCTATTCGCACGCGTGGGCGCAGGCCGGGTCGCGCGGCGCCGTCGTGCGCACTCCTGACGAGACATCCTGCCCTGCCCCACCGACGACCCGCTCCCACTCGCCCGGAACCGGAGACACCATGCCCGCTGCGTCGAGCCACCCGAGCCCTTCGAGCCACCCGAGCGTCGTCATCCCGGCGTCGCTCCTTCCGGCCGACGGCCGCTTCGGCTCCGGCCCGTCCAAGGTGCGCCCCGCCCAGGTCGCCGCGCTGGCCGCCTCGGGCGACCCGGCGGCCCCGGTGCTGGGGACGTCGCACCGGCAGCCGGCCGTGAAGGACCTCGTGCGGCGCGTCCGCACGGGCCTCGGCGAGCTGTTCGCCCTGCCCGACGGGTACGAGGTGGCCCTCGGCAACGGCGGCGCGTCGGCGTTCTGGGAGGTCGCCGCGGCCTGCCTCGTCGAGCGCCGTGCACAGCACGCGGTGTTCGGGGAGTTCGGCGGGAAGTTCGCCGCGGCGACGACGCGCGCACCCTTCCTCGCCGACCCGGACGTGGTGTCGGCCGAGCCGGGCACCGTGGCGCACCTCACGCCGGTCGACGGCGTGGACGTGTACGCGACGCCGCACAACGAGACCTCGACCGGCGCGATGGCGCCGGTGCGGCAGGTGCCCGGCGCCCGCGCCGACGGGGCCCTGCTCCTCGTGGACGCGACGTCGGGCGCGGGCGCGCTGCCGGTGGACGTCGCCGACACCGACGTCTACTACTTCGGCCCGCAGAAGGTCTTCGCGGCCGACGGCGGCCTGTGGCTCGCGGTCTGCTCGCCGGCCGCGGTCGAGCGCGCCGAGCGCGTGGAGGCGTCCGCCGGGACCGCTACCGGGCGGTGGGTGCCGGAGTTCCTGTCCCTGACGACCGCGCTCGCCAACTCGCGCCTCGACCAGACGCTGAACACGCCCGCGGTCGCCACGCTGGTGCTGCTCGCCGAGCAGGTCGAGTGGCTCCTGGGGTCGGGCGGCCTCGCATGGTCGAGCGCCCGTACCGCGGAGTCCGCGGGCGTGCTCTACGACTGGGCCGACGCGCGCGACTGGGCGACGCCGTTCGTCGCCGACCCGGCCGAGCGGTCCACGGTCGTCGCGACGATCGACCTGGACGACGCGATCGACGCCGCCGCCGTCGTCCGCGTCCTGCGGGAGAACGGCGTCATCGACGTGTTCCCGTACCGCAAGCTCGGCCGCAACCAGCTGCGCGTGGGGGTGTTCCCCGCCGTCGAGCCCGACGACGTCCGGGCCCTCACCGCCTGCGTCGACCACGTGGTGGCACACCTCGGCTGACGTCCCCTCCGGCGGGGCCTCCCGAGCACGCCTCACATCGTCCCAGTTCAGCGGGCATTTTTCACCCGTTAGGTCACGGGCTGATAACGTGCCGCCTCGTCACAGACGGGCGATGTTGCCGGGAGGCCCCGCATGCCGGAGATGCACCATTTCACTTACGGGCTGATCACCCCGCTGCTCGCGTACGCCGCGTCGTGCCTCGGGGCGGCCACCGGCCTGTCCGCGACGGCGCGAGCCCGCGCCGCGACTGACACGAAGACCCGCGCGGCCTGGCTGCTGGTGGCCTCCGTCGCCATCGGCGGCACGGGCGTCTGGGTCATGCACTTCATCGCCATGCTCGGCTTCACGGTCACCGACATGACGATCAACTACGACGTCCCGCAGACGGTCCTCAGCGCCCTCGTGGCCGTGGTCGTCGTCGCGCTGGGGCTGTTCCTGGTCGGCTTCGCGGGCGACCGCCCCCTGTGGCTGGTCTCCGGCGGCATCGTCGCCGGGCTCGGCGTCGCGGCGATGCACTACATGGGCATCGCGGCCATGCGGATGACGGGCCACATGGAGTTCTCCCTGCCCGTGGTGGGGCTCTCCGTGCTCATCGCGATCGTCGCGGCGACGGCGGCCCTCTGGCTCAGCGTGAACGTGCGCGGCCGCGCCGCGACGTTCGGTGCGGCCCTCATCATGGGCGTCGCCGTCAGCGGCATGCACTACACCGGCATGGCCGCCCTGACGATCACGGGAGCCTCGGGCGTGCCGACGACCGGCACGACCGCCATCGACCTGCTCGGCCCGCTCATCCTCGGGATCGCGGCGCTCACGGTCGCGCTCATCTTCGTCGTCCTGATGTGGCCGAACGAGGAGGAGATGCGGGACCAGCAGGAGTTCGAGGCCCGGATGCAGCGGCGCGCGAACGGGATCACCCCGCCGGCGCGGCGCGCCTCGCGGCGCGAGCCGGCCACGCACCGGCACTGAGCGCGGCGCCTGCGCCGCGGACGGCCCGACGCCGTCAGGCCGTCGTCGGCACCCGCTCGGCGTCGGCGCGGCTCAGCTCGCGCCGCACGCCGTCGCGCGTGGTGACGCCCTCGAGCACCTCGCGGTCGAGGTAGACGACCTCGAGGTGCGGGCGCGACAGCACCCGGTAGCGCACCCGCAGGTGCCAGCGCCGTACCGCCCAGGCGGTCGCGCCGGCGGCGACGAGGAACGTGGCGATCGAGCCCACGAGGATCGACCAGCGTGGGCCCCACGCCTCGCCGATCCAGCCGACGATGGGCGAGCCGATCGGCGTCGCGCCCTGGAAGACCATCACGTACAGGGCGATGACCCGGCCCCGCATCGCCGGGTCCGTGGACACCTGGAGCGCACTGTTGGCCGCCGTCATCATCGTGAGCGACGACAGCCCCACCGGGATGCACGCGACGACGAACGCCGGGTAGGTCGGCATGAGGCCGAGCACCGCCGTCGAGAGCGCGAAGGCGAACGCCGAGCCGATGACCAGGCGCACCCGCGGGCGGTCCCGGCGCGCGGCGAGCAGGGCTCCCGCGAGGGAGCCGATCGCGAGGACCGAGCCGAGGATGCCGTACTCGCTGGCCCCGCGCCCGAACTCGACCCGCGCCATGAGCGCGGAGGTGAGCTGGAAGTTCAGCCCGAACGTCGAGACGACGAACATCACGACCATGATCACGACGATGTCGGACCGCCGGCGCACGTACTGCACGCCCTCGCGGATCTGACCCTTGGCGCGCGGTGCGGCCGGCTGGGGCCGCAGCTCGCGGACTCGCATGAGGGCCAGGGCCGCGATCGTCGCCCCGAAGGTCACGCCGTTGATTATGAAGACCCAGCCGGCGCCGACGGCGGCGATGAGCAGCCCGGCCACGCCGGGGCCGATGAGGCGCGCGGCGTTGAACGACGCGCTGTTCAGGCCGACGGCGTTCGGCAGCTTGTCGGCCGGCACCATGTCGGCGACGAAGGTCTGGCGCGCGGGGTTGTCCAGCGCGGACACGACGCCGAGCAGGAGCGCGAAGACGTAGACGTGCCACAGCTCCGCCCGGCCGGACAGCACGAGGGCACCGAGCGCGAGGGCCAGCACGCCCATCCCGCCCTGGGTGGCCATGAGGAGACGACGGCGCGGCAGCCGGTCGGCGAGCACGCCCGCCCACGGGGAGAGCAGCAGGAACGGCACGAACTGGAGGGCCGTGGTGAGGCCGACGGCGATGCCCGAGTCGTCGCTGAGGTCGGTGAGGACGATCCAGTCCTGGGCGATGCGCTGCATCCACGTGCCGACGTTGGCGACGAGGGCGGCTGCGAACCAGATGCGGTAGTTCGTGTACTTCAGGGAGGAGAAGGTGGCGCTCATCGGTCGAGCTCCCCGGCTCGTTCGTCGCTCGCGGGGGCCACGGATCTCCTTCTCCTCGGGGTGTCGTCGACCGTGGCAACAGACTATCGAATCGTTCTATTCCCCGCCTGGTGAGTGACCCGGCCCACGCGTCCCACCGAGTCCAGTACGGTATGCGCCGTGCGCACCGAGATGTCCCTCGCGGAGACCCTGAACGAGCTCGGCCTCCTGGGAGGCCGGACCCTGCCCCGCTTCGTCACGTCCGTCGGCGGGGCCGGCGACGAGCTCGAGGTCGTCGCCGACGCCCGGGCGGTGAAGAACCTGCCCGGCGCGCTCAAGCTCGCCACCCGTCTGGTGCCCGCCGTCCGGTCGCGGCTGCGCGTCGAGGGCTTCGACGGCGGTGTCGCCGTGCTGTCCGTCGACGCCAGCGCCGGCGGCCTGCCCGCGCACAAGCTGCTGGGGCTCGCCAAGAACCGCATCGAGTCCGTCCTGTCCGCGAAGGGCCTGCCCGCCGGGTCGGTCCAGATCCGCCCCGACGCCCGCATCGCGCTGGACGTGCAGCGGCTGCTCGCCGCCCGCTACCCGGGCACCGTCGTGCAGGGCATGACGTTCGCCGACGGCCGCGTCGCCGTCGACACCGCCGCCTGACCCTGCGCGTCGTGGGCGTGCGCCGCCCGCCTACTTCACCGTCGCCGGGAGCACCTCGAGGTCGTCGGTGTGCTCCTTGACGTAGCTGCCCGCCTCGTCCTTGGCGATCGCCGTCATCAGCGGGTCGAACCGCTCGCGGTCGAGGACGACGATCGACTGCCCGTCGTCGCTGCGCCCCGTGCCCGAGTACGGCGCGGTCATGAAGTCGACGTCGTTGGTGCTCAGCCCGCGCGCGCTCATGTAGAGGTTGCGCATCCGGTCGATGGTGAACCCGTCGTCGGCGGCGACCGACCTGCTCACCGTGGTGAAGAACTCGGTCATCATGCCGACGTCGTTCCGGTTGTTGTTGACCTTGGCGAGGATGGCGCGCATCCAGTTCTGCTGCCGCTGGACGCGGCCGAAGTCGCCGTTGGCCAGACCGTGGCGCTGGCGCGTGTACTTCAGCGCCTCCTCGCCGGACATCATGTGGACGCCCTTCGAGAAGAAGACCTGCTTGCCGTCGCCGATGTCCTCCGGCACGCGGATGCGCACGCCGTCGAGCGCGTCCGTCATCGACGTGAACGACTCGAAGTCGGTGACCACGAAGTGGTCGATCTTCACGCCGGTGAGCTCCTGGACAGTCTGGATCATCAGCGCCGGGCCGCCGTAGGAGAAGGCCGCGTTGATCTTGGCCTCGCCGTGCCCGGGGACGTCGACCCACGAGTCGCGCGGGATCGAGACCACCTGGGCGCTCTTCCGGTTCGCCGGGAGGTGGACCAGCATGATCGCGTCGGTGCGCTGCGCGCCGGCCTTCCACTGCGACGGGTCTCCGGCGGAGATCCGGCTGTCCGAGCCCAGGACGAGCAGGTTGACCGCCTCGGTCTCCGCCTCGACCTCGGGGCTGCTGCCGGCCGGGATCTCGGCGAACGGGTCGCCGATCCGCTCGATGTTGCCGTCCAGGCTGCGCTGGAACCACCAGGCCGCTCCGAGACCTCCGGCGGCGACCAGCAGCACGACCACCAGGACAACGGCAAGCGCACGACGGCTGCGGCGCGCCTCGGTACGGGCGTGGCGGTGCGGGGCGGTGGCTCGGCTCACAGGGCGGGATCCTACGGGCCTGGTCGCGACGACGGCGTGTTCCGCTCGTGAGGCTTCCCGCCGTACCATTCGCCGGGTGCGCCGCCGCAGGGCCCGCGGGCACGCGAGCGAGACGAGAGGCACGACCATGCACGGCACCCGGGCGACGCCGCCGTCGTCGTCGGAGCGCTCCCGCGTGCTGCTGGTCACGCACCACTACCCGCCCGAGCACGGCGCCCCGCAACGTCGGTGGGACTCGCTGACGCCGCGCCTCATGGACGCGGGCGTCGACGTCGCCGTCCTCACCCCACCCCCGCACTACCCGAGCGGACGGCTGCAGGGCGCGGCCGCCGACCACCGGCCAGGGTCGGTCTCCCGGGGCCGGCACGGCGAGCGCGTGGTCCGCACCAGGTTCCGTCCGCACGCCGCCGACCTGCTCTCGCGCACGATGGACCAGTCTGTGGCCGCGGCGAGCGCCGTCGTGCTGGGCGTCCGGCACTTCCGGCAGCGGGCCGAGCGGCCCGACGTCGTGGTCGGCACCGTGCCCGGCATCCCGTCGATGTTCGCCGCGTGGCTGCTGGCGCGGCTGCTGCGCGCCCGGCTCGTGATCGAGATGCGCGACGCCTGGCCGGACCTCATCGAGCCGAGCGGCGTGCTCGACACGCGACGGTCCGCCACCTCCCGTGCCCTCGCGGGCGCGCGCGCCGTCGTGCACCGGGCGGTGACGCGGCTCCAGTCGCGCGCGGACGTCGTCGTCACGACGACCGAGACGTTCGCCCAGGTGCTGCTCGAGCGGGGCGTGCGACGCGTCGCCGTCGTGCGCAACGGCACGTCGTTCCAGCCGCTCACCCCGGACGACCAGGTCGGCGGCCGGCCCGACGACGCCCCGCCGGCCCGGGCGCTGCGCGTCGTGTACGCGGGCACGGTGGGGCGCGCCCAGGACCTGCAGTCGGTGGTGCGCGCCGCGGCCCAGGTGTCCCGTCGCGGGCTGCGGCTCGACGTCCGCATCGTGGGGGCGGGCGCGCGCGTGCCGTTCCTCGAGGGGCTGGTGGCCGAGCTCGACGCTCCGGTGACGTTCGTGGGGGCCGTGCCGCACGACGAGATCCGCCGCTACTACGCGTGGGCGGACACCGTGGTGGTGTCGCTGCGCGACTGGAAGCCCCTGGAGTGGACCGTGCCGTCGAAGCTGTACGAGGTGATGGCGTCGGGGGCGTACGCCACCGCGTGCGTGGCCGGCGAGGCCGCGGCGCTCGTGCAGCGCTCCGGCGCCGGGTCGGTGGTGCCGCCCGGCGACGTCGACGCGCTCACCGAGCTGTGGTCGGGCTGGGCCTCGTCCGGCGACGTGCCGGTCGCCGACCCGCGCGCCGCGGAGTGGGTGGCCCGCAACGCCGACGACGACACGCTCGCCGCGCGGTACGTCGACCTGCTGCGCGAGCTCACCGACCCGGCGGCCACGGAGGCGCGATGACGCGCGTGCGCGAGCTGGCCCGCGACGCGCGGTTCGCCGCGTCCTTCGTGGGCGGGGCCCTGCGTACCGACCCGGCGTGGCTGGTGCTCCAGGCGGCGCGACGCACCCCGACCCGGGTGAGCGCCGTCGTCGTGCCGTGGGTGGAACGGGCGCTGGGCGACGGCACCTCCGGCGAGGCCGGGCGGCTGCGTGCCGCATGGCAGGACGGAGACGTCGCGACCCTGCGCGCGGCCGCCCCGACGACCCGCGCCGGCCGCCGGGTCCGGGCGTCGCTGCTGGGTCAGGTGGCCGTGCTCGAGGCCGTCCCCGGCCCCGGACCGTCTCGGGATGCGGACGATCTCCCGGGGCGAGCGGGTGAAAAGAGGTCCCCCACCGGACCGGGTGAAGATCCGGCCCGCCCCGCCGACCCGGTGGCAGTCCACCACCACCTCACCAACTCGCTGCCGCACACGCAGAGCGGGTACACGCTGCGCACCCACGCCGTCCTCGCCGCGCAGCGCGCCGCAGGGCACGAGGTCACCGCGACCACGCGGGCCGGCTATCCCCTGATGATCGGGGCGCTCGGCGCCCGCGGCGCGGACATCGTCGACGGCGTGACCTACCGGCGCCTCGTGCCGCGGTCCCTGCCCGCGGACCACCGGCGCCGCGCCGCGGACGGCGTCGACCTGCTGGCCCGCGCGCTCGACGACGCGCGCCCCGCCGTCGTGCACGCCACCACCCCGTGGACCACCGGCGACGCCGCCCGCGCCGCCGCCGCCCGGGCGGGCCTGCCCTGGGTCTACGAGGTGCGCGGGCTGCCGGAGGAGACGTGGGCCGCGTCGCACCCGACGCCCGAGGGGCGCGAGCGTGCCGCCGCCTCGGAGCGGTTCGCGCTGGTGCGCGCCCGCGAGACCGACCTCGCCCTGACGGCGGACCACGTCGTCACCCTCAGCGGGACGATGCGCGACGAGCTCGTCGGGCGCGGCGTGCCCGACGAGCGCATCACCGTGGTGCCGAACGCCGTCGACGCCGCCCTGCTGCGCCCCGCGCCGTCGGCCGTCGAGGCACGCGCCGCGCTGGGCCTGCGCACCGCGCCGTTCGTCGTCGGCACGGTGAGCAGCGTGGTCGGGTACGAGGGCCTGGACACCGTGCTGCGCACGGTCGCCCTGCTGCGGTCGCGCGGCGTCGACGTGTCCGCCCTGGTCGTGGGCGACGGCGTCGACCGGCCGCGCCTGCTGCGGCTCGCCGACGAGCTCGGGCTGGGCCAGCACGCCCACCTGCCCGGGCGCGTGCCGCGGGACGTGGCGCGCACCTACCTCGCCGCGCTCGACGTCGTGCTCGTGCCGCGCCGCCCCGACCGCGTCACGCGCCTCGTCACGCCACTCAAGCCCGTCGAGGCGATGGCCCTCGGGCGGCCCGTCGTCGCCAGCGACCTGCCCGCGCTCGCCGAGGTGCTCTCGCCGCTCGATGCCGGACCAGGTGGAGGCGCGCCCGCCGGCGTCCTGGTGGAGCCCGACGACACCGCCGCGTGGGCCGACGCCGTCGCGCGCGTGCTCGACGACGACGCCCACCGCGCCGCGCTCGTCGATGCCGGCCGCCACGTCGCCGCCGAGCGCACGTGGGAGCGGCTCGTGGGCCGGTACGCCGACGTGTACGCGCGCGTCACGGCACACTCGTGAGATCCGACCCGACAAGAGGACGAAGAATGCGCGGAATCATCCTGGCCGGCGGCAGCGGCACGCGGCTGCACCCGATCACCCTCGGGGTGAGCAAGCAGCTGGTGCCGGTCTACGACAAGCCGATGGTCTACTACCCGCTGTCGACGCTGCTGCTCGCGGGCATCCGCGACGTGCTGGTCATCACGACGCCGCACGACGCCGAGCAGTTCCGGCGGCTGCTGGGCGACGGGTCGCAGTTCGGGATCTCGATCAGCTACGCGGTACAGGACGTGCCGAACGGGCTGGCGCAGGCGTTCGTGCTGGGCGAGGAGTTCATCGGCACCGACGCCGCGGCCCTCGTGCTGGGCGACAACATCTTCTACGGGCAAGGGCTGGGCGACCAGCTGCAGAAGTACACCTCTGTCGACGGCGGCGCCGTGTTCGCCTACCGGGTCGCGGACCCGACGGCGTACGGCGTGGTCGAGTTCGACGCCGACGGGCGCGCCGTGTCTCTGGAGGAGAAGCCGGCGCAGCCGAAGTCGAGCTACGCCGTGCCCGGCCTCTACTTCTACGACAACGACGTGGTCGAGATCGCCAAGGGACTGGAGCCGTCGGCGCGCGGCGAGTACGAGATCACCGACGTCAACCGCGCCTACCTCGCGCGCGGGGACCTGCACGTGGAGGTGCTGCCCCGCGGCACGGCCTGGCTCGACACGGGCACGTTCGACTCCCTGCTGGAGGCGTCCGACTTCGTCCGCACGATCGAGAGTCGCCAGGGGCTCAAGGTGGGCGCGCCCGAGGAGGTCGCGTGGCGGCGCGGCTTCCTGTCGGACGACGAGCTCCGCGAGCGGGCCGAGAAGCTCACCAAGTCCGGCTACGGCACGTACCTGCTCGGGTTGCTCGAGCAGTAGCCCGACCGACGACCGGCCAGGCTCAGGCCAGCACCTCGGCCGCGGCGGCGTCCCAGCGCTCCGCCCAGTCGCCGATGGGCGCGACACCGGCGGCCCGCAGGGCGTCGTGGCCGAGCACGGAGAACGCCGGCCGCGGCGCGGGGCGCACGAACGCGTCGGACGTCGTGGGCTCCAGCGGGGTGTCCAAGCTCGCGGACGCGAGGACGCGGCGGGCGAACCCGAACCACGACGTCCGCCCCGAGGCCGTGCCGTGGTACGTCCCCGCCGGGGCGCCCGCCTCGACGAGGCGGACGATCAGGTCGGCCAGGTCGCGGGTCCAGGTGGGCTGGCCGACCTGGTCGTCCACGACCGCGAGGCGGTCCTTCTCGGCCCCCAGGCGCGCCATCGTCCTCGGGAAGCAGCCTCCGTGCGCCCCGTACAGCCAGGCGGTCCGCACGATCAGGTGGTCCGGCGACTCCGCACGCACGGCCCACTCCCCCGCGGCCTTGGTGCGCCCGTACGCCGACACGGGCGTGAGCGGCGCGTCCTCGTCGTAGGGCGCGGTCGCGGCACCGTCGAACACGTAGTCGGTGGACACCTGCACCAGGCGGGCGCCTGCCGCGTGCGCGGCCCGCGCGAGGTGCGCCGCCCCGGTCGCGTTGACGCGGAACGCGTCGCCCTCGTGGGCCTCGGCGTCGTCGACCGCCGTCCACGCCGCGCCGTTGACCACGACGTCGTACCCGCGCACCGCGGCGACGACGGCGTCGGCGTCCGTGACGTCGAGGTCCGCCCGACCCAGCCCGACGACGTCCGTGCCGACGTCCCGGAGACGAGCCAGCAGGTCGGTCCCCAGCATCCCGGCCGCGCCGATGACCAGCCAGCGGCGGTGAGCGGGGGCGGCGGGGGGCGCGGTCGTCGGCTCGGTCACCGTAGGATCCTACGGGCGCCGCCCGCCGAAGAAACACCTGGCCGACCCGTGAAGGAGCACCCGTGCAGATCCGCGAGCTGACCGCCCCCGGCGCCTACGAGATCACGCCGCAGCAGCACGGCGACCCTCGCGGCGTCTTCCTCGAGTGGTTCAAGGCCGGGCCGTTCGCGGACGCCGTCGGCCACCCGCTCGACCTGCGGCAGGCCAACGCCTCGGTGTCCGCCGCCGGCGTGCTGCGCGGCATTCATTTCGCCGACGTCCCGCCCGGCCAGGCGAAGTACGTCACCTGCGCGAAGGGCGCCGTCCTCGACGTCGTCGTCGACGTCCGCGTCGGCTCACCCACCTTCGGGCGGTGGGACTCCGTCCTGCTCGACGACGTCGACCGCCGCGCCATCTACCTGGGCGAGGGTCTCGGGCACGCGTTCATGTCCCTGGAGGACGACTCGACCGTGCTCTACCTGTGCTCCGCGGGCTACAACCCGGGCCACGAGCACGGCATCCACCCCCTGGACCCGGAGGTCGGCATCGAGTGGCCTACGACGGCCCGCGACGGGTCGCCGCTGGTCGCGCAGCTGTCCGACAAGGACACCGCCGCCCCCGGCCTGGCCGAGGCGAGGGCCCAGGGCCTGCTGCCCACCCACGACGCCGTCGAGGACTACCTCGCGTCGCTCCGCGGCTGACGCCGCGCACCCCTACTGGCCGCTGCGGGCGTACTTCGCCTCCACGGCCGCCTTGGCCGGGCGCCACCAGTCCTCGTTCGTCCGGTACCAGTCGACCGTCGCGGCCAGGCCGGAGCGGAAGTCGGTGAACTGCGGGGTCCAGCCGAGCTCGGTCCGCAGCTTCGTGGCGTCGATCGCGTAGCGCAGGTCGTGCCCGGGCCGGTCGGCGACGTGGTCGAAGTCGTCCGCGTCGCGCCCGAACAGCTCGTTGAGGGTGCGGACCACCTCGAGGTTGTTGGTCTCGCCGTCGGCGCCGATGAGGTACGTCTCCCCGACGCGGCCGCGGTCGATGATCGCCCACACGGCGGTGTTGTGGTCGTGGACGTGGATCCAGTCGCGCACGTTCAGCCCTGCCCCGTACAGGCGGGGCCGGGTCCCGTCGATGAGGTTGGTGACCTGCCGCGGGATGAACTTCTCCACGTGCTGGTACGGGCCGTAGTTGTTCGAGCAGTTCGAGATCGTCGCCTCGATGCCGAACGAGCGTACCCACGCGCGCACCAGCAGGTCGGAGCCGGCCTTCGTCGACGAGTACGGGCTCGAGGGGTTGTACGGCGTCGCCGGGGTGAACCTCTCGTCGCCCTCCAGCGGCAGGTCGCCGTACACCTCGTCCGTCGAGATGTGGTGGTACCGCACCCCGTGGCGGCGCACCGCCTCCAGCAGGGTGAACGTGCCCACCAGGTTGGTCTGCACGAACGGCGACGGGTCCGTCAGCGAGTTGTCGTTGTGCGACTCCGCGGCGAAGTGCACGACGACGTCCGCGTCCGCGACCAGGCCGTCCACCAGCTCCGCGTCGGTGATCGACCCCTCCACGAAGCTCACCCGGTCCGCGACCGGGTCCAACGACGACCGGTCCCCGGCGTACGTCAACGCGTCCAGCACCGTCACCACGGCGTCCGGGCGCTCCGTCACCGTCTGCTGGACGAAGTTCGCCCCGATGAAACCGGCGCCGCCGGTGACCAGAACGCGCATGACACCTGAACCAATCCGTGGAGGGGCGACCGGCTCAGCGCCGGCCGAGAGCACGATACTGCCAGCCGCTGCCGGTCCACGCGGCACGGTCCAGGGCGTTGCGGCCGTCGAGGATCGTGCGCTGCGCGACCAGCCTCCCTACCTGTTCGGGGTCGAGGTCGCGGTACTGCTTCCACTCCGTGAGGAGGAGGACGGCGTCCGCGCCGGCG
Organism: Isoptericola sp. NPDC056605; assembly: GCF_042792795.1. Classification (NCBI taxonomy): domain Bacteria; kingdom Bacillati; phylum Actinomycetota; class Actinomycetes; order Micrococcales; family Promicromonosporaceae; genus Isoptericola; species Isoptericola sp. NPDC056605. The sequence continues at coordinate 74,246 of NZ_JBHTVT010000021.1, read as the reverse complement.
AGCGCGGCCTCCAGGTCCCGCTCGTAGTGGAGGTGCGGCTGCTTCGCGTGGGCGTTGTCGATGGCCTGCGGGTCGTGCACCGTCACGACGGCGCCCAGCTCCGCCAGGCGGGCCGCGACGTCGAGGGCGGGCGAGTCGCGGACGTCGTCGCTGTCGGGCTTGAACGCGGCGCCGAGCACCGTGACCTCGGCGCCCTCCACCATCCCGCCCAGCACCTCGGACGCGAGGTCCACCATGCGGGTACGACGGCGCGTGTTGATGGCGTCCACCTCGCCGAGGAAGGCGACGGCGTCGCCCGCCCCGAGCTCGTCGGCGCGGGCGCGGAAGGCGCGGATGTCCTTGGGGAGGCAGCCTCCCCCGAAGCCCAGGCCGGCGTTGAGGAAGCGGCGCCCGATGCGCGCGTCGTGGCCGATCGCGTCCGCGAGGCGGGCGACGTCGCCCCCCGCCACCTCGCACAGCTCGGCCATGGCGTTGATGAAGGAGATCTTGGTGGCGAGGAACGAGTTGGCGGCCACCTTCACCAGCTCGGCCGTCGGGTAGTCCGCGACGATCCGCGGCACGCCCTCGGCGAGCGGCCGGGCGTAGACGGCGTCGAGCGCCGCCGTGGCCCGCTCCCCCGCCGCGCCGTCGGGCACGCCGTAGACGAGGCGGTCGGGGTGCAGCGTGTCCTGCACGGCGAAGCCCTCGCGCAGGAACTCCGGGTTCCAGGCGAGCACCGCCCCGGGCCGCGCCGCCGCGACGACGCCCGCGAGTCGTTGCGCCGTGCCCACCGGGACGGTGGACTTGCCGACGACGATTTCACCCGCCGCGAGGTACTCGACCAGCTCATCCACCGCGGCGTCCACGAAGGCGAGGTCGGCCGCGGGGCCGTCCTTCCGCTGGGGCGTCCCGACGCACACGAAGTGCACCTGCGACCCGGCGACCGCCGCCATGTCGGTCGAGACGGTCAGGCGGCCCGTGCCCATGACCTGCGACAACAGCTCGTCCAGCCCTGGTTCGAAGAACGGCGCCTTGCCCGCGGCCAGCGCGTCCACCCGTTCCGCGTCGACATCGACCCCGACCACGTCGTGGCCGAGATGGGCCAGGCTCGCCGCATGCACCGCGCCGAGATAGCCCAGACCGATCACCGAGATCTGCACGTTCACTGCCCTTCGTAGGAACGTCCGGAGGACGACGGTGTGTCCTCGGACACCGGCGCTCACTCTAAGATGCGGGGCGATGACGTACGAGGGTGAGGTTCGACAGGGCGCGACGCGCCCCGTCGACCTGTATGCCGAGCTGTTCGGCAGGCAATCGGCCGCCCTCGAGGTCGTCACCACCGGCAGGCTCTCGCCCGTTGGTGCGCGCCCTCCCGTCGACAGGTACCTGTCCCAGCTCTGGAGGCGCCGGCATTTCCTCTGGGCCGAGGCGCGCGCCAAGGTGTCCAGCGGTACACGAGAGACCTTGCTGGGACAGTTGTGGCTGGTGATCAAACCGATGCTGGACGGGGTCGCGTACTTCCTCATCTTCGGCAAGGTCCTGGGTTCCGCCGTCGGCATCCCGAACTTCCTGGGCTACCTCATCGTCGGCATCTTCCTCTTCCAGTTCACGTCCCAGACCGTTGCTCGCGCCGCGAAGTCGATCTCTGACGGCCGGAACCTGATCCGTGCGTTCAGTTTCCCCCGAGCATCGCTCCCCATATCTGTCGTGCTCCGGGGAGTCCTCAATCTGATCCCAACGCTCGGGGCCATGTTCGTGCTGATCCTCGTCCTGCCTGAGGAGGAGCACTGGACACCGGCCGCAGCGCTCTTTCCCGCGGTGCTCGCGCTTCAGTTCATCTTCGTCACCGGGCTGGGGCTCCTCCTCGCCCGTGCCGCGGCCGCCATACCCGACCTCAACCAGCTCATCAGCGTCGCGATGCGGTTCTGGCTCTACGGATCGGCCGTGTTCTTCTCGATCGATCGATTCGAGGCGTACCCATGGGTGGTCGGAGCCATGGAGGCGAACCCCATGTACATGGTGCTCGACGCAGCCAGGGACACTCTGCTCTACGGCACCGTGCCGGCCCTGTCGACGTGGGCCGGTCTCAGCGCCTGGGCCTTTGGAACCCTCGTCGTGGGGTTCTTCGTGTTCTGGCAGGCCGAGGAGTCCTATGGCCGTGTCTGAGCTCGCTGACCCGTTCGCCCAGGCTACGGTGGCCGTCCAGGACGTCAGTGTCCGCTACCGCGTGCCGTCCACCGACGCGGCCGAACGCCGGCGACGTGTCAACCCGTTGGTTCGAGCCGCACGAACGGTGCTGGGCAACGATCCCAAGGTGTTGGTACGGGCCTTGTCCAGCATCTCGTTCGTCGCGCGGTCGGGCGAGCAGATCGGCTTGGTCGGACAGAACGGCTCCGGCAAGAGCACCCTACTCCGGATCATCGCGGGGCTGGAGAACCCCGCCAAGGGTCGCGTGCTCGCTGAGAGCACGCCGGTGCTCATCGGCGTGAACGCTGCCTTGGTGCCCGACCTTTCCGGCGAGGCGAACATCCGGCTCGGCTGCCTGGCCATGGGCCTCACGCCCACCCAGGCGGATGCCGCGGTTCCGGAGGTCAAGGAGCTCGCAGGCCTCGGCAAGTCGATCTACCTCCCCATGAAGACCTACTCGTCCGGAATGGCTGCGAGGCTCCGGTTCGCCATCGCCACGGCGGCCAACCCGCACATCCTTCTGATCGACGAAGCCCTGTCCACTGGAGACGCCGCGTTCAAGGAACGCAGCGAGGCTCGGATGCAGCGGCTGCGCGACGGCGCCGGCACCGTTTTCCTGGTGTCTCACGCCGCTCAGACCATCGAGGAGACCTGCACCCGCGCCATCTGGCTCAACCACGGCCGCCTCGTCCTCGACGGCGCCGCCGAGGACGTCGCGCTGCGCTACCGCAAGTGGGCCTGGGCGGTCGCCAAGGACAAGCCCGACGAAGCGAAGGTCATCATCGAGACCGCCTTCGCGGAACGCGAGCAGACCACCGTCCGGGTGGAGGGATCGCGGTCGTCGCGTCGATACACTTCCCGCCACGTGAGTCCGCGTGGCGTCTCGATCTCGAGCAGGAAGGGCAGGTAGCCGATGCGGCCGCGCGTCATGACGGTGTACGGCACCCGCCCGGAGGCCATCAAGGTCGCGCCCGTGATCCGGGCCCTGGAAGCCAGCGACGCGCTGGACTCCGTGACCGTGGTGACCGGGCAGCACCGCGAGATGCTCGACCAGGTCAACGAGATCTTTGGCATCACCCCAGACCACGACCTCGACATCTTCGAGCACGGAGCGACCTTGTCACTGATCGTCGCGCGCGTGCTTGAGCGCCTCGACCCGGTGCTCGAAGCAGAGAAGCCAGCGGCGCTGGTCGTCCAGGGCGACACCTCGACATCCACCGCGGCCGCGGTGGCGGCCTTCCATCGCGGCATACCTGTGGTCCACCTTGAGGCGGGACTGCGGTCGGGAGACATCTCCACCCCGTTCCCGGAGGAGGCCAACCGCCGGCTCACCTCGCAGCTCGCCGCGCTGCACCTCGCGCCCACGGCGACCAGCAAGGCAAACCTCCTGCGCGAGACCATCTCGCCGGACCAGGTCGTGATCACGGGCAACACCGTGATCGACGCCCTTCTTACGGCCGTCGAGAGGAAGCCTTCGTTCACCGACCCTGAGCTCGAGAGCCTGGCAGACGCAGGCGGACGCGTCGTACTCGTCACGACGCACAGGCGGGAGAACTGGGGCGACACGATGAAGGGGATCGGGCGCGCGATCGGACGCCTCGCGGACCGCTTTCCCGACATCGCCGTCGTGCTCCCGATCCACCGCAATCCGCTCGTGCGTGCGGCACTGCTCCCGTATATCGAGGGACGCAGCAACGTCACCGTGACCGAACCCTTGGGGTACGGCGAGTTCACACGCCTCCTCGCACTCGCGTCCGTGGTGCTCACAGACTCGGGAGGAGTCCAGGAGGAGGCGCCCAGTCTCGGCAAGCCGGTGCTCGTGATGCGCGAGAACACCGAGCGCCCCGAGGCAGTGGAAGCCGGCACGGTCCGGCTCATCGGTACGGACGAGAACCGCATCGTCGAGGAAGTCGCGACGCTACTGACCGACTCCACCGCGCACCGCGCCATGGCCCACGCGACCAACCCGTACGGCGACGGCCACGGAGCGATGCGCTCCGTGGCCGCCATCACTCACCTGCTCGATCTCGGCCCGCGTCCGGCGGACTGGGGAACCGAAGGACAATCATGAGCAAGACCCGTGTGTTCATCTGGGGCTCCTGCGTCTCCCGTGACACGTTCGAACGCCTCGATACGTCGCAGTTCGAGCTTGTGGACTACGTCGCGCGGCAGTCGGCGATCAGCGCAGGTTCCACGCCTGTGACGTCGGTCAGCCCACCTGTGCTCGAATCGCCGTTCCAGCAGAGGATGGTCACCGGCGACTTCTCATCGGAGCTCCTCACCCGGCTTCGAACGGCGGCAGGACACACCGATCTGATTCTGTTCGACCTGACCGACGAGCGGCTCGGTGTCTATGTCCTGCCCGACGGCAGCGTGATCACCAGATCGATCGAGCTGATCCAGTCCGGTGCAGAAGATCACCTCCCGTCCGGGGCCCGGCACGTCCCCTTCGGCAGCCGCGAACACTTCCGCTTCTGGACATCAGCCATCGAAACCGTGGCCCGCCACAGTCAAGACGTCCTGGTCACAATCCCCATCGTCATCCTCGATGTCGCATGGGCGAGCATGTCGGAGAACGGCACCGAAGCCCCGCTCAGCTTCGGGATGGATGCAAAGACGGCCAACCCTCTGTTCCGCATGTACGCGGCGTCTGCTGCGACCGCGCTGCAGGCCTACACGCTCTCGATCTCGCCTTCCGAGGCCGTGTCCGGAGCTGACCATCCCTGGGGCGCCGCGCCGTTCCACTACGCGGAGCCTGTCTACAGCAAGCTGGTTTCTGCGCTCACCGACTTCGCGGACAGTCTTGCGGCGAGCCGGACTCACTCACCGTCCGTTGACGCGCTGCCGACCCAGGAAACTGCCGAGCAGCCCGCGGCTCCACAGGAACCCACCCGGGCCAGGACCGCGGACGCGCCGCAGGCTCCGAGTGCAGACCTTGCAGACCTCGAGCCACTCACCCTGATCCGCAACCCCAGCCTTGAGGTCCCTGACAGCCGGCTCATCTCGAAGCAGAACACCCGTGTGGCACCGCGGAGCCATTGGGAGTTCTGGGACGACCCCGACAACGTCGGTTATAAGCCGGTGGCAAGGCGCGAGTACGTGCAGCTGCATGAGTTCGCCATCGAGCTGTCAGAGCGGTGGCGCCCGGAAGGCCACCGCTTTTTCGTCCACGAGGATGGACACCTCATGCTCGATCGCGTCCTTCCGGCGGGCCGAAAGGACGACCATCGACTGCTATTGACCGACCGAGACACGCATGTCACCTTCGACCGCGACGCCGAGCAGTTCTGGCTCGCCGGGTCTCGCCATCGCGAGCCGATCCATATCGCCGGTCGAGTGGGCGTCGCCCTCTCGGTCGAGCCCAGCAACTGGGGCTCGTTCATCACCCGGATCGTCCCCAAGGCGATCATGCTCCGACGCCTCGGCTGCGACAAGTTGCTCGCTTACTGCCGCCACGAGCGTCAGCGTGAAATGCTGCGACTGGTCGGCTGGGCCGACGACGACATCATCGACTACCGACCCGGCGCACGCTACAGAATCGAAAGCTCGGTGGTTCCGGCCGAGCCCACCGACGGACTGTATCTCTCGCCTTACGCCGCTGACCTGCTCGGAACAATGGGAGGGAAGCCTGCAAACAGGAACATCTACATCTCCCGCCGAACCGGGATCGCCGCACGCAGCAAGCGTGTCTGCCTAAATGCTGACGAAGTCGAGGACGCGATGGCGAGCCTCGGACTCGAGCCCGTGGTGCCAGACGAGCTCACCGTATCGCAGCAGATCGAGACGTTCGCGGCAGCGAACCTCGTCGTCGGACCGTCGGGTGCAGGGATGTTCAACACTGTCTTCTGCAACCCTGGCACTGTCATCGTTGACATCGAGAGCCAACCGAATTGGCTCCACGCGCACAACAACCTGTTTGCGTCAACTGGAATGCGCCACGGCTTCTTCTTCGGCAAGCCGGACCCTGGCGCGTCCGGCCCCCACAAGCCATACACGATCAACGTCCCGCGACTCACCGCGCGGGTGGCAGGGCTTCTCGCAGGCTAGCGTCAGCGATCACCCTCCAGCTCGAAGCCCGTCTTCACGCGCTGCACTGCCCTCAACGAGCCGTCGCATTGCACCCCGGACGGTGCCGGACCGGAACGTCGCCCCCTTTCGTTCGGGACGGCGGTGGCCCACCCCTGCCTCATCTCACCCCGACAAGGGCTGGCTACCCGCCTTCGCGCACCCGCGGCGCCGCTGCCCCGAGGCTGCTCAACGTGCGATCAGCCGATTCCTGCAGCACCTATCGCCCAGATCTCAGAGAAGGTCCGCCCGCAGCCCGTTGCCGCTGAGGAATGCGACATAGTCCTCGCCGAGCTGCTGGCGCCGCGCATCAAACGCGGCGGGATCGAACTGGAAGAGTCGGCGAATATCTTGGAGTGCTATACCGTTGCGCACCTCGGAAGCTCGGACGTGCGGCACACCCATGGTCTGGCACAGCTCGGCGGTCCGAGAGTCGTGCGCGATGCACAGTCCGGGCACACCGGCTTGCAGGGCAAGCATCACACCGTGGATTCGCGGCCCGATCACAAAATCGAACGAGCGCAGGTAGTTCATCCAAGCGGGAACGTCGAAGAGGGCGATGGAGTACGCGCGGTACCACGAGCGGAGACGATCCAGGTCATTGCCGTCGTCGAAGAGGGAGAGACTCATGTCATCCGTCACGTCGGCCGGCAGCGCCTCCCACTCCTCACGGTAGGCCCGGAGCATCTCGAGCGGGCTCTGCAGCACATACGCCCCATGCGTCTCTTCGACGATGCGCGCTAGCGACCGCTCTAGTCTGTGAAGGTGGCGCCACCGATAGTGCCCTGAGGCAACCGCGACACGCCTGATGGGCCGCTCCGCCGCCTCGGCAATCGTCTTGCCGATCTGCGCAGGACCAAGAAACAGTGTGGGGCAGCCGAGGACGACGGCCTTGTCGTCGACGCCGTACTTCTCGAGCACTCGACGAGTGAACTCACCGCGCACAGAGATGTTCGGCGCGCCGTTCGGGGACCGTTCGGCAAGCTCCCGCAGCCACCGGGCCGAGCCTTCGGGCAGGTCCGGGAGGTCGTTCATGCTGACATTCGCCTGGGCGCCGAGTCCGATAGCAATCATCGGCTTCTCGATCTTGGCGAAGTGTGCCGCCTCCCCCGCGAGGTCCAGATGCGTCCCCAGGTGGTTGGCACATGGGACGACGGCGACCGGCTCCGGGCGAGCGTTGATGATCTCGGCCCGTTCCAGCCGGCGATACCGCGGCAGTCCACCGCCCAGCTGCTGGTCGATCGCCTGGACGAACGCCAGGTTCCCGGTGTTGTTGCCCACGGCGGCGTTGAGCTGGGCTGCATCCATGAACGGCGCGTCAGGAACCGTGCGAGCGATGCCGAGCAGGAGTGCCTGTGCGGTCATGCGGTCGTTCGCTCCTCGGCACCGGCGGACGCAGCAGCGATCGCCCTCAGCTGTGCGGACGGCTCAAGGCCGTTCGCCGTCAGGAAGTCGATCATCGCTTGTGCCTTGCTCTGCCGGTTCGCGTCGAACTCACGTCCCGCTGCGTCGTCCCAGGGCAGCAGGCCGACGATCTCGTCCGACGTCATCCCCACGATGTCCTCGACGGCCGTGGACGGGATCCCTGTCGTGGTCGCCAGTTCCTTCGTGCGGTTATCGATGTGCAGCACGCGGCCAGGGATACCGATCTGCACCCCGAACGCCACGCCGTGGTAGCGCGCGCCCACCACAGCGTCGTAGTGGCGAAGTGCGTGCATCCAGGTCTGGGACTCGTGGAAAGAGTACGAGTTGCGGCGGAACCACTCCGCGCACTCTGCGGCGCTTGAGAATCCGAGGAGCTCACCGATCACCGTCGTCTTCTCCACGTCCAGCCTGGCTCCATCGAGCGCCAGCCCGACGATCGAGTCCGGATGCTGCACGACGTAGGCCCCGTCGTACTCCTCGCACAGGGCGATCATCTGCTTCTCGACCGCACGGTTTCCCAGGTGGAACGGGTTGCCGGCGGCGACAGCCACCCGGCCGATCTCTCGAGAACCCGACCGCTTCGCGATGCTCGCACCGAGCTTCACGTCGGGCGAGATGAAGAGCGAGGGGCAACCGAGCGGCACGCTCTCCGACCCGAGCCCGGCCAGCACCTCTTGGGTGAACGTGCCTCGGACCCCGGTGTTGGACGCCTCCGCCGGTCGGAACTTCTCCACGATCTGGAGGAACCGCCTCGTGCCCTCGGGGATCTCCATCCCGGCCTCGTAGTTGGGCGTCTGCGCACCCAGGCCAAGGAGCACCACCGGGAGGCCGAACCGCTCCAGAGCGTCTGCCCAACCTCCCAGATCAGCGTGCGCGCCGATCTGGTTCGCGCACGAGATGACGATCACGTCAGCGACGTCGCGGACCGCTTCGACGCTCCAACCCCAGCCGACGCGCGTCAGCTTGGGCCCGATGATCTTGTGGGCGCCGTGGACGAACGCCAGATTGCCGGTGTTCCCCCCGACCGCGGCCATGTATCGATCGACCGGCGCCTCGTAGCCCTCACGAAGTATGAGCTCGTGAGGGTTCTGCAGATTGTCGATCAGGCCGACACGCGGATAGTAGTCCACTGGCTGCTCCATTCGGCGAAGATCTCGAGATGTTCCCGAGCGCACTCGTCGTGCGTGATCGGCTTGATGATCTGGCTCTGCAGGGCGTTCCACTCGAGGTCGTACCCCGACAGCTGCCGCAGCGTCTCGGCCCAGGCTAGAGGATTGCCGACAGGTACGTGAACCCCCGTGACACCGTCTTCGACCTTCTCGGCCATGCCTCCGATGTTGGACACGACCAGCGGACGCCCGAAGTTCAACGCCTCCTGGATCACCATCGGTGAGTTCTCCCACCACACCGACGGCACGATCACCCAGTCGACGCCGGTCATCCGAGTTCGCAGCTCATGCGGCTGGTACGGTCCTGCCCAACGAAGGACGCCCTCCTTCATCAAGGGACGGCGAAGCTTCTCGATCTCCTCCTGGTACTCACCGGACTGGAGTTCCAGATTGGCACCGTGCACCTCGAGCGCGATGCCGGAGCGTTCCTTCTTCGTCATGCTTACAAGAGCGGAGAGCACGACGTCGAGGCCCTTGTACTTGTTGATCTGGCCGAAGTATGCGAAGCGATTACGTGTGCCCTTGTCCAACGGCCGTGGATCAATCGCCGGCTCGTCGGCCTGCCCGTTCTCGATAACAACGATCTTTTCGGCCGGCACGCCCCACTCGATGTAACGCCTTCTCAAAAACTCCGAGGGTGACACAAATCCGTCGACGAGATCGAAGTGGCTCTTCAAGAAGTGCTTGCGGAGCCAGAAGTCCTCGGCCGACCTGTGAGGGAAGCACATCCGGCACTCGTCGAGAGACTCTCGGGAGCACAAACGGCCGTTCGTCTTGATCATCTGACCATTGTTGGCACAAATTGCGATGTATTCGTGCAAGGTCAGATAAATCCGGATCGACGGGTCGATCTGCTTCACGACACGGACGAAGTCGAGGCCGAGATGCACGTAGTGGTGGGCGTGGATGATGGTCGGCCGAAGCGCGCGAATCAGGTCGGCAAACCATGTCAGAACTGAGTCCCTGTGCGCCGCCTTCATCGTCCAGTCGGCGACGCCCTGTTCCCAGATGTACTCGTGATCACGGCGCTTGCCGATCATCCCCGTCGCGCCGCGTCCGCGATCCACGCGGCCGAGGAACCAGGCGTCCTCGACGTCATCGCTCCGTCGGAACGCCTTGAACAGGTTGTACGCGGCGATCTCTCCCCCGCCCAGGCTGAAGTCGGGGTGGGCATGCGAGACCACCAGGATTCGTTCGCGACCACTAGCGGGCATCGGCCAGCTCCTCAAGCATCGTTCCCCAGCGGGACTGGTGGCGGTGGGCGTTGTAGATGACGACCTTGAGCCGGAAGCTCGAGTCGCCCAGGAGTGCGAACGACTGACGCTCGAGATGCGTCAGCTGGACCGCAGGACTGTAGATGATCCGCTTGCCGTTCGATCGCAGCTTGAGGCAGAAGTCCGAGTCCTCGAAGTCCCCGATCAGATATCCGGTGTCCCAGCCCTCGATAGCGTCGAAGTCCTCCCGACGCACCAGGAGGCACGCCCCCGTCACAGCAGGCACGTCGACGTCCTGGCCCGCCGCGGGGTCGAGCTCCGGGTCCAGGCCCATGTGCGGGTGGTGGTTGACCCAGACCCCGAGGTCGGCTCGCTGCCGGAACGTCATCCCTGCGTGCTGGATCGATCCGTCGCCGAAGACCAGGCGTGGCGCGACGGCGCCGATGTCCGGATGCTCCTCGAGCGAGCCGACGAGGCTCTCGAGCCAACCCGGCTTCTGGGGGATCGCGTCACTGTTGAGGAAGAGCAGGAGATCTCCTCGCGAGTGCTCGGCACCGAGGTTATTGGCACCCGAGTAGCCCCGGTTGACGCCTCCCCACACCAGCCGGAAGGGCACACCGTAGAGGTTGTGGAGGCCAGCCGCATCGGTGATGCACTTGTCGAGGATCTGCGGGTCGTCGACGACGTAGACGAGCTCCGCGTGATCCAGCAACCACTCGTCCCGCGCGAACTCGATGAGTTGGTGCTCCACGAAGTCGGTCCGCCCGTACAGCGGGACGACGATCGAGACCCGCGGCCGCTCGTGCAGGTTCCCGTACTCCCTTACCAGGATCGACTGGCGGGTCCATTCATCGCGTCGGCTCTCGATCATCCCGCCGAGGGCCGGCAGCGCGATCTGACCGACGTAGCCGGCGAAACGGTTGGGCGAGGGCGCGCTCAGCCCAAAGATCGTCTCCGCCGCCCTCACGGGATCGTGCGGGAGCTCCGCCACCGTCCCCTCGCTGAGGTCGACGACACCGTCCTCCGTCTGCGCGCGAAGCCTCACCACGTCGCCCTTGACGACGCCCGGGACCCGGAGCGCGAAGCCGGGCTGACGGTCCCCTCCCGGGTAGGAGCCCGCGAAGGCCTCCACGACGTCCTGGCGCTCACGGGGGGTCGCGGCCGAGAGAGCGGTCACCTCGCCGGACGACGTCTCCACCCAGGTGACCATGGAGTGCTGACCTGTGAGGCACCATCCGCTCACGATGCCGTCTCTCGCCTGCGGGTTGGCGACCGCGAACTCGACATTTCCTACGGCTTCGCCCGTCCGCGGGCGTCGCCCCGTCGTCCCGACGACGACACGGCGCCAGTCGTCACCGAAAATCGGCAAGGATCGGCTCACACGAAGCACCTCGGAGTCAGGGAGCGGGAGCTTGCCACCCTCGAACTCATCGAACTGAGTGAGGGTGATCGGCATGCGTGTCGCCATCGGTTCGCGCCAGGCGATGTCGATCCGATCACCCTTCGGCGCCCTCCCCACGATCGCGAATCCGAGGTCGTCGCCCGACTTCAGATCCAGGCTGGCGGCGACGTCGTTGCGCGGACGCAGATACGTGTCGACGTCGAGCACCACGCCACCGCTCCGCACCTCGACCTCGATCGGCTCGGACCGCCAACCGGCGACAACGAAGAAGTCATCCAGTTCTAGTGCGGCCTCCACCCTGAGCCAGACAGGCGGTTGTCCACCGGCACGCGGGATCTGGATGCGTGCTTTCTGGACGTCGTTCGAAATCATTGACCTGCCCAACTCTCTTTCGCAGTCGGTCATTCGTCAGCGAACGGACGATGCCGCGCTGACCAGCTCTTTGGCTCGTTTCTGGAACGAGTGGTTCTCGCGCACGGCGGCCGCGATCTTGTCCATCTCGGCCTCGCTGGGAAACTCGCTACCCGCGTCGTCACCGCAGAGCCGCGTGAGGTCGTCCGGCGAGTCGTACGTGCGCACCGCCCCCATGAAGGTCTCGTCGAGCCCGTCCACCGGGTCCGACACGACGCGGCAGCCCGCGGCGACCGCGTCGAAGACGCGGTTCTGGATGAACCCCTCGGCGGACATCGTTCCCCAGTGGTCCGCAAGTACCTTGCTCGCGCCGCGGTAGTAGGCGGCGAGCTCCTCGTTGTCGACGTAGTGCCCACGGTGGACTCCCGCCGGGAGGGAGTCGCCCCATCCCGGCCCGATCACGGCAAGGTCGACGCCCGCACCGAGCGCTGCCTCGACGACGGGCCGCTCGCGTCCTGGATGAACGCCCCCCACAAAGAGCGGAACGCCCAGCTGCACGGGCTCCACCGACGTGTTGAACCGTCGGATGTCGGTCGCTTGCAGCAGGGGCACCACATCGCGCCCCGAGGCAGCCGACATCTTCGCCGCCCAGGGGACGGAGGCCGCGAAGACCAGGTCGAACTCGCGGATCTCGTCGATCGTCACCTTGTCAGGGTGACTGATCACCCACAGGATGTTGAGCTTGCCCGGCATGGGGCGGACACGGTCGATGCCGCGGACGACCAGCACGACGTCGTCGAAGGAGGAAGCCGGCGTCGAGTGCGCCCCGTGCCGGTGGACGACCGCCGTCTGGCCCTGGTCCTCGAGCGCGACGCGCAACGACTCGGCGAAATGGGTGTCGCCCCACTGGTCACCGCGTTCTCCGGGGATGCTCGCGATCTTGATCCCCCACCGCGTCCGACGGTCCTCGGGGTTGCGCACGATCACCGGCTTCGGCCCCGGGACGGCGCGGCCGTCGGTCCCGACGTGGGCGACCGCGAACCCGCACCGCTCGTAGACGGTGTCCTGCGGACCCGGAAGCATCCCGCTCCAGCGTTCCAGGAAGATCCGCCTATTCTCGTCCACGTTGTTGCCACGACCGGGCGTCTTGCTCTCCAGGTGGGTGACCAGCGCGGTCGGGACGACCGTGAAATGACCACCGAACGCCTCCCTCGCCCGCAGGCAGAGGTCCACGTCCTCCATCCCGTTCACGAAGATCGGGTCGAACCCCCGCAGCGATCGCACGTCGTCGGTACGCATCACCAACGCGGCCGCGGTGACGGCATCCAGCTCGACGCCGTCGAGCGACGCAGCGTCGGCCGGAGGGTGGCCCGTCAGGAGGTGGCTCGGGAACGAGTTGCGCGTGGAGAACACGGAACCGGCGGTCTGGATGGTCTCGTCGTCGTAGACCAGCACGGGCTGCGCGCCGATGACGTCGGGCCGATCCATCACGCCGAGGAGACGGACGAGAGTCCCGCTGCGCACCACGGTGTCGTTGTTGAGGAAAAGGACGTGCTCACCGGTCGCGGCCACCACGCCGACGTTGCAGCCGATCGCGAAGTTGAGGTTGCGCGGCAGACGGTGGTAGCGCACGCGGTCAGCAGCACCGACGCCGGCCAGGATCTGCTGGCCGATCTCGATCCGCGATCCGTTGTCGACGACGACGACCTCGACGTCCACGCCCCACGCATCGGCGTCGCGCAGCACGCTCGTCACCGCCCGCGCGGTCATGACGTGGTCGTTGTAGGTGGGGACGACGACCGACAGACGTCCCGCGACGGTGGATGCGGTCGACTCCCAGTCGACCCAGTGACGGCCCAGGACGGCCCACTGCCAGTGCTCGGACTCCTTCACTGTGATGCGGTCGACGGCCTCGGTCGAGTGGTCGTACTCGCACCCGATGAAGGGCAGGAGTTCGGGTGAGGTCCGTGTCGCCACCTTGATGGCGAAATCATGGTCCACCCACCGCCGCAGGGTCTCGTCGAAACGCACGTCTGCGATGACGTCGGACCGCACCACGAAGACATTGAGGTCGATGTGGTTGAGCAGACGGAGCTGGTCGAGCCCGCCCGCGAAGGCGCGGTACCGGACGCCACCCTTGTCGTCGCCGATGGCCACGGCGGCGTAGGCGGCACCGATGGCACGCGTCGTCATGGCATGCAGCGACGTCTCGAGGAAGTGCTCACGCCATTCGTTGTCGCTGTCGAGAAAGGCGATGTACTCACCGGCCGAAGCGTCGAGTCCGGTGTTCCGGGCGGCGGACACCCCCGCTCCGTCGTTCTGGAGAAGCGTGATGCGCGCGTCTCGCTCCGCCATCGCACGCACCCGTGAGGCGGTGTCGTCCGTGGAGCCGTCATCGACGACGACGAGGTGCCAGTTGCCGTGCGTCTGCCGCTGCACCGACGCGATCGCCGCCTCGATGCAGCCCGCTCGGTCCTTGACCGGCATGATTACCGAGACCGAGGGCAAGGGCCCGGGTGCCGTGGCCCGGACGCTGCCCAGCCACTGGATCTCGGCGTCGTGGTCCCAGGTCGACTGCTCTCGAGGTTCCGTGGAGGGCGCGCCAGCGTAGTACCGCACTCCGTGCTGGACGAGCGCCCGGCGCACCGTGGCTACACGTGCCCCGGAGATCACGGAGTCGTCAGCCAGCGCGAGCTCCGTGCTCTCCGTGACGCCTTCGAAGAACGCTCCGAGCACACCTCCGGGGTGGATCCCGGCGGCCTCGGGGCTCACGTCGCTGTACCGCGCGTCGAAGAGCTCGCTGAGTGGCCGCTCGAAAGCCTTCGGCGAACGCAGGAAGGCCAGCAGGGGCTTGGCGTCGCCACGGGCGAGCGCACTGGTGACCGCGGAGGGCAGGAAGGTCCTGTCGAGAAACGGTGAGGGCATGACGCCCTTGGCAGCGTTGAGGTTGAGGTAGTGGGACGCGGCGTCGATCGGGCTGTCGAACGTGGCCCCCACCAGCGCCGCGTAGTGCTCGGCGTCGAAGGCGCCCGATCGTGCCAGGCGTGCGGCCTGGGCGTGATCCTTCCAGGACGACGTCGCGGAAGTCGACCGTGTCACCGTGGCCGCCGCCTGGCTGCCGCCGCGCCCATGCCCTCCGACGCCGGCCTCCTTCAGGTGGTGGTTCCAGACGGAAGCCCGCTTGTGGTTCTCGATGATGAGCTGCTCGGTCCGCACCTGGGCGCGGTGAATCTGCCGAGCGGCCCGCATCACCACGGCGCACACGGTCGCGGTCAGGGCCAACGAGCCCACCGCCAGCGCCACGGACGTGACCGACAGGTCGGCGAACGCGACGACGATCATCGCGAGCGCACCGAGCGCACCTGAGCCGATCACGGGCGTCCGCATGTCAATCTTCACAAGGTTCCTTGCTCTCAGACCGGTCATGGAGTGGTGAATCCGGCGTCAACGAGACCGCGCGTGTCGACCAGCGCGCGAGCGCTGCTCAACACCTCACGCTTCGACTTGAATGCCGAATGGTCGACCAGGAGTGCGACCACCTCGGCGGCCGCGACCGCGGCTTCGAGCCCCACGAGTCGGACATGAGGGAACGCGGCAAGGGCAGCGGGAAGCGTCCGCACGTGCGGGTCTACGACGAGAACGTCGATGTCGTGGCGAGTTGTCGCGAGAAGCTTCACGATCTCCACTGCCGGCGACTCTCGGACATCATCGATGTCCGCCTTGAAGGACAACCCCAGCGCAGCGACCGTCGGGCGCTCGATCCCACGCACGGCGTCGAGCACCCGATCGGCGACTGCGCGCGGCTTGCTGTCGTTCACCTCGCGCGCGGTGCGGATGAGGCGTGCCTGCTCGGGCGCGGCGTCCACGAGGAACCACGGGTCGACGGCGATACAGTGCCCGCCGACGCCTGGGCCTGGCTGCAGGACATCGACGCGCGGGTGGTGGTTGGCGAGGCGGATGAGCTCCCACACGTCGACTCCGACCCGGTCCGCAATGAGCGAGAGTTCGTTCGCGAAGGCGATGTTGACGTCGCGGAACGAGTTCTCGACCAGCTTGACCATCTCGGCGGTGGTCGCGTCGGTGCACACGATCTCGCCCTGGCAGAAGGTCGCGTACAGGTTCTTCGCCATCTGCGCGGCGTCGGACGTGAGTCCGCCGACGATGCGGTCGTTGGTGACCAGCTCGATCATCACGCGGCCGGGCAGCACACGCTCCGGGCAGTGCGCCACGTGGATCCGCGGCCGTCCGTCCGCGGCGTCCTGGATGAGGTCCGGGCGAGCCTCGAGTACCCACTCCGCCATCTTGCGGGTCGCACCAGGAGGTGACGTCGACTCGAGGATGAGGAGCTCGCCCCCTTGGAGGACGGGCGCGATGGCCTGGGCGGCGGCCCTGATGTACGACAGGTCGGGCTCGTGGTCACCGTGGAACGGCGTCGGCACGGCGACGATGAACGCGTCCGCAGGCTCCGGCGTCTCGGTGGCACGCAGCTTGCCCTGACGCACCGCGCCCGCCACGTAGGTCGCCAGGTCCGGCTCGACGAACGGCACGTCACCTCTGTTCACGGCCTCGACCGTGGAAGGGTTGACGTCCACGCCGATCACCTTGACG
The DNA here is from genome assembly GCF_042792795.1 of Isoptericola sp. NPDC056605. Classification (NCBI taxonomy): domain Bacteria; kingdom Bacillati; phylum Actinomycetota; class Actinomycetes; order Micrococcales; family Promicromonosporaceae; genus Isoptericola; species Isoptericola sp. NPDC056605. The sequence goes on along the minus strand of NZ_JBHTVT010000021.1, from coordinate 57,846 downwards.
TCCTTGGACGCCAAGATCGCCGCGGTCGGCAGGCCGATGTATCCCAGCCCGACGACGCAGACCGTGTTGATTCCCATCCTGCGACCTTCGTCAGACGAGAACGTGCCGGTCGGCACGCCCGTAGCAGATGACGTCGCCGGCTGCGAGCAGCGCGGCGTCGGTGACGGTCCAGGTGTGCCGGCCCTCGCCGGAACGCACCTGGACGAAGTTGAATCGGTCCGCGGAGTAGATCCGAGCGCCCGCATCCACTGCCCTGTTCAGGAAGGCTGTGTCTTCACCTCGCGACGTGTCGCCGAATCGCACGCCCGTGGCAACAGAACGACGCGCGACGATCGTAGGTCCCATGACGAAGTCTGTGAACCGGTGCTCCCGCTCCGCGAAGCGCAGCACGGTCGCGTCGTGGCCCTCGAGGTACATGTAGTGCGCCTGCTTGCCGACCACCTCGGCGCCGCTGTAGTCCAGCGCGTACAGCTGGTCGGAGAGGTACTGCGGGCCGTACAGGTCGTCGTCGTCCAGCTTGGCGACGACGTCGCCGTCCGCGACGTCGACGAGCCGGTTGAGGCACGTCCCCAGGGGGACGTCGCTCCCCGCCTGCAGCAGCACGATGTCCTCGACGCCGACCTCTTTTGCGCGCCCGCGCAGATCCGCCTCGTCCACCTCGAAGCCGTGCGTCAGCAGCGCGAGCTGCACCGGCACACCGGTCTGCGCACCGACGGTGCGCAGCACGTCGTCGAACCGGTGCGGACGGTTCGTGGACACCAGCGCGGTGACGCTCTGCCGCGGCACGTCCGCCGACGGCGCCAGGCCGGCGTCGTGCAGCACGCGCTGCACGCGCGACCCGTAGGTGTGCTCCCGCCAGATGCGCCGCTGCCCGAGGTGGACGGCGCGGTCGCGCAGCTCTGGCGAGCGCACCAGCGCGCGCACCGTGTCGGCGGCCTCGGCGCGCGACGTGACGGCGAAGACCTCGTCGGCCGGGAAGAACTCCCCCGTCGCGGCGCTGGGCGCGGTCACGACGGGGGTGCCGCAGGCGGTGATCTCGAAGATCCGTCGTGCGCACATGCTCGGCGAGTCGACCACCGAGTTCACGTTGAGGAACGCCTTGTAGTCGCGGTACGCCGTGAGCATCTGCGCGTAGTCGAGGGATCCCACGACGCGCGAAGCGAACGGCTCCGGGAACTCGTACCGGTCCCCCTGCCCGCGGAACCGCGAGAAGATCTCCAGCCCGGTGGCCATGCGCGGCGAGACGTCGAGGGCGCCGCCCAGCAGCATCTCGGCCTGCTCCCGACGCTCCGGGTACTTGTGCGCGAACCACGTGCCGGCGAACGCGACGTCCCGCCCCGGGCCGTCGCCGTGGGTGCGCACGGGGTTGTGGATCGCGGGCTGCGCTCCGAACTCGAGCACGCCCACGCGGTCGTGGCCCAGCCGCTCGCGGTAGGCGTCGAGGCGCCCGACGTCGGTCGTGTACACGCGGTCGAACAGGGCCGCCGTGTCGACGAAGTCCTCGAAGTGGACCGGGTCCTCCTTGTTCCAGAAGACCGTCGGGACACCCCGCTCGCGGGCCGCGTCGAGCATCTCCACCAGCGCGGGACGCGGGGCCGACGCGCCGGTGAGGTGGTACTGCCACGCCCCGCCGTTGCCGCGCCACGCGGACTCCACGAAGACGAGGTCCAGCCCGTCCAGCTGCTCGCGCCACGACGACGGCTTGAGGAGCACCTGCTCCCACTCGTAGCCGAACGCGAGTCGCGAGAAGTCGTCCAGGATCACGCCGACCCGAAGGTCGCGGCCGGGGGCGCGGCGCGGCATGTCCCAGGGGTCGAAGGTGAGGCCCTCGCTCGTCATCCGGCCGGCGCCCGACCGCTGCTCCCCCGTCGCACGGCGCCGCCGCAGGAACGCCCTCAGCTGGGTCACACCGCCGTGACGCAGGTGCCACAGAGCCTTGCGGGCAGTGGTCGACGACCACCGGCGTTCGGCTCCTACGGGCATGCTTTCCAGTCCTTGGTCGGGGCGGGTGCGCTTCGTCGGACAAGGCTTCCCGGGTGCCGTCGAGACCCTGCCCGACGGCCGGGGCAATCGTAGCGGCGGCCTCCCCCTGCACCACACCGTATGACCACGGATCGGTCACGCTCAGCCGCGGAGATCCGCCACAACCGGGCAGAAGCCGCGGAACATTTCACCCTGGCACGACGACGGCCCCGGCCGGTCGCGAGGACCGTCCGGGGCCGTCGGGGCGCGACGTCGTCGCGCGAGGTCAGAGACCCAGTGCCGCCTGGATGGGCTCGAGCGTGAAGTAGACGAGGAACATGGCCGCGGCCACCCACATGAGCGCGTGGATCTGGCGCACCTTGCCGAGCGCGAGCTTGATGATCACGAAGGCGATGAAGCCGGCGCCGATGCCGTCGGCGATGGAGTACGTGAACGGCATGATGATGATCGTGAGGAACGCCGGGATGGCGATCTCCACGTTGCGCCACGAGATGCCCGCGACCTGCGCCATCATCAGGTAGCCCACGAAGACGAGGGCGGGCGCGGCGGCCTCGTAGGGCACCAGCGCGACGACGGGCGACAGGAACGTCGCGAGCAGGAACAGGACGCCGGTGACGACGGCGGCGAAGCCGGTACGCGCGCCGGCACCGACGCCCGTCGTCGACTCCACGTACGCGGTGTTGGACGACGTGCTGCCGACGCCGCCCAGGACCGCGGCGAGCGAGTCGGCCACGAGGATGGCGCGCGTGCGAGGCGGGTTGCCGTCCTTGTCGAGGAGCTTCCCCTCGGAGCCGACGGCGACCATCGTGCCCATCGTGTCGAAGAAGTCCGCGATGAGCAGCGAGAAGACGATGAGGACCACGGACACCGCCGCGATGTTCTGGAACGAGCCGAGCAGGGAGAACTGGCCGATCAGGCCGAGGTCCGGCGTCGTGACCACGCCCGAGAAGGTGGGCGCGTTGAGGTTGAAGCCGTCAGGGTTCTCCGCGCTCTTGGCGCCGATGTGCAGCGTGTTCTCGAGCACGACCGCGAGCGCCGTCGCCGTGATGATCGCGACGAGCATGGCGCCGCGCACCTTGCGCACGAACAGGACGATGGTGAGGACGAGGCCGACGACGAACACGAGCATCGGCCACGTGCCGAGGTTGCCGAGCGCGACGACGGTGCCCTCGCCGGGCACGACGAAGCCGGCGTTGACGAGGCCGACCAGCGCGATGAACATGCCGATGCCGACGCTGATCGCCGTCTTGAGCTCCACGGGCACCGCGTTGAACACGGCCTCACGGAAGCCGGTGAGCACGAGGATCAGGATGATGACGCCCTCGATCACCACGAGCCCCATGGCGTCGGCCCAGGTGACGTTCGGCAGGCCGGCGATGGAGTACGCGACGACGGCGTTGAGGCCGAGGCCGGCGGCCAGGCCGAGGGGGTAGTTCGCGAAGACGCCCATGAGGAGCGTCGCGACGCCGGCGATCAGCGCGGTCGCGGCGGCGACCATGCCGAGCGTCTCCGGCGTGGCCTCGGTGCCGCCGCCGAGCACCTGGCCCGTGCCGTCGGGCACGGTGCCGATGATCAGCGGGTTGAGCACGATGATGTAGCTCATCGCGAAGAAGGTCACCAGACCGCCGCGGATCTCCGCGCCGATGGTGGAGCCTCGTTCGGTGATCTTGAAGAAGCGGTCGATCGCGCTCAGCTCGCCCTGCGGCGGCGCGGTGGTCTGGTTCGCCATGAGCAGAATCGTGCCAGATCCTGTGAAGGGTTCTTGCACGGAAACCGCGTGGTGACGCGGATTTCACATCGGCGACGCCGGGAGAGGCGACGACCTGTCAGTACGCCCCGCGCCCTGTGACCACGGCTTTCGCGGTGCGGGCGAGGATGAGGAGGTCGCCGAACACGGTCCAGTTCTCCGCGTAGAAGACGTCGAGACGCACGCCTTCCTCCCACGACAGGTCGGACCGGCCGCCCACCTGCCACAGCCCGGTGAGGCCGGGCTTGACGCGCAGCCGCCGCCGCACGCGCGCCTCGTACCTCGACACCTCGGCGGGCAGCGGCGGCCGCGGCCCGACGAGCGACATCTGGCCGGCGAGCACGTTGAACAGCTGCGGCAGCTCGTCGAGGGACAGCCGGCGCAGCACGCGCCCGACCGGGGTGATGCGCGGGTCGTCGTGCAGCTTGAACAGGACGCCGTCGCCGTCGCTGGGCCCGGTCAGCACGGTGTGCTCGCGGTCCGCGCCCTGGCGCATGCTGCGGAACTTCAGCATCTCGAACGTGTGGCCGTCGCGCCCGACCCGGTCCTGGCGGAACAGCACGGGCCCGCGGCTGGTGACCCGCACGGCGAGGGCGACGACCGCCATCACGGGCAGCAGGAGCAGCGTGATGAGCGCGGCGCCCGTCCAGTCCACGACCGACTTGAGCACGTACCGCGGCCCCGTGAAACGCGGGGCGTCGACGTGCAGCAGGGACACCGACTGCTCGGGGGTGACGGTGATGCGCGGCCCCGCGACGTCGGCCAGCTCGGCGGTGAGCATGAGGTCCACGCCGGCGGGCTCGAGCTCCCACCCGAGCTTGCGCACGACGTCCGCGGTGATCGCGTCGGACCCGCTGACCGCGACGCAGTCCGCACCCACCTGGGCCGCCATCGTGCCGGCGGTGCGCAGGTCCCCGAGCACGGGGACCCCGAGGATCTCCTCGCCCGGCCGCACGTCGTCGGACGTCGGCACGCACACCCCGACCACGCGGTACCCGGAGGTGCGGTCGTTGAGCTCGTGCACGAGCCGCTCCACCTGGTCGCGCAGCCCCACCGCGAGGACGAGCGTGACGCACGCGCCCTGCCGGCGCTGCCGGTGCAGCCAGCCGCGGCACAGCCACCGACCGAGCAGCAGCGCGACGATGCCGGTGGGCACCGCGACGAGCAGGAACGTCGAGATCCCGGGCCGCGCGACGAGCAGGGCGAGCAGAGCGAGCGGGGCCACGAGCCGCCACGACGCGTCGAACACCCGCTGGTACTCGGCCGGCCCGGACGCGAACACCCGCACGTCGTAGGCGCGGGCGACCCACAGGCTGCCGAGCCATGTCGTCACCAGGACGACGACGGACAGCAGCTGGTCCCCCAGCACCCAGGGCGTGACGTGGTCGTGCACGGCGAGGCCCCGCACGACGGCGGCGGCCACCGCCGCTGCCACCACCACGACGACGTCCGTGCGCACCAGGCGGCGGCGGTAGGAGGTCTGCCACGACTCCGCGCGGAACGAGTCCCGCACCTCCTTGAGGCGCGCGGCCCGCAGCGCGGCGGTGCGCGACCGGAGGGGCTGGCCGATGTCCGAGACGGTGATCACGGCGGCCTCCTCTCCCGGGTCGGGCACCGTGCCCGTGCACGGTGGCGTCACCAAGGTAGGAGCGTCACGGGGCTTGCGGAGAGCCTTCCGGGGCCCTTTCACCCCGGCTTTCACCCGACCAGGTTTTCACCCGCTGACCTGCGGTTTCACCCGCATTTCAACCACACCCCCGCGTCATGGGCGACGTGCCTCGGACGACTGCCGCCGCGGGCCACGGTCCCGGGACCCGCGGCATAGGATGAGCGGGTGCCCTCGCTCGTCCGCCTGCTCACCCATCCCGAGGAGCGCCGCCCCGGTCCGCCGCCGCTGCGCGTCGACCTGCGGCGCGTGCTGCTCGGCGGCATCGGCCTGTGGGCGGTCGCGCTCGTCGCGACGCTCGTCGTGTACCTGATGGGCCGCGGGACCCAGGAGGCGGTCGTCACCTGCGTGGCGGGCGTCCTCCTCGGCGGTGCCGGCATGCTGTGGGAGCGCAAGCACCGCGACGAGTACCGCGGCGAGGACTGAGCCTCCCGGGCCTCAGCGCCCCCACTTGGCAGCGGGCGCGCGCCAGGCCTCCAGCGCGTCGAGGAGAGCCGCCGGCGTGTCGGCGACGACCAGCGCGTCGCGGTAGGCCGACGCGAGGAACCCCTCGGCGACCATGTGGTCGACCATCGCGAGCAGGGGCTGCCAGAACCCGCCGACGTCGTACAGCGCCACGGGCTTGGCGTGGATGCCGAGCTGCTGCCAGGTCCACACCTCGAACAGCTCCTCCAGGGTGCCCGCGCCGCCCGGCAGCGCGACGAACCCGTCGCCGAGCTCACCCATCCGCAGCTTGCGCTCGTGCATGTCGGCGACGACCTCCAGCCGCGTGAGGCCGGGGTGCGCGATCTCGCCGTCGACCAGCGCCTGCGGCATGACGCCGAGCACCTCGCCGCCGCCGGCGAGAGCGGCGTCCGCGACCTCGCCCATCAGCCCGACGCGGCCGCCGCCGTAGACGACGCCGACGCCGCGGCCGGCCAGCTCCGCTGCCAGGTCGCGCACGGCCGCGGCGTACCGCGGGTCGTGGCCCGGCGACGAGCCGGTGAAGAGGGTGAGGCGGCGCAGCGCGCCCGCGGTCGACGGCGTCAGGTTCTGCGGTTCGAGCACCCGGACATCGTACGGACGCCCGGCGGCGACCCGTCAGCCCCAGGCCGTCGTGACCCAGAGCTCGGCGGCGCGCTCCGGCGCGGCGAGCACCGTCGCCAGCAGCGCGCACCGGTCCGGCCTGCCCAGCACGTCGGCGAGCGCGGCGGCGAGCCCGGCCCGGTCGGTGGCGTGCGCGCGCCCGTCGGCGTCCACCCACCACGGCACGGGGCTGCCGGCCACGGACAGCCGGCCGTGCTCGAACCACACCTCGGGCAGCCGCGGGTCGAGGGCGGCCACGCGCTCGTCGAGCGCCCGCTCGCGGCCCGGCCCGTCAGGGGCGGGCAGCCCGTCCTCCCCCACCACCGGCAGGTCGAGCAGGTCGGCCACCGCCGCGACCTCCGCCTCGGGCACGGGCAGCACCGCGCCCAGCACGGCCCAGCGCGCCGTGCCGGCCACCTCGACGTCGTCGGCCCGGCGCACGACGACGTCGCTCGCGTCGAGCGCGGGCAGCCGGTCCGGCAGCGGGTCGAGCGCGGCGGCCCGGGCGGCGGGCGCGAGCCGCACCGCGAGCCCCGCGAGGCCCCGCCACACGCCGAGCGCGACGGGCAGCGGCACGGAGGTGCCGACGTCGGGCAGCCGGTCGAGCGCCGCGGGCCAGTCCATCGGGTCGAGCCGGTCGAGGCCGTCGACCACGCCGAGCGCCCGGCGCGCCTCCGCGTCCAGGGCGGCGACGGCGGGCGGCGCGGGCGGCAGCAGCGGCACCCCGTCGTGCGCGGCGAACGGCGCGCCCAGGCGGTCGCGCAGCCACCACGCCGTGTACGACGGCGCCCCGGCCACGGGGGTGACGAGCGCGCGGCGCGCGTCCGGGTCCGCGACGAGCGCGGCGAGCACCGGCCCCCACGGGTCGGCGTCCGCCTCGTCGGTGCCGTCGGTGTCGTCGGCGTCGTCGGTGTCGTCGGCGTCGTCGGTGCCGGTGTCGCCCACCGCGTCGAGGTCCGCGACCGCCTCCACGTCCCCGACGTCGACGCCGGGTCCGAGCCGGCCGGCGAGGAACTCCAGGTAGTCCTCCCACCCGGACAGCCAGCCCGCCGGGTCGTCCGGCCCGTGCTCGGCCTCGGGATCCGCGGGGTCGGGCGTGAGCACGTCGCTGACGCGGTACGTGTCGACGTCCGCCCGCACGCCCAGCGCCACGAGCAGCGGCGCGGGGTAGTACGCGACGGCCGCGCGCGTGACGGGTGCGAGCCCCGGCATCGCCCCGGCCGCCCACGACCCGGGCAGCACGGCCTCGCGCGCGGGGCGCCAGCCGTCCTCGGTCGGCACCGGCAGCTCGCCGAGCCAGAACGGGAAGTCCTGCCCGCCGCCCGCGTGCGCCAGGCGCGCCAGCGCGAGCACGTTCTGCACCACCTCGCGCGGGCCCTCGTCCACCGGCCCCACCAGGGTGGGCGCCGCGACCGCGCCGGTCTCCGGCACCTCGGGCGCGCCGTCGAGCAGCGCCTCCGACGCCGCCAGCGCGAGCGCGCGCACCCCCGCGTCGTCGAGCAGCGCGCGCGGGCTGGTGGACGACGCCCCCGCCCGCACCAGCAGCGGGTGCGCCGCGTCCGGGTGCACCACGCGCACGCCCAGCGTCCGGGCGACCGCGGCGAGCGCGGGATCGTCGTCGTCCTCCGGCAGCACGACCGTGCCCCGCACCCCGGACGCCGTGCGCCCGCCCGCGAGCGGCACGCGCGCGCCGGCCAGCGCCTCCAGCACCCCCGGGTCGACGGCGTACGGCTCGAGCGCGTCGCACAGCGCGTGCCAGCGCGACGGGGGCAGGCCGCCGGGCAGTTCGGCGACGACGTCGGCGAGCGTCGTGGGCGTCGCGCCCAGCCGGCGTGCCACGCCCTGCTGAACCGTCGTGAGCGCCACCAGCCCCGGCACGACGCCGGCCAGCACGCCGACGAGCCGCGGGTCGTCCCCCGCCGCGCCCACCAGCACCGTCGCGTCGGCGGGGGCGACCCTGGCCGCGACGGGCGCGTCGTCGCCCGCGGACGTGTCGGGCGGCGCGGGCAGCAGGGGCACCGAGCGCAGCGCGTCGAGGGCGGACTCGCGGACGGCGGCGTCGAGGTCCCCGGCGGGCATCCCGCCGGGCACGAGGTCGAGCACGTCCGCGCCCCGCTCGTGCGCCAGCCCGGCCAGCAGGTCGGCGTACGCGCGGCCGGCCTCGGCCGTGAGGCGGTCGGTCAGCGGCCCCGGCAGCACGCGCCGGCGGCCCGGGTCCACGGGGAACGACGCCACCAGCAGCGCCGGGAACGTCAGCGGCACGTCCGTCGGCGTGGGCGCGTGCAGCACGGCGCCGTGGTCGGCCGCCGCGCCGTCGCCCGGCGTGCCCGCGTGCCGGCGCACCGCCCACGCGAGGGTCCAGCGCGGGCGGCGCTGCTCGAGGGGAAGGTCCGCCGTCTCGTCGTCGGCCACCGCGCCCGACCGGCGCAGCACCGCCCACCGGTCGTCGACGTCGGCGAGCACCCGCGTCCGCCCGTCGTCGCCGTGCACGGTGACCGAGGCGAGGGCGGGCAGCGCGAGCAGCAGCGCGTCGTCGACGGCGTCGAGCTGCGCGCGCACGGACCCCGCCGCGTCGGCGTCGCGCAGCACCAGCTCGACGACGGTGGCGAAGCCGTCCCCCACGTCGTCGGCCCCGTCGGCCCCGTCGGCCGCCTCGCCCAGCGCGGGCGCCGGGAACGGCAGGCGCAGCACCGGCAGGTCGTCGCCGCGCCCGGCGACGGCGTCCCGCAGCGGCGAGCCCTCCGGGGCGACGTCGTCGAGCAGGTCGCGCGTCGCCGGGAGGGAGAACCGCACGCCGCCGGTGGTGGAGCGCACCGTGGCCTCGTCGGCGACCGCCCGCACCGCGGCGAAGCCGACGCCGAAGCGGCCCACCTCGGCGGAGGTCCCCGCGGGGGTCTCGGCGGACTCGGCCGCCGAGGAGCCCGTCTTCGCCGACGCGCGCAGGGACGCGAGGGACGCGACGCCCTCCGCGGTCAGCGGGGCGCCGGTGTTGGCGGCGACGAGGACCGCGACGCCGCGCGGGTCGTCGGTGAGCTCGGTGAGGCGCAGCAGCAGCCGCCCGCGGACACCGGCCCGCGCGGCCGCGTCGGCGGCGTTCTGCGCGAGCTCGGTCACCACGCGGTCGCGGTAGTAGCCGCGCGCATGGTCCTCCTCCGCGTTCGCGTCCTCCCGGAAGCGCGTGCCCGACCCGAGCCACGCCTCCGTGACCGCGTGCCGCAGCGCGGCGGTCCCGAAGACGTCGCCCGTCACTCGGCGACGGGGCGCTCGGGAGCGGCGTCCGCCTCCGCGACGTCGGTCGTGCCGTCACGGGCCGCGTCGGCGGTGTCGGCAGGCGCGTCGCTCTGCGGCGCGCGCCGCTCGACCGTCACGGCCTCCACCCGGAGCTCGTCGATGAGCGGCGCGTCGGCCGGCCAGTCGCTCGGCGGGTGCGGGGCGTCGGTCTCGGAGTGCGCGCCGCAGCCGTGGTCCAGCGACACGACCTTGCCGTCGTCGGGCGACCACGCGTTGGCGCAGACGCCGAAGAGCTGGCCGAGCGGACCCTGGAGCGGCACGAGGAAGCCGCACGTCGTGCACTCCGCGGGCGAGGCGACCGCGCCCGGCGCCGTCGGGCCGCGCGAGCCGCGGTACCAGCGCTCGGCGGCCTCGTCACGGCCCTGCGGGGACAGCACGCGCTCGCGCGCGAGGGCGAGCTCGTCGATCGCGACGGAGTCGAGCTCCTCGTCGCCCGTGGCCTTCCAGCCGGGCTCGAGGCGCGGGTCGTCGGCCTTGAACGGCAGCGTGTCGCCGGGACCGACGTCGCCCGGGCGCAGGCGCTCCGACCACGGCAGCCAGGCCGGCGCGAGCAGGGCGTCGTCGCCGGGCAGCAGCTCGACCTCGCACACCGTCGCGACCTTCCCGCGCGGCACGCGCGCCAGCGTCACGGTCCAGTGCCAGCCGCGGTAGCCCGGCATCGTCGCGGCGAACCGGTGGGACATGAGTCGCTCGCCCTCGGCGACCGCGCCCAGGTGCTCGCCGACGTCCGACGGCGACGACGCGCCCTCCTGCGCGGCCTCGCGTGCCAGGTCGACCGCGCCGAGCAGCACGGCGTCCTTGCGCGCGCGGGAGCTGACCCGCGTCGTGCGTGCGGGGGCGTCAGCGGCAGCGGTCACCATGTCCTCGTCCTCTTCGTGCTCGTCATGTCCTCGTCTCGGGCCCTCGTCTCGGGCGTGGTCGTCGGCCGGAGCGTCAGGAGTCGAGGTCGTCGGCGACGGCGCGCAGCAGCGTGGCCACGCGCTTGCCCCCCGCGGCGTCCGGGTACTTGCCCCGCTTCAGCTGGTCGCCCACGCGGTCGAGCACCTTGATGAGGTCCTCGACGATGCCGGCCATCTCGGACGGCGCCTTGCGCTTGGCCTTGGCCACCGACGGCGCCGGGTCCAGGAGCTTCACGGACAGCGCGGACGGGCCGCGACGGCCGTCGGCCACACCGAACTCGACCCGGGCACCGGGCTTGACGCCCTCGACGTCCGAGGGCAGCGCGGACGCGTGCAGGAAGATCTCCCCACCGTCCTCGCTGGCGATGAAGCCGAACCCGCGCTCCGCGTCGTACCACTTGACCTTGCCGGTGGGCACCTGAACCTCTTCGTGCTCGTCGTCGACTACGGCCCCGCGCCGGTGCGCGGAGCCGGATCCGGCCGGTGCACGGGCGCGCGCCCGGCACACGGCCAGAGGCTCAGGCTACCGGCCGGTGCGGCAGGGTGCCGCATCGGTCCGGGTCCGCGCCCCGGGCCCGGCGTCGTCAGCGGATGCCGAGGTCGGCGGCCAGGCGGAGGGCGACGGCGTCGAACCACGCCTCCGGGTCGGCGACGGAGCCGACGAGGTGCCCGAAGATCTCGAACGACACGGTGCCGAACAGGGTGGTCCAGGCCATGAGCGTGCGGGCGACCAGCTCCGTGGGCGCGTCCTGCACGATCCCCCGCTCGGCGACGAACCGCCGTGCCGGGTCGACGACGGCGGTGGCGTCGGGGGCACCGTCCGGCGCGGGCCGCGGGGTCGCGCCGGCCGCGTGGGCGCGCGCCACGACGGTCACCAGCACGCGGACGACGCGGGTGGCCGGGTCGACGGTGTCGCGCGGCGCGGCGTACCCGGGCACCGGCGTGCCGTACAGCAGGCCGAGCTCCGCGGGGTGCGTGACGGCCCACGCCCGCAGCGCGCGGCAGGCGGCGAGCCAGCGGGCGGCGACGTCGTCGCGGTCGGCCACCGCGGCGTCCGCGTCCTCGACGGCGGTGCCGAGCTCGTCGTAGCACTCGACGATCAGCGCGGTGAGCAGCGCGTCGCGGCTGGGGAAGTAGCGGTAGACGGCGGAGGAGACCATCCCGACGTCGCGCGCGACGGCGCGCAGCGACAGGGCGACCGGGCCGTCGGTCGCGAGGCGGGCGCGGGCTGCGGCGCGGATCTCGCGGGTGAGCGTCTCGCGGGCGAGGGCGCGGGCGGTGCGGGGAGCGTCGACCATGGGCCTCAGCCTGTCACGCGAGAGCAGTCGTCACCAACGAGAGCATCGCTCTTGTCAGGCGGTCGGCGGCGTGCCACGATCGACCAGACAGAGAGCACCGCTCTCGGATTGGAGCACCAGTCATGACCGACCGTCACCTGATCGTCGGCGCCGGGCCCGTGGGCCGGCACGTCGCCGCCCTGCTCGCCGAGCGCGGCTCCGACGTCACCGTCGTCACCCGCAGCGGGCGCGACACCGGGATCGCCGGGGTCGGGCACGCCGCGCTCGACGCCTCCGACGCCGACGCCCTGAGCCGCGCGGCCGACGGTGCCGACGTCCTGTACAACTGCGCCAACCCCGGCGACTACACGCAGTGGGAGCGCGCCTGGCCGCCGCTCGCGGCCGCGTTCCTCGCCGCCGCCGAGCGCACGGGCGCCGTCTACGCGATCACCGGGAACCTCTACCCGTACGGCCCGGTCGACGGGCCGATGACCGAGGACCTGCCCGACGCGGCCACCGACCACAAGGGCCGCCTGCGCGCCCGGCTGTGGTCCGACGCCCGGCACGCGTTCGAGGCGGGCCGGCTGCGCGGCGCCGTCGAGGTCCGCGCGTCCGACTACATGGGTCCCGGCGTCGGCGGCAACGGGCACGTCTCGCGCGTCCTGCCCGCCGCCCTGGAGGGCCGGGCCGTGACGATGATGGGCCGCACCGACCAGCCGCACACGTTCACCGACGTGGGCGACGTCGCACGCGCCCTGGTCGCCGCGGCCGAGGACCCGGGCTCCCACGGCCGCACCTGGCACGTGCCGAGCAGCGCGCCCCGCACCCAGGCGCAGGCACTGACCGACGTGCTCGCCACCGCCGGGCACCCGCCCGTCCGCGTCCGCTCGCTGCGGGGCCCTGCGCTCGCCGCCGTCTCCGCCTTCTCCCCGCTCCTGCGCGAGCTGCGCCAGCTCGGCTACCAGTGGGAGCGGCCGTACGTCCTCGACGACTCCGCCGCCCGCGACCGCTGGGGCCTCGAGCCCACCCCGTGGGACGAGGTCTGCCGCCGCACGGCCCGGGGCTGACGACCGTCGGGCTGTCGCCGAACAGGCAGTTGCGCACGTTCTGAGTCCGTATTCGGTGCACAACGACCTGTTCGGCGACGAGGGGGCGGCGCGTAGCATCGATCAGATGGCCAGCACGTCGCCCCGGGGCACGGCGGAGGCCGACGTCGCGGACGGCGCCGGCGCCACGGGCGCGCCCCGGACCTTCACCGAGGCGATCCGCGGCCGCGACGACGCCGAGCTGCTCGCGCTGCTGCGCGCCCGGCCCGACCTGGCCACCCCGTCACCGTCGACGCTGCGGTCGCTGGCCGCCCGCGCGTCGAGCCGCACGGCCCTCGAGCGGGCGCTGGCGCACGCGGACGCCCGCACCCTGCAGGCGCTGGAGGCCGTCGTCGCGCTCGCCGGGGACGGCCCGGTGTCCCCTGACGACGTGCGGCACGCGGTCGGCGCGGACGGCACCGACGACAGCGACGACACGGACGACGGCGGGAGCACGCTCGACGGCGGGTCCGCCGTCGAGCGATCGCTCGCCGACGCGCTGACCGCGGCGCTGCTGTGGGACGCGGGCGAGCCCGGCCGCCCGGACCTGCGCCCCGCGCCCGGGCTGGACGACGTCCTCGGCCCGCACCCGGCGGGCCTCGGACCCGTCCGCCCCGACTCCCGTCCCTCCCTGTCGCCGACCGGGCCCGGAAGCACCGCAGGCAGCGACACGAGCGGCCCGCACCTGCCCGACCTGCCGCGCGGCGGGCAGGAGGTGCTGGACGCGCTGACGTGGGGCCCGCCGATCGGCCTGGTCCCGGCGCCGGGGACACCGGCGCGCGCGGCCGTCGACGCCCTGGTCGACGCGCGGCTGCTGCTGCGCACGGACGCCCGGCACGTGACGCTGCCGCGCGACGTCGGGCTCGCGCTGCGCGGCGGTCGCACGCACCGCTCCCCCGAGCTCGCGCCGCCCCGGCCGGACGGCCGCGCGGTGCCGCAGGTGGTCGTCGACGCGGAGGCCGCGAGCGCCGCGCTCGAGCTCGTGCGCCGCGTCGACCTCCTGGTCGCCGCCTGGGACGACACGGCGCCGGCGGTGCTGCGCAGCGGGGGCCTCGGCGTGCGCGACCTGCGCCGCACGGCCCAGGCGCTCGGTGCCGACGAGGCGGACACGGCGTTCGTCGTCGAGCTGGCGGCCGCCGCGGGCGTGGTGGCCGACGACGGCGAGGCGCCGCCGTCGTACCGGCCCACGACCGTCGCCGACCGCTGGGAGGTGATGGACGACGCCGAGCGCTGGGCGCTGCTCGCGGCGGCGTGGTCGGGCTCGCGACGCACGCCGTGGCTGGTGGGCTCGCGCGACGAGAAGGGGAACCTGCGGGCGCCGCTGTCCGGCGACCTGCACCGCGGCTGGGTGCCGCGGCTGCGTCGTCAGGTGCTGCAGGTCCTGGCGGCGCAGCCGGGCACGGCGCTCGACGTCGACGCCGTCATGACCGTGCTGCGCTGGCACGCTCCGCGCACGGTGCCCCCGGAGCAGGCGGTCGCCGGCCTGCTGACGGAGGCCGCGCTGCTCGGAGCGACGGGCGCGGGGGCGCTGTCCGGCCCCGGCACCGCCGTCCTCGCCCACCTGACCCCGCAGGGGTCGGACACCCCGCACGACCTGGAGGCGGCGCTGCGCGCGGCGCTGCCGCCGGAGGTGGACGAGGTGCTGCTGCAGGGCGACCTCACCGGCATCGTGCCGGGACGGCCGTCGCAGGCCCTCGCCCTCCTGCTGGAGCGGTCGGCCGACGTGGAGTCGCGCGGGGCGGCGACGACGGTGCGCTTCTCGCCGTCGTCGGTGACGCGCGCGCTGGACCACGGCACGACGGCGGACGAGCTGCTGGACGCGTTCGCCCGCCGCTCCCGCGTGCCCGTGCCGCAGCCGCTGGAGTACCTGGTGCGCGACACGGCGCGCCGGCACGAGTCGCTGCGGGTGGGGTCGGCCGGCTCGTACGTGCGCGCGGCGGACCCGGCGGTGCTCGCCGGGCTGGTGGCGGACCCTCGGCTCGCCCACCTGGGCCTGATGCGGCTGGCGCCCACGGTGCTCGCCGCGACGGTCCCCGCCGTCGAGCTGCACGACGCGCTGCGTGCCCGCGGCCTGCTGTCCGCCGTCGAGGGCCCCGACGGCCGCGTGCTCAGCGCGCGCCTGCGCCGGCCGCCGCGTCCGGACCGCTCCCCGCGCGACCCGCGCCGCGGCCCGGTCGCCGAGCCGGAGGCGACGTCGGACGACGCCCGCGCCCACCTGGTGGCCCGCCTGCGCGCCGCGGACGCCGGCGACGAGACGGCCGTGGACCGGCTGGCCGGCGCGCACCGCGCCGCACCGTCGGGCGCCGTCGGGACGACCCCGCGGGGGCCCGCGAACGGCGGCCGGGCCACCGCGACGGGCGGCCGCCCTCGCGCCGCCGAGCCCGGCGACGCGCTGGCCACCCTGCACGACGCGCTGCGCGACGGCCGCGTCGTGTGGATCGAGATGGTCGGCGCGTCGGGCACGCTGGAGCGGCGCGCGCTCAAGCCGCTGCGCCTCGACGGCGGCCGGCTGCGCGCGCTGGACCCGGCGCGCGAGGCGGAGCTCACCGTCGCCGTGCACCGCATCGCCGGCGTGGAGCCGGTGGACCGCTGACCTCGCCGGACGCCGCCACGGAACAAGCGCGCCCGCCCACGACGTTGACGCCTCGGGTCCAGACCCTGGATCGCCACCCCTCGGAAGGAGCCGCATGACCGACGGCCCGCTCATCGTGCAGAGCGACAAGTCCATCCTGCTGGAGGTGGACCACCCGCGCGCGGACGACGCGCGCCGCGCCATCGCGCCGTTCGCGGAGCTGGAGCGCGCGCCGGAGCACGTGCACACCTACCGGCTCACCAGCCTGGGGCTGTGGAACGCGCGCGCCGCGGGCCACGACGCGGAGCAGGTCGTCAACACGCTCATCGAGTACTCCCGGTACCCGGTGCCGCACGCGCTGCTCATCGACGTCGCGGAGACGATGGGGAGGTACGGACGGCTGACGCTCGCGACGCATCCCACGCACGGTCTCGTGCTCGAGTCGACGGACCGGGCCGTGCTCGCCGAGGTGCTCAAGTCGAAGCGCACCGCCGGCCTGGTGGGCGACCACGTCGACGAGCAGACCGTCGTCGTGCACCCGTCCGAGCGCGGCCATCTGAAGCAGGTCCTGGTGAAGCTCGGCTGGCCCGCCGAGGACCTCGCCGGGTACGTCGACGGCGAGAAGCACGAGATCGCGCTGGCCTCCCCCACGCACCCCCGCACCCCGCACGAGGAGCCGAAGACGTGGGAGATGCGCCCCTACCAGGCGCAGGCCGTGGACGGCTTCTGGCACGGCGGCTCCGGCGTCGTCGTGCTGCCCTGCGGCGCCGGCAAGACGATCGTCGGCGCGGGCGCGATGGCGAAGTCCGGCACCACCACGCTCATCCTCGTGACCAACACCGTCAGCGCCCGCCAGTGGCGCGACGAGCTGGTGCGCCGCACCACGCTGACCGAGGACGAGATCGGCGAGTACTCGGGCTCCCGCAAGGAGATCAAGCCCGTCACGATCGCCACGTACCAGGTGCTCACCACCAAGCGGAAGGGCGTGTACAGCCACCTCGAGCTGCTCGACGCCCGCGACTGGGGCCTCATCCTCTACGACGAGGTGCACCTGCTGCCCGCGCCGATCTTCCGCATGACGGCGGACCTGCAGGCGCGCCGGCGCCTCGGCCTCACCGCCACGCTGGTGCGCGAGGACGGGCGCGAGGACGAGGTGTTCAGCCTCATCGGCCCCAAGCGCTACGACGCCCCGTGGAAGGACATCGAGGCGCAGGGCTACATCGCGCCCGCCGACTGCGTCGAGGTGCGCCTCACGCTGCCCGAGCACGAGCGGATGGTGTACGCGACGGCCGAGCCGGAGGACAAGTACCGCCTGGCCGCGTGCGCGCCGGGCAAGAACCGCGTCGTCGAGCGGATCGTCGCGCAGCACCCGGACGACCAGGTGCTCGTCATCGGCCAGTACCTCGACCAGCTGGAGGAGCTCAGCCAGCACCTCGACGCGCCGCTCATCACGGGCGCGACGACGGTCCGCGAGCGCCAGAAGCTGTTCGCCGCCTTCCGGGAGGGCGAGATCAGCCGCCTCGTGGTGTCGAAGGTCGCGAACTTCTCCATCGACCTGCCGGAGGCGTCCGTGGCGATCCAGGTGTCCGGGTCGTTCGGGTCACGGCAGGAGGAGGCGCAGCGGCTGGGGCGCGTCATGCGGCCCAAGGCCGACGGCCGGACGGCGCACTTCTACGCCGTCGTCGCCCGCGACACCGTGGACCAGGACTTCGCCGCCCACCGGCAGCGGTTCCTCGCCGAGCAGGGCTACGCGTACCGCATCGTCGACGCGGAGGACCTCGAGGCCCCCGACGCCGCGCGGTAGTCCGGGACGACGACGGCGTGCGGGCATCCACCCGCCGTCGCACGGTGGCCGCATGACCCGTTTCGGCTACACCCTGATGACCGAGCAGGCCGGCCCGAAGCCCCTCGTCGAGTACGCGGTGCGCGGCGAGCGGGCCGGCTTCGACTTCGAGGTCATGAGCGACCACTACTTCCCGTGGTTGGACGCGCAGGGCCACTCCCCGTACGCGTGGAGCGTGCTCGGGGCCGTGGCGCACGCGACCGAGCGCGTGGGGCTCATGACGTACGTGACCTGCCCGACGCTGCGCTACCACCCCGCCGTCGTGGCGCAGAAGGCGGCGACGGTCGGGCTGCTCTCCGACGGCCGGTTCACCCTCGGCCTCGGCGCCGGCGAGAACCTCAACGAGCACGTCGTCGGCGCCGGCTGGCCCGCCGTCGACGAGCGGCACGAGCTGCTGGCGGAGGCCGTCGAGATCATCTCCGTGCTCTTCAGCGGCGACCTCGTCAGCTACCGCGGTGACCACTTCCAGGTGGACTCGGCGCGACTGTGGGACCTGCCGGACGAGCCGGTCGACATCGGCGTGGCCGTCTCGGGCCGGCAGTCGGTCGAGCACTTCGCGCCGCTCGCCGACCACCTCGTGGCGACCGAGCCGAAGGCTGGCCTGGTCGAGCGGTGGGACGCCGTCCGCGAGGACGCGGCGCTGCCGCCGTCGCGGAAGATCGGCCAGATGCCGATCTCGTGGGACCCGGACCGGGACGCGGCGATCGCCCGCGCACACGAGCAGTTCCGCTGGTTCGGCCTCGGCTGGCCGGTGAACGCCAACCTGCCCACCACCGAGGCCTTCGACCGCGCCACCGCGTTCGTCCGCCCCGAGGACGTCGCGGGCTCGATCCCGTGCGGCCCGGACCTGGACGCGGTCGTCGAGGCCGCCTCCGCCTACTGGGAGGCGGGGTTCACGGACCTGGCGCTCGTGCAGATCGGGGACGAGCACCAGGGCCAGTTCCTCGACGAGGCGGCCGGCCCGCTCCTGGAGCGGTTGCGGTCCGCCGCCCCGGGCGACGTCGAGGGCGGCGTCGAGGGTGGCGTCGAGCCCTGATGCCCGGCCCGGACGGCGGGCCGGCGTCGGTGCCGCAATTGCGTCGGATGCCCGCGCGCGACACGATCAGGTCGTGAATCCCCGTGTCGCCCCCGCTGCGCCGCGCCGCGCCGCAGCGGCCGTCGGTGCGTGCGTGCTGGCCCTGGTGCTGGCGCTCGCCGGCGCCGCCGTCCTCGCGCTCAGCGCCTCCGCCGTCCCTCCCCTGACCCAGCTCGACAGCGAGATCACCGACCAGTCGGGGGTGCTCGACGACGGCGACGTGGCGCAGGTGCAGGCCTCGCTCGACCAGCTCGCGGACGACACGCCGTACCAGCTGTTCGTCGTCTACGTGGACTCGTTCGACGGCACCGACGGACGCGACTGGGCGAACCGCACCGCGACGGACGCGGGCCTCGGGGTGAACGACCTGCTGCTGGCCGTCGCCACCCAGGACCGCGCGTACGGGCTGTCGGTGGACACGAACAACGGCCTCTCGGACGCGCAGCTCGACCAGGTGGAGCAGGTCGCCGAGGACCACCTGCGCGACGACGACTGGGCCGGCGCGGCGATCGCCGCCGCGGACACGATCCGCACCGGCGGCACGACGTCGTCCGGCGGCGGCTGGGGCGTGGCGGCCGCGGTGGGCGGCGTCGCCGTGGCGGGCGGGGTCGGTGGCTGGCTCTGGGTCCGGTCGCGCCGCAGGAAGCAGGGCACCGCCGCCCCGGCCGGTCCGGGCGACCTGTCCGCCGTGCCGACCGAGGAGCTCGAGCGCCGCGTGGGCACCGCGCTCGTCGAGATCGACGACGCCCTGCGCACGTCGGAGCAGGAGCTGGGCTTCGCCCAGGCGGAGTTCGGGCTGGAGGCCACCCAGGACTTCTCCGCGGCTCTGGAGGTCGCGAAGGCCGACGTCGGGCAAGCCTTCCATCTGCGCCAGGAGCTCGACGACGACGTTCCGGACAGCGAGCCGCGCCGCCGCCAGCTGCTCGCCGGCATCCTCGAGCTGACCGAGCACGCCGGGGCGTCGCTCGATGCGCAGACCGACGCGTTCGACGAGCTGCGCGCCCTCCAGCAGCGGGCCCCCGAGCTGCTGGACGAGACGGAGCAGCGCGCCGGCGAGATCGAGGCCCGCGTCCCGGTGGCGCGCGAGACGCTCGACGGGCTCGCGGCGTCGTACCCGGCCTCCGCGCTCGCCTCCGTCCGCGGCAACCCCGACCAGGCGACCGCCCTCGTGGCGCACGCCCGCGAGGCCGTCGCCTCGGGCCGCACCGCCCTCACCGGCCGCACCCGCGCCGCCTCGGTCGCCCACCTCCGGGCGGCGCAGAACGCGCTCGGGCAGGCCGCGACGCTGCTCGACGCCGTCGACCAGGCGGGCGCGCAGCTCGCCACCGCCGGCGCCGACCTGGACAAGGGCCTCGCGTCGATCGGCCAGGACGTGGCCGACGCCGCCCGCCTCGTGCCCGCCGGCGGTGCGGGCGACGGCCAGGCGGACCGGGCGGCCGTGGCCGCCGCGCTCGCCGAGGCCGAGTCCGCGATGACCCAGGCGCGCGACGCCCGGTCCGGGGGCGACCCGCTCGCCGCGCTGCACCGGCTCACCGCGGCCGAGGCCGCCCTGGACACCGCGCTCGCCCCGGCGCGCGAGAAGGCGGAGGCGGACGCCCGCGCCCGCGCCCTGCTGCGCGACACGCTCGGCCGCGTGGACTCGCAGGTGCGCGCCACGCAGGACTACGTCGCGACGCGGCGCGGTGCCGTCGGCCCCGAGGCCCGGACCCGCCTGGCCGAGGCGGCGCGGCTCGTCGCCGAGGCCCAGGCGCTCCAGTCGCAGGACCCGACGGCGGCCCTCGAGCGCGCCCAGCAGGCCGAGCGGTACGCCCAGCAGGCGACGCGGCTCGCGGAGCAGGACACCTCGTCGTGGGGCGCGAACCAGGGCGGGCAGGGCGGGCCGAACGTCGGCGGCATGGTGCTGGGCGGGATCCTGCTCGACTCCGTGCTGCGCGGGTCCGGCGGCGGCATCAGCGGCGGGTTCGGCGGGGGCTACGGGGGCGGCCGACGCCGGGGCGGCTATGGCGGTGGTTTCGGCGGTGGCCGCGGTGGCGGCGGGTTCGGCGGCGGCCGGAGCAGCGGCGGCGGCCGCGGCGGGAGGTCGCGCGGCGGCCGCTTCTGACCCCGTCGTACGGGCCGGAACCGGTCCGGGGCGGCGCACGTTCTGGCAGGCACACGACGACGGCACACCATCTCAGCAGGGCGACGGAAGGAAGCACGACCATGACGCAGAAGCAGAGCATCCTCGGGCGCATCAGCCAGCTCGCGAAGGCGAACATCAACGCGCTGCTCGACCGCGCCGAGGACCCGCAGAAGATGCTGGACCAGCTGGTCCGCGACTACACGAACAACATCGCGGAGGCCGAGCAGGCCATCGCCCAGACCATCGGCAACCTGCGCCTCGCCGAGCAGGACTACAACGAGGACGTCCAGGCGGCGAGCGAGTGGGGCACCAAGGCCCTCGCCGCGTCGCGCAAGGCCGACGAGTACCGGTCCGCCGGCAACACGGCCGACGCCGACAAGTTCGACAGCCTCGCCAAGGTGGCGCTGCGCAAGCAGCTCGACGCCGAGTCCGAGGTCAAGACGGCGCAGCCGATGATCGAGCAGCAGCGCGTCACGGTCGAGAAGCTCAAGACCGGCCTGGCCGCGATGAAGGACAAGCTGGGCGAGCTCAAGTCCCGGCGCGACCAGCTCGTCGCCCGCCAGAAGGCGGCGCAGGCGCAGCAGACCGTGCAGGGCGCGATCAGCTCCATCAACGTGCTCGACCCGACCAGCGAGCTGGCCCGCTACGAGGAGACCGTGCGCCGCGAGGAGGCCATGGCGATGGGCCAGGCCGAGGTCGCGGCGGCGTCGCTCGACTCCCAGTTCGCCGAGCTGGAGGCGTCCGACAAGGACATCGAGCTCGAGGCCCGGCTCGCCGCCCTCAAGGCGGGCAACGCGCCGGCGCCGCAGATCTCCCCGTCCGACCCGGCCTGACCCGCGAGGTAGCACGAGACCCCGCGAGGTAGTGCGCGGCCCGGCGAGGTAGTTCCCCTGCCTCGCCGGGCCGCGCACCGTCCCGGCAGCCGACACGGATACCCTGAGAGGCATGTCTCCCGCCTTCACCGCCCCGGCCCCCGCGAGCGCGCCCGCCCCCGAGCAGGCCACGGGCCGCCGCACCTACCTCCTGGTGGACGGCGAGAACATCGACGCCACGCTGGGCATGAACGTGCTGAACCGGCGGCCGAACCCGGAGGAGCGCCCCCGCTGGGACCGCATCTCGACGTTCGCGCAGAAGCTGTGGGACCAGGACGTCGTGCCGCTGTTCTTCCTCAACGCCAGCAGCGGGCAGATGCCGATGGCGTTCGTGCAGGCGCTGCTCGCGATGGGCTACAAGCCGATCCCGCTGGCCTCGTCCGGCACGGAGAAGGTCGTCGACGTCGGTATCCAGCGCACGCTGGAGGCCCTGGCGGACCGCGACGGCGACGTCCTGCTCGCCAGCCACGACGGCGACTTCCTGCCGCAGATCGAGGCCCTGCTCGGCGACGAGCGGCGGGTGGGCCTGCTGGCGTTCCGCGAGTTCGTCAACGGGCAGTTCTCGCAGCTCTCCGAGCGCGGGCTCCAGATGTTCGACCTCGAGGGCGACGCCGACGCGTTCACCGCCCCGCTGCCGCGCGTCCGGATCATCCCGCTCGACGAGTTCGACCCGCTGCGCTACCTCTGACAGCCCGCCGGTGCGTCACGTGTCGGCGGTGAGCAGCTCCCGGTACACCGGGGTGACGTAGCCGGGCGTGAAGGTGCTGCCGCCCAGCGCCTCGTGGAGCCGGGTGGCCTCGGCGGCGACGGCTGCCTCGCCGTCGGTCCCGATGTCCTCGAGCAGCCGCCAGACCAGCTCGCCGTCCGGCCGCACGATCCACGCCCCGACGATCCGGCCCTGCCACCAGACCGTGGCGCCCGCGTTGCCGGCGCTGTCGAAGAGCTGCGGGCGATGCGGACCCAGGTACCAGTCGCGGGCGGTCCAGCCCATCGTGGTGGGGTCGAGGGTGGGCAGCAGCGCGGCGTGACCGCCGACGACGTCGTCCAGGGCGGGATCCAGGTCGGCGTCCAGGTCGGTGGCGCGCAGCACGACCCCGTCGGCGACGACGGTGTCCCCACCGGGCGGGCCGACCTCCAGCTCGACCTCGCGCACGTCGAGGGCGGCGACGGCCCGGCGCGCCTGCCCGAGGTTCCAGCCGGTCCACCACCGGAGGTCCGCCACCGTGGCGGGGCCGAACGCCTCGAGCCACGCGCGGGCGAGCTCGACGCGGGCCGCCTCCTCGTCCATCGCGGGGATCCCGTCGGGGAACCAGTCGGTCATCGGCGACCACACGTGCCGCGGCGACGACCACGCCCCGCGGGGCTCGCCCCGCACGACGGAGCCCTCCGCGGAGAGCACCGACAGCAGCGGCGACGTCATGGTGCGGCGCACGTCCCACGCCTTGTCCGTGGTGGGCAGGAACGCGGTGCGCAGCAGCGGCGCGGCCCGCGAGAGCTCCGCGCCGTCGAGCGGCCCGGCGGCGAGCGCGGCGTGCACCTGCGCCTCGGCGGCCGCGACCAGCGCCTCGGGGTCGTCGACGGCCGGGTCGGTGGGCAGCGTCGCGAGCTCCTTGAGCAGCCGCGTCCGCAGCCGCGCCGCGACCGGGGCCGACGCCGCCGCGTGCACCACCGGTACCAGGTCGCGCGGCACGACGAACATCGTGCGCCGCATGCCCAGCACCTTGACGAGGCTGCGCCGCTCGAAGAGCGCGTCGCGCACGTCGTCGAGCCCGAGCCCCGGCACCCGCGCGAGCACCGCGAGGTGCACGCTCGGCGCGTCCGTCGCGTGCAGGGCGACCAGCCTCCGCGTGACCTCCTCCGGCGTCCTCGCCGCCGGCGACCCCGGCTGGTCCGCGCCGAGCGCGAGCTGTCGCACGACCAGGCGCCGCCGGCGCTGCTCCCCCGTGATCCGCACCCGCTCATCATGGGTGCGGCCACCCACACGCGCGCCCGCCCGGCGCACCAGCGCCGTCCGAGCCCCTTCCCAGGCAACGCTCAGACCCCGGTCGCACACTGAGGTCATGAGCGCACCCGAGGCACGTCTCGTCGTCGTGGACGACGAGCCCAACATCCGCGAGCTGCTGTCCACGTCCCTGCGTTTCGCCGGGTTCGAGGTCCACGCCGCCGGTGACGGGAACGGGGCGCTGCAGCTCGTCCGCGACGTCGAGCCCGACCTCGTCGTGCTCGACGTGATGCTGCCCGACATGGACGGCTTCACCGTGACCCGCCGCATGCGCTCCACCGGCCGGCACACCCCCGTGCTGTTCCTCACCGCCCGCGACGACACGCAGGACAAGGTGCAGGGGCTCACCGTCGGCGGGGACGACTACGTCACCAAGCCGTTCAGCCTGGAGGAGGTCGTGGCCCGCATCCGCGCGGTGCTGCGCCGCACGCACGCGGGCGAGCCCGAGGACGACGCCGTCCTGCGCGTCGGCGACCTCGAGCTCGACGAGGACTCGCACGAGGTGCGCCGCGCCGGCGTCGAGATCGACCTGTCCCCCACCGAGTTCAAGCTGCTGCGCTACCTCATGCTCAACGCCGGCCGCGTGCTGTCCAAGGCGCAGATCCTCGACCACGTGTGGCAGTACGACTGGGGCGGCGACGCGAACATCGTCGAGTCCTACATCTCCTACCTGCGCCGCAAGATCGACAACCTCTCCGTCACCGGCCCCGACGGCGACGACGTCACGCTGCCGCCGCTCATCCACACCAAGCGCGGCGTCGGCTACCTCTTGCGGGCGCCCCAGGCGCCGCGATGAGCACGCCCACGCCCGGCGCCCCGGTCACGGCCCCGGGGACGACGGCGGACGGCCGGGCGCTGCCCGCTGACCCGCGGTCGGGCCCGACACCGCCCCTCCCGGAGCCCGCACCCCGGTCCGCTCCGCGGTCCGCGCCGTGGACGTGGCTCGAGCGGCTCCCCCTGCGCACCCGGCTGGTCACGATCACCGTCCTGGTGCTGGCGGCCGGGCTGATCCTGGCCGCCGTGGTGACCCGCACCGTCGTCTCCGGCTACCTCGTGGCCCAGACGGACCAGCAGCTCACGCAGTCCGCCAAGGGCGTGGCGAACATGACGCTCAACTCCTCCGGCGACCTGGCGCAGCGCGCGCCGAGCGAGTACGTCGTCATCCTGCGCGACGCCGACGGCGCCACCTCGGAGCCCACCGTGTGGCCCGCGACTCAGGACAAGTACGGCATCCCCGACATCCCGGACGAGCCGGTCTCGGCCGTCGTCGACCGCGGCCTCGAACCCTTCACCGTCGCCTCGGTCGGCGGCACCGAGCCCGGCGACTGGCGGGTCGTCGCCCTGCCGTACGGCTCGTCCGGCACCATCCAGGGCGCCGTCTACGTCGGCCTGCCCCTGGCGGAGGTCCAGCACACGGTCGCCTACCTCACGCGCTCGCTGCTGTTCTCGGCGCTCGGCATCGTCATCCTCGGCGGCGCGATCTCGTTCCTGCTGGTGCACCGGTCGCTGCGGCCGCTGCGCCAGATCGAGACGACGGCGGCGGAGATCGCCGCGGGCGACCTGTCGCAGCGCGTGCCCGAGCGCCCGACGTCGACCGAGGTGGGCTCGCTGTCCGCGTCCCTGAACACGATGCTGGCCCAGATCGAGCAGGCGTTCTCCGCGCAGGAGGAGTCGGAGCGCCGCATGCGCCGGTTCGTCTCCGACGCGAGCCACGAGCTGCGCACGCCGCTGGCCACCGTGAAGGGCTACGGCGAGCTGTACCGGCTGGGCGCGCTGGACACCCCGGACAAGGTGGACGACACCATGGGGCGCATCGAGGACTCGGCGCGCCGCATGAGCACGCTGGTCAACGACCTGCTGGTGCTCGCCCGCCTGGACGAGGGCCGGCCGATGCGCAAGGACCCGGTGGACCTCGCCGCGATGGCCCGCGACGCGGCCCAGGACCTGCACGCCCTGGACCCGACGCGCGAGGTCACGGTGACCGGGCTCGCGCCGGGCTCCCCCGCGCCGTCCGGCCTCGTCGTGACGGGCGACGCCGACCGTCTGCGCCAGGTGCTGACCAACCTCGTGGGGAACGTGGCGAGGCACACACCGGCCGGCTCGCCGGCCGAGCTGGCGGCGGGCCGGGCGCCCGACGGCGGTGCCGTCGTCGAGGTGCGCGACCACGGCCCCGGCATCACGCCGGAGCAGTCGACGCGTGTGTTCGAGCGGTTCTACCGTGCGGACTCGTCGCGGAACCGGGAGTCCGGCGGCTCCGGCCTGGGGATGGCGATCGTCGCGGCGATCGTCGGCGCGCACCAGGGCCACGTGTCGGTGAGCGAGACGCCCGGCGGCGGGATGACCGTGCGGGTTCTTCTCCCGTCGGCGGACGGCTACGATGGCGCGTCGTCCTCCTCCGCCTGACCGGAAGGCTGACCAGAAGGCGTGGCCAGCACCCTCACCGCGGTGCGATGTCGCCCCGCGGTCGTAGTCTGACGAGGAGGAGGACAGTCCGAGTCCGACGACCGAAGGTCTGATTGCGATGGGCGTCATGAGCGCCGACGCGCCCCAGTGGTTCCTCTCCGCGTTCGTCCGCACCTGTCACGGTGCGGGCGCGACCGCCGACGACGCGGAGATCCGTTCCGTCGGGGAGGACCTCATCGACCGGTGGTCCGCCCCGGAGCGCCACTTCCACAACCTGCGCCACCTGGCCGACGTCCTGCACCGCGTGGACGAGCTGTCCCAGGAGACGCACGAGCCCGACCTGGTGCGCCTCGCCGCCTGGTACCACGGCGCGGTGTTCGACGCGACGCGCAAGGTCGCCCAGGCGAACCAGGGCGGCGAGCAGACCACGGTGAGCGCGAACCTCGCGCGCACGCAGCTCACGGAGCTCGGCCTGCCGGAGACGGCGGTGGAGCGCACGGCGCGGCTGGTCGACTCGATCGACCGCCACAAGCCGCTGCCCGACGACGTCGACTCCGCGGTGCTCAACGACGCCGACCTCGCCATGCTCGCGGCCGAGCCGCAGCGCTACAAGGACTACATGGCCAACGTGCGGGCGGAGTACTCGCACATCCCGCTGACCGACTATCTCGACGCCCGCGTGCGCGTCCTGACCAAGCTGCTGCAGCGCCCGTCGCTGTACTTCAGCCCGATGGGCGCGGCATGGGAGGAG
This sequence comes from Isoptericola sp. NPDC056605, assembly GCF_042792795.1. Classification (NCBI taxonomy): domain Bacteria; kingdom Bacillati; phylum Actinomycetota; class Actinomycetes; order Micrococcales; family Promicromonosporaceae; genus Isoptericola; species Isoptericola sp. NPDC056605. The sequence goes on along the minus strand of NZ_JBHTVT010000021.1, from coordinate 31,193 downwards.
GCGGCGCGGCAGAACCTCGACGGCGAGCTGCACCGGCTGCTCAAGGAGCGCCGCCTGCTCGAGGAGAAGCCGGCCTCCTGACCCCGGCAGGGCTCGGTTCTCCACAGCCTGTGGACGACGGCGTCCGCGGGTGGTGCGCGCTCCGTAACGTCGTCGTCGGCAACCCCGCAGGGGGCAACGGCGACGAAGGAGGACACGTGCGGTACGAGGTCGACAGCGAACGGGTCGCGCAGGCGAGCGCGGCGGTGAACGGTTCCGTGGCGGCGATCCGCGCCGAGGTGGGGGCGATGATGCGGCACCTGCAGGACCTGCAGTCCGGCTGGCACGGCGGTGCCGCGACCCAGTTCGCGGGCGTCATGGGCCAGTGGCAGGCCACGCAGACCCAGGTCGAGGCGGCGCTCGACGCCGTGACGGCGGCCCTGTCGTCGGCGTCGCGCACCTACGCGGACGCGGAGGCCCAGGCCACGCGGCTCTTCGCGGCCCGCTGACCCGGGCGGTCGAGGGCGTCCCGCGCCGCGCGGGACGCCCTCAGCCGCGTGCGGGCGTCAGGGCGCGCTCCCCGCACGCTGGGCCGCGAGCGACCACACCTGCTCCAGGGGCGCGAACCCCTCCGCGCCGTCGGCGTCGCGGAACACCTCGACCCAGCGGCCGATCGTCGCCTGCCACGCCACGTTGGCCGGGTCGCCGTCGAGCGCGGCGATCGCGGCGTCGAAGTCGTCGCAGTCGACGACGTGGAAGAGCCGCTCGCCGGAACGCCAGATCGTCCACCCGCGGATGCCCACCCGGGAGAAGGCGGCGTCGAGGTCGTCGGGGACGGCGGCGTGCTCGACTCGGTACCCGTCGACGGCGCCGGGCTTGAGGACCGAGTGCAGGGCGACGATCATGCGTGGATCCTCAAGGTGGCGCCGCGGCGCTGTCAACCTTCGCGCCAGGCGCCCGCACGCACGACGGGCCCCCACCCCGGAGGGTGAGGGCCCGTCGTCGAACCGTCAGGCTCTGGCAGGACTCCGGATCAGAAGTCCATGCCGCCCATGCCACCGTCACCGGCGGGCGCGGCCGAGGCCGGCTCCGGCTTGTCGGCCACGACGGCCTCGGTGGTGAGGAACAGCGCGGCGATCGACGCGGCGTTCTGCAGCGCGGAGCGCGTGACCTTGACCGGGTCGTTGACGCCCGCGGCGAGCAGGTCCTCGTACACGCCGGTCGCGGCGTTGAGGCCGTGACCCGAGGTGAGGTTGCGGACCTTCTCGGCCACGACGCCGCCCTCGAGGCCGGCGTTGACGGCGATCTGCTTGAGCGGGGCGTCGATCGCGGCACGCACGATCTGCGCACCGGTCGCCTCGTCGCCCTCGAGCTCCAGCTTCGGGAACGCGGCGGCACCGGCCTGGATCAGCGCGACGCCACCACCGGCGACGATGCCCTCCTCGACCGCGGCCTTGGCGTTGCGAACGGCGTCCTCGATGCGGTGCTTGCGCTCCTTGAGCTCCACCTCGGTGGCCGCACCGGCCTTGATGACGGCCACGCCGCCGGCCAGCTTGGCGAGGCGCTCCTGGAGCTTCTCGCGGTCGTAGTCCGAGTCCGACTTCTCGATCTCGGAACGGATCTGGTTGACGCGGCCCGAGATGAGCTCGGCGTCGCCCGCACCCTCGACGATCGTGGTCTCGTCCTTGGTCACGACGACCTTGCGCGCCTGGCCCAGCAGGTCGAGGGTCGCGTTCTCCAGCTTGAGGCCCACCGTCTCGGTGATGACCTGGCCGCCGGTGAGGATCGCGATGTCCTGCAGCATGGCCTTGCGGCGGTCGCCGAAGCCCGGGGCCTTGACGGCGACGGACTTGAAGGTGCCACGGATCTTGTTCAGCACGAGGGTGGCCAGGGCCTCGCCCTCGACGTCCTCGGCGATGATGAGCAGCGAGCGACCGGCCTTCATGACCTGGTCGAGCACCGGCAGCATGTCCTTGACGTTCGAGATCTTCGACTCGACGATCAGGACGTACGGGTCCTCGAGGACGGCCTCCTGGCGCTCCGGGTCCGTCTCGAAGTAGCGGGCGAGGAAGCCCTTGTCGAAGCGCATGCCCTCGGTGAGCTCGAGCTCGAGGCCGAACGTGTTCGACTCCTCGACCGTGATCACGCCCTCCTTGCCCACCTTGTCGAGGGCCTCGGCGATGAGCTCGCCGATGGAGGCGTCGCCGGCCGAGATGGCGGCCGTGGCGGCGATCTGGTCCTTGGTCTCGATCTCGACCGCGGCGTTGAGCAGCTGCTCGGTGACGGCCTCGACGGCCTTCTCGATGCCGCGCTTGACGGCGATCGGGTTGGCGCCGGCGGCGACGACGCGCAGGCCCTCGCGCACGAGCGCCTGGGCGAGCACGGTGGCGGTGGTGGTGCCGTCACCCGCGACGTCGTCCGTCTTCTTGGCGACCTCCTTGACGAGCTCCGCGCCGATCTTCTCGTACGGGTCGTCGAGCTCGATCTCCTTGGCGATGGAGACACCGTCGTTGGTGATCGTGGGGGCGCCCCACTTCTTGTCCAGGACGACGTTGCGACCCTTGGGGCCGAGCGTGACCTTCACGGTGTCGGCGAGCTGGTTGAGCCCGCGCTCCATGCTCCGACGAGCTTCCTCGTCGAACGCGATGATCTTGGCCATGGGGACTGATCCTCCGCTGGTGGCTGAGATGGCCGGCCGGCGCCCGCGACGGACGACCCACCCCGCGGCGTTCAGGTCACGCACGCGCGGAGGGTCTCACCGAACGACCCGAATGCTTCACCCGCGGCCCAGGAGAACGCCGCCCCGGGGGACGGCTGTCACTCACAGGCCGAGAGTGCTAAGCCATTATTGGCACTCTCGGGTGGCGAGTGCAAGACGTTCGCCGAGGGCGTGCAACGCCCGGGGACGACGAAGGCCGGCACCCCGACGCGTCGCTGCGTCCTGGGGTGCCGGCCTCTCGCGGTCGACAGCGCGGTCGACGGCGCGGTCAGAGCGGGCGGACCTGCTCGGCCTGCGGGCCCTTCTGACCCTGGCCGACCTCGAACTCGACGCCCTGGCCCTCGTCCAGGGTGCGGTACCCGTCGGTCTGGATGGCGCTGTAGTGGACGAACAGGTCCTGCCCGCCCGCGGTCGGGGTGATGAACCCGTACCCCTTCTCCGCGTTGAACCACTTGACGGTGCCCTGGGCCATGTACCTCTCCTCGTGCTCCTCGGCCGCGGGGCAGGCACCCCACGGTGAACGGGAGCCTAGTAGCGGCGATCGCGGCAAGGGAAGCACCGATGTCCGGAATGTCGGCATCCGAGATGCCGGCGCTCCGGAGGTGCGGCGTCGGTCAGCCGACGGGCGACCTGAGGACCACCCAGACGGCCTGCTCGCTGGCCGTGACGTCGTCGGACTCCTGCACGTTCGCCGGGTCGACGCCGAGCGCCTCCGCGACGGCGCTGGCGGTGTCCGCGCGGTCCGCGCCGTACAGGACGGTGGTGTCCTCGTAGGCACCCTTCAGCGTGTCCGGCGCGTCCGTGGCAGCGACGTCGACGAACCCGCCGTCGCTCGTGAGGACGCCCTGGCCGGCCGCGGCCTGCCCCTGGCCCGCACCGTCGTTGTAGACGACGACCGACGCCTCGAGGTTCGCGGCCGACGGGTCACCGGGCAGCTCGGTCGCCGCGTCGGAGGCGTCGTCGCCGGGCTCCTCGTCGGCCGGGTCCTCGCTCGCCTCGCCGTCGGCCGGCGGCTCCTCGCCCTCGGCGTCGGCGGACGCGGAGGCCTCGGGCTCGGCGCCCGCGGACTGCTCGGCCGCGGGGGGCGTGGCCGGCTCGCCGTCGTCGGACAGGAAGGACACGATGCCGACCGCGAGGCCGCCGCACACGACGACGATCAGCAGGAACGGCCACACCGAGCTCCACCCGCTGCGCGGCTCACGATGCACACCGACCGGCGTGCCCTCGGGCCCGCGGACGTCGAACTCGTCGGGCGGGTAGGGGTAATGGCTCTTGCTCACGGCGGACAGGGTAGCCGTTCCAGGTGTCCGCCCGTCCAGGCCGCTCTCAGCGAGGCCTTGGCCTGCCGGTCCGCCCAGGTCACGGCCGGGCCGTCGGTCCGACCCTCGGCCCTGTCCGTCAGCCCCGTCCGTCAGCCCCGTCCGTCAGCCCTGGCCGTCGGAGAGGCGCCGCGCCGACCGGGCGCGCTGGCGCGTGGAGCGCATCCGCCGCAGCCGCTTGACGAGCATCGGGTCGTGCGCGAGCGCCGCCGGCGAGTCGATGAGGGCGTTCAGCACCTGGTAGTAGCGCGTCGCGGACAGGCCGAACAGCTCGCGCACCGCCTGCTCCTTCGCCCCGGCGTACTTCCACCACTGCCGCTCGAAGGCGAGGATCTCGCGGTCGCGGTCGGAGAGTTCGCCCTCGGCCGACGTCGGCACCGTCGACGACTCGGTCGCCGTCGTGCCCGACGCCTCCGGGTCCGGCTGGACCTCCTGGACCAGGATCTCGCTCATGGCGCACCAGTATGGCGCGTCCGTGCGCCCGACCCGACGACGTCGCCCCGCGCGCCGCGATCCCGCGCCCTGTCGGCGTCCAGGAGTCGACAGGGCGTGCGCGCGGGATACCCCGCGCTCGCCCTGACAACTCGTGGGGTGGGGTGCGCTAGCGTCGCGGCGTGGACACCTCGACGACGACCGGCACCGGCACGACGACGCAGGAGCGGCCGCCCCTCGACCAGGTGATGGCGCCGGACTGGGCCGCCGCGCTGGCCGGCGTCGAGCCGCAGATCCACGCGATGGGCGACTTCCTGCGCGCGGAGGTCGCCGCCGGCCGCACGTACCTGCCCGACGGCCCGCACATCTTCGCGGCGTTCTCCCGGCCGCTCGCGGACGTGCGCGTGCTCGTCGTCGGGCAGGACCCGTACCCCACGCCCGGTCACCCCATGGGACTGTCGTTCTCCGTGCAGCCGCAGGTGCGGCCGGTCCCCAGGTCGCTCGTGAACATCTACACCGAGCTCGCGGAGGACGTCGGTGTGCCGACGCCGTCGAACGGCGACCTGCGCCCCTGGGCCGACCAGGGCGTCATGCTGCTCAACCGCGTGCTCACCGTGCGGCCGGGCACCCCGGCGTCGCACCGCGGCAAGGGGTGGGAGCAGGTGACCGAGGCCGCGATCAAGGCGCTCGTGGCGCGCGGCGGCCCGCTCGTCGCGATCCTGTGGGGCCGCGACGCCGCGTCGCTCAAGCCGTGGCTGGGCGACGTCCCGACCGTCGAGAGCGCGCACCCCAGCCCGCTGTCCGCGTACCGCGGGTTCTTCGGCTCCCGCCCGTTCTCGCGCGTCAACGCGCTGCTGGAGGCGCAGGGCGGGACGCCGGTGGACTGGCGCCTCGCCTGACGGCCGGCCGCACCGCGGGGACACGGCCCGACGTCGTCGCCCCGAGCGCGCACCGCCGCACGAGGAGCACAATGGCGGACGTGACCACGCAGGACTCCACCCCGACCCCTGACGGCACGACCCCCGCCCCCGCTCCCCCGTGGACGCGCTACGTCGCGATCGGCGACTCGTTCAGCGAGGGCCTGTGGGACCCGTACCCGTTCGCCGACGGCACCCCGGCACCGGCCGGCACCGAGTCGCCGGCGAAGCAGCGCGGGTGGGCCGACCGGCTCGCCGACGCGCTGTCGACCCGCCGCACCGCCGTGGGCGCGCCCGGCCTGGAGTACGCGAACCTCGCGATCCGCGGCCGGCTGCTGCGTCACATCCTCGACGAGCAGGTCGACGTCGCGCTGGAGATGCAGCCCGACCTGGTGTCGTTCGTCGGCGGCGGCAACGACATCCTGCGCCCGCAGGCCGACATCGACGTGCTCTCCGCGCGGCTGGAGCAGGGCGTGGCGACGATCCGCGCGACGGGGGCCGACGTGCTGCTGGGCACGGGCTTCAAGGCGGGCGCGGGGCTGAGCTGGACCCGCGGCCGCGTGGGCCAGTACAACGCGAACATCTGGACCATCGCGCGCAAGCACGGCGCGCACGTGCTGGACCTGTGGGGTCTCGACCCGCTGTTCGACCTGCGCATGTGGGCCGACGACCGCATCCACCTCACGCCCGAGGGGCACCGCCGAGTCGCCGACGCCGCGCTCGTCGGCCTCGGCCAGGAGCCCGACGACGCCGACTACGCCGTCGCGCTCGACCCGCTGCCGCCGCAGGCGTTCGTCGAGCGCGCCCGCGCCAACGCGCAGTGGGCGCGCACGCACGTCGTGCCCTGGGTGCAGCGGCGGATCAAGCACACGTCCAGCGGTGACGGCCGCGCGCCGAAGTGGGGCGAGCCCGCCGCCTGGCCCCCGGCGGACGACGCGCGATAACCCGCCGGTACGGCGACGGGGCGGACGGTGGCCTGGCCACGGTCCGCCCCGTCGTCGTGCGGGGAGCCGCCTGTCGGATTCGAACCGACGACCTTCCGTTTACAAGACGGGAGCTCTACCAGCTGAGCTAAGGCGGCGGGAGCGCGGCACAGCCTACCGGGGCGGGCAGGCCGTGCCGCGCGTCGGTCAGCTGCCGGCGGCCGCGGTGACGGCCTCGCCGATGGCGCCCTGCGTGCCCCAGTTGTCGAAGCGCTCGCCGCCGACGAGGACGGTCGGCGTGCCGAACGACTTCGACTGCGGGTTCTGCAGCGCCTCGTCCGAGGTCGCGTCCTGCGTGGCCGAGTGGACGTACTGGCCGAAGGTCTGGCGGGCGGTGCCGTCCTCGATGGCGGTCGCGACGTCGGCGGGAGCCCCCGCCTCCTCGGCGTACGACCCGAGCTGCTCGTCCGAGAGGCCCTCGGTGTTCTCCGCCGGCTGGTTGGTGAACAGCGCCGCGTGGAACGCCGGGAACGCGTCGGGGGCCTTGTCGGCGACGTACGCCGCGGCGGACGCGGCGCGCGTCGAGTAGTCCGTGCCGGCGGACAGCCGGTCGAGGATCGACACGGGGTGGTAGACGACGGTCGCGTCGCCGGCCGCGACCATCTCGTCGATGTCGGCGGCGTTGGTCTGCTCGAACTGGCCGCACACGGGGCACATGTAGTCGAGGTAGACGTCGACGACGGGGGCGTCGTCGTTGGTCGTGCCGGCCGCGTTGTCGGCGCCGACGGGGATGCCGCCGTTCTCCTGCGCCGTCGAGGGCATGGTCACCTCGGCCAGGGGGACGTCGTCGACGTTGTTCTTGGCACCCTGCTGAAGGATCATCCAGACCACGACGCCGAGGGCGACGAGCGCGACGCCGAGCACGGACAGGGTGATGATCCGGTTGCGACGGTCGCGCTGCTGCTCCTTCTCGCGCAGGGCGAGCGCCTCGGCGCGCGCCGCGTCGCGGCGCTGCGCCTTCGTCATGTTCGGGTTCTTCGTCGACATCGTGTCCTCGAGGATCTCGGGAGAGCGGGGCGGCGCGGCAGCGCCGGACGGGGCGAAGCCTACCCGCGGCACCTGGACGTTCGCCGGGAATGTCCTGCCGGGCCGTGCGACGACGAGCGCGAGTCGTCAGAGGATCTCGGGCGGCCCGCTGATGGGCCACCACTCGATCGTCGGGTCGGTGAGCACGGGTGCGACGAGGATCACCGTCAGCACCAGGCAGACGCCCACGAGGACGGCGGCGCCGACGCGCCCCGGGGCGATCTTGCCGAGGATGATGCGGCCGCCCTCTCGTGCCGTGCCGCCGGCCGGCCCGAACCACGTGGCCAGGAGCGCGACGACCATCACCCCCGCCAGGACACCGTTGAACACGATGTCCTCGTTCATCCCGCCCTGGGACCGTGCCTCCAGGTCCCCGCGGGGCAGCACGATGAGGTGCCCCGCGCCGAACAGCCACCAGCCCGCCAGCAGCGTCAGCAGGCCGGCGCACGCGCCGACCAGCACCGCGGGGATCGACCCGAGGACGCCCAGGAGCGCGTGCCACGGGAACAGCAGCGTGCCCACGAACCCGTCGGAGCGGCGCACTCCCTTGTGCTCGCGCCGCGTGTGCAGCCGGTCGCCGGACGTCGCGACGGCGCGGCACACGAGGACGAGCGCGACGAGGGCGCCGAAACCGATGAGCGGGCGGGTGGCCGCGAGCGCCACCAGCGGCAGCGCGACGGCGACGGCGGTCCCCGTGCGCCGCCGGTGCACGGGTCGCTCGTACGGGCCGGGGGGCTCGGGCGGCAGCTCCTCGACCAGCTGGTCGTAGCCCTTGTAGCGGACGTCGCCGACCGGGATGGCGCGGGTGCCGCCGTCCTGCGCCTGCAGCCGGTCGCGCTCCAGCGCGGTCATCGTCTGCGTGGGGTCCTCGGCGTCGGCCGGCGTGGTGGGCGCCGGCACGACGGTGGCCGACGTGGTGGGGCGGTCCGGCGCGACCGGCGGCGGGGGCGGGGGCGACCCCGGCCCGGTGCCGGGTGCGATCGGGACGGCGCCGGTCGGGGGGTACGACGCCGGGGCCGCGGCCGCCGCGACGACCTGCGTCGGCAGCCCCACCCGCTGGGTCTCCACGGACTGCGCGATGCGCTGCGTGGCGTCCGGCGCGGCCCAGGGGTCGGGCGCACCGCCCAGGGCGTCGTCGAGGTCCCGGCGCAGGGCACGCGCCACCTCGGTGGGGCCCCAGCGGAGCGCCGGGTCGGCCTGGAGCGCCCCCGCGAGCGCCCGCGCGGTGCGGGCCGGCAGCCCGTGCAGGTCGGGCCGGCCCTCCCGCGAGCGCCGCAGCACCAGCTCGGTGGGCCGGACGCCGAACGGCGAGCGGCCGGTGGCGGCGAAGGAGAGCAGGGCGGCCCAGCTCCACCAGTCGGTCTCCGCGACGGGCGCGCCGCCGTCGAGCAGCTCGGGTGCGATGTAGCCGGGGGTGCCCATGACGAACCCCGCGGACGTGGTCCGGGTGTCGCCCGGGCCCTGCGCGATGCCGAAGTCGATCAGCACGGGCCCCTGCGCGGTGATCATCACGTTCGAGGGCTTGAGGTCGCGGTGCACCACGCCGGCGTCGTGCACGGCCTCGAGGGCGGCGGCGAGCTGGTCCGCGAGGGAGAACACGTCGGCGGCGTCGAGCGGGCCGCGCTCGTCCACCTCCTCCTCGAGGGTGACGCCGTCCACCAGCTCGGTCACGACGAACGCGTAGGGGCCCTCCAGCTCGGCGTCGAGCACCTGCGCGACGGCAGGGTGCCGCAGCCGCTGCAGGGCCGCGGCCTCGCGCCGCAGCCGCTCGCGCCCGGCGGGGTCGGCGTCGACGTGCGCGTGCAGCACCTTGAGCGCCACGCGACCGCCGCCGCCGTCGACCGCCTCGTAGACGGCGCCCATCGCGCCGCTCCCGAGCGGTCGCACCACGGTGTACCCGCCGACCTCCGAACCCTCGGCCAGGCCACCGTCACGGGTCCGGGAGACGCGCGGCGCGCGGTCCGACGACGTGCCGTCCTCCCCGCCGTCCGGCGCCGGCCCCGGGCCCCTCGCGCCGCCGTCGCGGGCGGCCGACGGCGGACCGGGCACCGGGTTCCGCCCCGGGACCTGCATCGCGTCGACCTCACCCATGGGGCACACCGTATCCGTCCGGACCTTCCGAGGCGCGCCGTGCCGCGCGGGTCCGCGGCAGGTCACCGTCGGGTCTCGAACGGGTCGCGCGCAGGTCGTGGCGCGCCCGCGCGCCCCTCGACGGGAGTGCGCGAACGGGTGACGTCGCGCCGCGCCGGGGCGAGCCCGAGGCCGCGTCGGTACCCTGTCCGGGGAGGACGCTGTTCTTTCGAAGCCCTCCGGAGTCTTGAGAGATTCCTGGCAGAACCCGTGGAGAGAGGTCCCTTGGCAGGCAAAGGTTCGTCAAGCAGCCATCGTCGGAAGGGCGACGGGTACGACCTCGTCGTCGTCGCCAACCGGCTCCCCGTCGACTTCACGGTCGACGCCGACGGCGGGGTGGACTGGCACCGCTCCCCCGGCGGCCTCGTCACCGCCCTCGAGCCGGTGATGCGCGAGGCGGACGGCGCCTGGGTCGGCTGGTCCGGCGCCCCCGACCTCGAGCACGAGCCCTTCGAGGCCGACGGCATGCTCCTCGTGCCGGTCTCCCTCAGCCAGGGCGACATCGAGCGGTACTACGAGGGGTTCTCCAACGACACCCTCTGGCCGCTGTACCACGACGTCATCTCGCCCCCGACCTACCACCGGCAGTGGTGGGACGCCTACCGCCGCGTCAACCGCCGCTTCGCCGAGGCCGCGGCCGCGCAGGCGGCCCAGGGCGCCGTCGTCTGGGTGCACGACTACCAGCTCCAGCTGGTGCCGAAGATGCTCCGCGAGCTGCGGCCCGACCTGCGGATCGGGTTCTTCGACCACATCCCCTTCCCGGCGGTGGAGCTGTTCCAGCAGCTGCCGTGGCGCACGCAGATCGTCGAGGGCCTGCTGGGCGCGGACCTCATCGGCTTCCAGCGCGGGGGCGACGCGTCGAACTTCGTGCGCTCCGTGCGCCGGCTCACGAAGCACACCACCCGCGGGCCGATCATCACGGTCGCGGAGGAGGACGGCCGCCCCGCCCGGCACGTGCGCGCCGCGGCGTTCCCCATCTCGATCGACTCCCACCACTTCGACGCCCTGGCCCGCGAGCCGGAGGTGCAGGCCCGCGCGAAGGAGATCCGGGCCGACCTGGGCGACCCGAAGGTGATGATGCTGGGCGTCGACCGCCTCGACTACACCAAGGGCATCCGGCACCGCATCAAGGCGTACGGCGAGCTGCTGCAGGACGGCCGGCTCGACGTCGAGCACTGCACGCTGGTGCAGGTCGCGAGCCCGAGCCGCGAGAACGTCGGGGCCTACCAGGACCTGCGCGAGCACGTCGAGGGGCTCGTGGGCCGCATCAACGGCGAGTTCGGCGAGCTCGGGCACTCGGCGATCCACTACCTCCACCACTCCTACCCGCCCGACGAGATGGCCGCCCTGTACCTGGCGGCCGACGTCATGCTCGTCACGTCCCTGCGCGACGGCATGAACCTCGTGGCCAAGGAGTACATCGCGGCGCGCTCGGACGAGCAGGGGGTGCTGGTGCTGAGCGAGTTCACCGGCGCCGCCGACGAGCTCGCCCCCGGGCCGCTGCTGGTCAACCCGCACGACATCGACGGGATGAAGGACACCATCGTCGCGGCGGCGCACATGCCCCCGCGCGAGCAGCGGCGCCGGATGCGCCGGTTGCGCCGCAAGGTGATGGCGGACGACGTCGCGAAGTGGTCCGAGACGTTCCTCGGCGTGCTCACCGCCATGCCGGCCCGGTCGAGCCGCGGGTGAACGGGCGACAGATGACCGGGCCCGTGCCGGGCGGGACCGAGGCGGCCGAGGCCGCGGTGCTGGCGTTCGCCCGCCGGCCGGGGTCGACGCCGCGGGTCGCGCGGCTCGTCGCGCTCGACTTCGACGGGACGCTCGCGCCGCTGGTCGACGATCCCTCCGCCTCGACGATGACGCCGGCCGCGCGCTCGGCCGTGGACCGGCTCGCCGCGCTCGCGGCGCGGCCGGTGCCGACCGGGGGCGACGAGCTGCGGCTCGCCCTCGTCTCGGGCCGCAACCTCACGGACCTCGCCGCCCGGTCGGGCGTCCCCGCCGGCACGTACCTGGTGGGGAGCCACGGCGCGGAGACCGGCCGGGTCGCCGCGCACGGCGTCGACGCCGTGCCGCTGCGCCTCACCGACGCGCAGGCGGACAGCCTGGAACGGCTGCGCGAGGGGCTGCAGGACGCGGTCGACGGCCGGCGCGGCGCGTGGGTGCAGGACAAGCCCAGCGCCGCCGTCCTGCACACCCGGCTCTGCGACGCCGACGACGCGCGCGCCGCAGCCGCCGACGCCGACGCGGTGGCGGCACGCCTCGGCCTGCACGCGATGCACGGCAAGGACGTCGTCGAGATCGCCGTCGTCCCCACGTCCAAGGGGATCGCCGTCGAACGTCTGCGCCAGGAGCTGGAGGAGGGCGACGAACGCCTCCGGGGGCTCGTCCTCTACGCCGGCGACGACACCACCGACGAGGCCGCGTTCGAGGTGCTCGGGCCGGGCGACCTGGGCGTGAAGGTCGGCCCGGGGGCGACGCGGGCGAGCGAGCGCGTGGCGGACGCGGACGCGCTCGCGGCCCTCCTGGAGCGTCTCGCGGACGCGCTCGAGGCCTGACGGACAGCCCTTTCCGAACCCTCGCGAGGCCCTGACCTGGGCTGTGTCAGAACTCACGCCCGGGGCATGTACGATCATCCCGGCGCACCGATCCGAGGCCGGTCCGGCCGAGGTCCGGAGCGCACGACAACAGAATGTGTCACCGCCGACACGCCAGCGTGAAAGCAACGGCACCCACCCACAACGGATCGTCCGGCACGTACCTGCCGGTGGAGGGATTGCAACCATGGCAACGGTCACCTTCGACCACGCGACGCGCATCTACCCGGGCACGGAGCGCCCGGCCGTCGACCAGCTCAACCTGCACGTCGAGGACGGCGAGTTCCTCGTCCTGGTCGGCCCTTCGGGCTGCGGCAAGTCCACCTCGCTGCGCATGCTCGCCGGCCTGGAGGACGTCAACGGCGGCAGCATCCTCATCGGCGACCGCGACGTCACGGACGTCCAGCCGAAGGACCGCGACATCGCGATGGTGTTCCAGAACTACGCGCTGTACCCGCACATGTCGGTGGCCGACAACATGGGCTTCGCGCTGAAGATCGCCGGCACCCCCAAGGCCGAGATCCGCCAGCGCGTCGAGGAGGCCGCCAAGATCCTCGACCTCACCGAGTACCTCGACCGCAAGCCGAAGGCGCTCTCCGGTGGTCAGCGTCAGCGCGTCGCCATGGGCCGCGCGATCGTGCGCCAGCCGCAGGTGTTCCTCATGGACGAGCCGCTGTCGAACCTCGACGCCAAGCTCCGCGTCCAGACCCGCACGCAGATCGCGTCGCTGCAGCGCCGCCTCGGCGTCACGACCGTCTACGTGACGCACGACCAGACCGAGGCGCTCACCATGGGCGACCGCATCGCGGTGCTCAAGGGCGGGCTGCTGCAGCAGGTCGGCACGCCGCGCGAGATGTACGACACCCCGGCCAACGTCTTCGTCGCGGGCTTCATCGGCTCGCCGGCGATGAACATCGCCACCTTCAAGGTCGACGGGGGCGTGGCCCACGTGGGCGCCGCCCGCGTGCCGCTGGAGCGGTCGACCGTGGAGCAGCTCACCGACGCCGACGGCGGCAAGATCACCATCGGCTTCCGCCCCGAGGCGCTCGAGGTGGTCTCGGACGGCACCGAGAACGCGATGCCCGTGGCCGTCAACCTCGTCGAGGAGCTCGGCTCGGACGCCTTCGTCTACGGCACGCTCGTCGGCCCCGCCGCCGAGGAGGCCGAGGTCCGCTCGGGCGCCGGCGACAACCAGGTGATCGTGCGCATCGACCCGCGCAACGTCCCCATGAAGGGCGACACGATCCACGTGACGATCAAGCCGGGGCAGTCGCACCTCTTCTCGGCCGCGACGGGCAACCGCCTCAACTGAGTCGCCGCTGGGTCGGCAACGACTCACCGCACCGCCCGAGGGGCGGGTCCGGCTGCTGCCGGGCCCGCCCCTCGTCGCGTACCCTGACGAGCCGGGCCATCCGCCCTCCCGCACGACATCTGGCCTCCCGTACGACACCTGGAGCGACGTGGAACAGCTGCAGATCACCTCGGCGACGCCGGACTCCGCGCTGCTCGACCTGCCGTGGCGCGCCCCCCTGGCCGACTGGCCCGCGGACGTGCTCGCCGCCCTCCCCCGCGGCATCTCGCGTCACGTCGTGCGGTTCGTCCGCCTCGACGGGCGCGTGCTCGCGATCAAGGAGATCAGCGAGGCGGTCGCGTTCCGCGAGTACGACCTGCTGCGCCAGCTGCGCAAGCTCGAGATCCCCGCCGTGCGCCCGGTGGGCGTCGTGACGGGCCGCCGGGACGACGACGGCGAGCCGCTCGAGGCCGCGCTCGTCACGGAGCACCTCGCGTTCTCGCTCCCCTACCGGGCCGTGTTCAGCCAGGCCCTGCGCCCCGACACCGCGGCCCGCCTCATCGACGCGCTGGCCGTCCTGCTGGTGCGGGTCCACCTCGTCGGCTTCTACTGGGGCGACGTGTCGCTGTCGAACACCCTGTTCCGGCGCGACGCGCACCAGTTCGCCGCCTACCTCGTCGACGCCGAGACCGGCGACCTGCACCGCGAGCTCACCCCCGGTCAGCGCTCCTACGACGTGGACCTCGCCCGCACCAACATCATCGGCGAGCTGTTCGACCTCGAGGCGGGCGAGCTGCTCGACGAGGAGGTCGACGCCATCGCGATCGGCGACGCCCTCGTGTCCCGGTACACGGAGCTGTGGGAGGCGCTCACGGGCGTCGAGTCGTTCAGGTCCGACGAGCGCTGGCGGGTCGCGGCGCGCATCGACCGGCTCAACGACCTGGGCTTCGACGTCGGCGAGCTGTCGATCACCACGGACATCGACGGCACCACCGTGCGCATCCAGCCCCAGGTGGTCGACGCCGGGCACCACTCGCGCCGCCTGTTCCGCCTCACCGGCCTGGACGTCCAGGACAACCAGGCCCGCCGGCTCCTCAACGACCTCGACTCGTACGTGGCGGCCACGGACCGCCAGGAGGACGACCCGCAGATGGTCGCGCACGACTGGTCGCAGAACATCTTCCAGCCGACCATCCGCGCCGTCCCCCGCGAGCTGCGCCGCAAGCTCGAGCCGGCCCAGCTGTTCCACGAGATCCTCGACCACCGCTGGTTCATCTCCGAGCAGGCGGGGCGCGACGTCCCGATGCCCGAGGCCACGGCGTCCTACGTGGAGCACGTGCTGCGCCACCGCCGGGACGAGAAGGCGATCCTCGGCCTGCCGCCGGGCGAGCCGGACCGCGAGGGCGACGTCGACATCGTCGACATGGGCGCCGGACCGGACGCCGCCCCCGAGGACGACCACTTCCACCTGTCGACCTGACCGCCCGCTCCCGGGCGGCGCGGTGGGCTCGGGTCAGCGGCGGGCCTGGGCCACCTCGTAGAGCGTGATGCCCGCGGCGACGCCGGCGTTCAGCGACTCGACGTCGGACGAGATGGGGATGGACGCGACGGCGTCGCAGGTCTCGCGCACCAGGCGCGAGAGCCCGTGCCCCTCGGACCCGACGACCAGCACCAGCGGGTCGGTGGCGAACGCGAGGTCGCGCACGGTGGTGTCCCCGCCGGCGTCCAGACCGACGACGAACGCGCCGGACTTCTTCAGGTCGGTGAGGGTGCGCGCCAGGTTGGTCACCTTGGCCACGGGCACCCGGGCGGCCGCGCCCGCGGACACCTTCCACGCCGACGCGGTGACGCCGGCCGACCGGCGCGACGGCACGACGACGCCGTGCGCGCCGAAGGCCCCGGCGGACCGGAGCACGGCGCCCAGGTTGCGGGGGTCGGTGATGCCGTCGAGCGCGACGATCAGCGGCGGCTGGCCGGCCTCGGCGGCGGCGTCCAGCAGGTCCTCGACGTCCGCGTAGTCGTAGGGCGGCACCTGCGCGGCGACGCCCTGGTGCACGGAACCCTCGGTGAGGTGGTCCAGCTCGGTGCGGCTCACCTCGAGCAGCTGCACGGAGCGGGTCGACGCCAGCTCGAGGATCTCCCGCGTGCGGTCGTCGTGGTCGATGCGCGCGGCGAGGTGCACCGCGGTGACCGGCACGTCGGTGCGCAGCGCCTCGAGCACGGCGTTGCGGCCCGCGACCACCTCGGCGCCGCCGGTGGGGCGGCGCGTGCCGCGCACGACGCCCTTGCTGGCGCCCTTCTGCGCCTGCACGGCCTGCCGCTTCTCGGCCGCCACCTTGCGCTTGTGCGCCGGGTGGTATGTGCGGTCCTCGGCCTTCGGCGTCGGGCCCTTGCCCTCGAGCGCCTTGCGGCTGTGCCCGCCGGTGCCGACCTGCGCGCCCTTCTTGCTGCCGGCCTTGCGGACGGCGCCGGGACGTCGGGTGTTGCCTGCCATGGTGTCTCTTCTCAGGTGGTCGAGCGGGTCAGTCGGTCAGCGTCCAGCGGGCACCGTCGGCGGAGTCCTGCACGACGACGCCGGCGGCCGCGAGGCGGTCGCGGATGGCGTCGCTCGTGGCCCAGTCCTTCGCGGCGCGCGCGGCGACCCGCGCGTCGAGCTCGGCCGCGACGAGCGACTCCAGGGCGGAACGCGCCGTGGAGTCGTCGGATCCCGAGGCCCACTGCGGGTCGTGCGGGTCGAGGCCCAGGACGTCGAGCATGCCGCGCAGGGCGACGAGCTCCTCACGCGCCGCGGCGTCGTCGCGCGACGCCAGCGCGCTGTTGCCGGCGCGCAGGTGCTCGTGCACGACGGCGAGCGCGGCGGGCACGTTGAGGTCGTCGTCCATCGCCTCGACGAACCCGACCGGCAGCTCGGCCTTCGCGACCTCGTCGGCGGGCACCCCGCCGACGCGCTCGGTGGCGCGGTCCACGAAGCCGGACAGCCGCTCCCAGGTGGTGCGGGCCTCGTCCAGGGTGTCGGGCGACCACTCGAGCATCGAGCGGTACTGCACCGCCGCGAGGGCGTACCGGATCACCGGCGCGGGCGCCTGCGCGAGCAGCTCGCTCACGAGCAGGCCGTTGCCCAGCGACTTGCTCATCTTGACGCCCTGCTGGGTGACCCACGCGCAGTGCATCCAGCGCTGCGCGAAGCCGTACCCGGCGGCGCGGGACTGCGCCTGCTCGTTCTCGTGGTGCGGGAACCGCAGGTCGAGGCCGCCGCCGTGGATGTCGAACGTGTCGCCGAGGTAGCGGCGGGCCATCGCGGAGCACTCGAGGTGCCAGCCCGGCCGGCCGCGGCCGAACGCCGTCTCCCAGGACGCCGTGCCCGGCTCGCCCGGCTTGGGCGCCTTCCACAGCGCGAAGTCGTGCGGGTCCCGCTTGGCGGACGCCGCGGCGTCGTCGCCCGCGGGCTCGGGGTTGAGGTCCTCGAGCCGCTGCTTCGTCAGCTCGCCGTACGCGGGCCACGACCGCACGTCGAACCAGACGTCGCCCGGTCCGGTCGTGTACGCGTGCCCGCGGTCGACCAGGCGCTGCATGAGCTCGGCCATGTCGAGCACGTGACCCGTGGCCCGCGGCTCGTACGTCGGCGGGATGACGCCGAGCGCGTCGTAGGCGCGCGTGAACATCCGCTCGTGCGCGGCGGCGTGCGCCCACCAGGCGACGCCGGCCGCGGAGGCCTTGGCGAGGATCTTGTCGTCGATGTCGGTGACGTTGCGGATCAGCGTGACCCGCAGCCCCGAGCGCTCCAGCCAGCGCCGCAGCACGTCGAACGCGATGACGGGCCGGAGGTGGCCGATGTGGGGCGGGGCCTGCACGGTGGCGCCACACAGGTAGATACCGACCTCGCCCGGGTTCAGGGGGACGAAGGCGCGCACGTCGCGCGTCGCGGTGTCGTACAGGTGCAGGCTCACCGGTCCAGCGTACCGGCCGGTCCCTCAGCCGAAGGTGCGTCCCTCGCCGCGGTAGGTGGGGACCGACTCGACGATCTCGTCGCCGCGCACCAGGTGGACGACGTCGAACCGCTCCATGAGCTCGCCCGCCTTGGCGTGCCGCAGCCACACGCGGTCCCCGACGGCGAGGGGCGGCGCGTCGCGATGCCCGCGCAGCGGCGTCATGACCTCCCCCGCGCCCTCGGTGCCGGTGAGCGACCAGCCGGGCGTCGCGACCCGTGGCAGCCGCGAGCGCCCCGCCGGCCCGGAGGCCACGTACCCGCCCCCGAACGCCGTCGCCCAGCCCGGGGCGGGCACCCGCGCGACGTCGAGCCCGAAGAACGCGGCGGGCCGCGGGTCGAAGGAGCGGTACCCGTCGAACAGGCCGGGGACGAACAGCCCGGAGCCCGCGGTCACCTCCGTGACGGTGGGCCCGACCGACGACGTCTCGAGGGAGCCCGTGCCGCCCGAGTTCACCAGCTCCACGGCGCGCCCGACGGCGGTGCGCACGGCCTCGACGACGGCCGACCGGCGGCCGTACAGCTCGGCCACCGACAGCCTCTTGACCAGCCGGACGGCCGGGTTGGTGTCGGGCAGGCCCGCGACCTGCGCCTCGTAGAACATGAGCCCTCGCAGTCGCGCGCCGGGCAGCGCCTCGACGCGGCGGGCGAGCGCGGCGACGTCGTCCGGGGTGCGCAGCGGCGACCGCCGCGTGCCCAGGTGCAGGTGCAGCGGGCCGGCGTCGAGGCGCAGCGACGCGTCGACGTCCAGGCAGACCGCGACGTCGGGCAGGTCGCCCGTCCCCGCCGGCACCTCGACGGACGACAGGGCGGCGTCCAGGAGGGCGAGCTGGGCGACGTCGTCCGCCATCAGCGTGACCTCGCGCCGCGCGCGGACGTCGGCGGCGAGCCGCGCGAGCGCGTCCCGGTCCACGGTGGGGTAGCCGACGAGGACGTCGCGCACCCCCTCCTGCACGAGCCAGAGCGCCTCCGCCAGGGAGAACGCCATGACGCCCTGGAACCCGGCGTCGAGCGCCCGGCCGACGAGCGAGCGCACCCGCACGGACTTGCTCGCCACCCGCACGGGGATGCCCCGGGCGCGGCGGCGCAGGTCGGCGGCGTTGGCGTCGAAGGCGTCCAGGTCGACCACGGCCACGGGAGCGGGCAGGTGCGCGGTGGCGCGGGCCAGCCGCTCCGTCTGGGTCATGACCGCACGCTACACCGGGCGCGGGGCGTCGTCCGACGGCCGTGCGGGGTGATCCTGCGGGCGATCCGACGGGTCGCCGACGATCCACCCGGAGGGGGATCCGCCGGGGCCTCCGCCCGTGGCAGAGTGTGCCGCGTGACCTCGAGCACCGTCGCCCGCACACCGGCCCCCGCCACCCCCGACACCCCGCTGCGCACCTGGGGCGGCACGCACTCGTGGCAGCCCGCGCGCCGCGTCGCGCCGCGCGACGAGGGCGAGCTGGGCACCGTCGTCGCCGGGGCCGCCGCCGACGGGCTGCGGGTGCGCGCGATGGGCGCGGGCCACTCCTTCACGGCCGCGGCGGTGACGGACGGCGTGCACGTGGGCCTCGACCACCTCAGCGGCATCGAGGCGGTGACGCCGCAGGCCGACGGCACGTCGCTGGTCACCGTCCGGGCCGGCACCCGGCTGCACCATCTCAACCGCCTGCTCGCGGCGCTCGGCCTGGCGATGCGCAACCTCGGCGACATCGACCGCCAGTCCGTCGCGGGCGCGATCTCGACCGGCACGCACGGCACCGGCGCGCGGCTGGGCGGCCTCGCGACGCAGGTGCGCGGCGTCCGCGTGGTCGGGGCCGACGGCGTCGTCCGGTCCGCGTCGGACGCCGCGGCCCCGGGCTCGCCCGAGCGCGAGCTGTTCGAGGTGGCGCGGCTGGGCCTCGGCGTCGCGGGCGTGCTGTCCGCGGTCACGCTCGAGGTGGTGCCCGCGTTCTGGCTGCGGGCCCAGGAGGAGCCCTGGCCGCTGGACCGGGTGCTGGAAGGGCTCGACGAGTACGTCGACGGCAACGACCACGCGGAGTTCTACTGGTTCCCCGGCACCCGCCGGGCGCTGACCAAGCGCAACAACCGCGCGACGGCGGACGAGGTCGAGGGGTGGGCGGCCGGCCGGGCCGGCGCCCGCGGCGTCGTCCGCACGGCGGGCGCCCGCGCCCGCGCGCTGCTCGACGAGGAGGTGCTGTCCAACGGCGTCTTCGAGGTGGCGAACCGGCTCGCGTTCGCCGCACCCGGCATCGTCCCCCGGCTCAACGCGGTGAGCGCCCGGGCGCTGGGCGCGAAGACGTACCTGGCGCCCTCGGCCGACGTCTTCGTCACCCGCCGCCGCGTGCGGTTCGTGGAGATGGAGTACGCCCTGCCGCGCGCCGCGCTGCGCCCGGTGCTCGACGACCTGGACGCCTGGCTGCGCGCCTCCGGCGAGCCCGTCCCGTTCCCGGTGGAGGTGCGCTTCGCCGCCGCCGACGACGTCTGGCTCTCGACGGCGCACGGCCGCGAGACGGCCTACGTCGCGGTGCACCAGTACGCGCCGATGCCGTACCAGCGGTACTTCAGCGCGGCCGAGCAGATCTTCGCCGCAGCGGGCGGGCGGCCGCACTGGGGCAAGATGCACACCCGCACGGCCGAGTACCTGGCCGACCACTACCCCCTGGCGGACGTCGCACGCGTGCGGGCCGCCGTCGACCCGGACGGCGTCTTCCGCAACGACTACACCGACACCGTCCTCGGCACCGCCGACAGCAGCACGGACTAGGCGGGGGGCCACCAGCCCGGTGGGGCGGCCCGCTCCCCCGGGAGCCGCACCGTGGCGCGCAGGCCGCCGTCCCCCAGAGCGGCGAGCGCGAGGGTGCCCTGGTGCGCCTCGGCGATGCTCCGCACGATCGCCAGGCCGAGCCCGACGCCCGCGTGCTCCCCGTGCGTGCGCCCGCCGCCGCGCTGGAACGGCTCGACGAGCGTGGGGACGAGCCTCGGGTCGAGCGGCTCCCCCGAGTTCTCGACGGTGAGCACGACGTCGTCGCCCCGGACGGCGGTCTCCACCCGCACCGTGCCGCGCGCCGGGAGGTTGTGCACGATCGCGTTGTGCACGAGGTTCGTGGCGAGCTGCAGCAGGAGCGCGTGCGAACCCGCCGCGAGGGCGACGTCGCCCCCGACCCGCACGTCGACGCCCCGCCCGTCCGCGAGCGGCTGCAGCGTCTCGGCCGCCTCCTCCGCGACGAGGGACAGGTCGACGCGCTCCCGCACGAACGTCCCCCGGTCGGCGCGACTGAGCAGGAGCAGCGCCTCGGTGAGGTCGATGGCGCGCGCGTTGACGGCCTCGAGCCGGCGCAGGAGCTCCTCCGTGTCCCGTTCCGGGTCCTGGGCACCGACCTCGAGCAGCGTCCGCGTCACCGCGAGCGGGGTGCGCAGCTCGTGGGAGGCGTTCGCCGCGAACCGCTGCTGCTCGGCGACCTGCGCCTCCAACCGGGCCAGCATCGCGTCGAACGCGTCGGCGAGCTCGCGGAACTCGTCCTGCCGGCCCGCGAGCCGGACCCGGTGGGACAGCGAACCCTCCGCCGCCCGGCGGGTGGCGTCGGTGATGCGGTCCAGCGGGGCGAGCATCCGCCCGGCGAGGAACCACCCGCCGAGCAGGCCGAACACCAGGAGGAAGACCATCGCCCAGGCCACCCGTGGGGCGAACGCGCGCTCCAGGTCGGAGCGGTTGGGGACGAACTGCCCGGGCCCGGGGCGGGACGGTGCGACGTCGACGATGATCGTGTCCGGCACGTACCGCAGCAGGAAGACCCACACGACGGCGAGGAGCAGCGCGCCGGCCACCACGAGGAACCCGGCGTAGCTGAGCGTGAGCTTCAGCCGGACGCTCGGGCCGGGGCTCCTAGCCACGGCGGGCCTCGCGCGCCTCGTGCGGGGCCCCGTCCTCGGGCCCGGTCGCGATGCGGTAGCCGACGCCGGGCACGGTGGCGATCACCCACGGCTCGCCGAGCCGCTTGCGCAGCGCCGACACCGTGATGCGCACCGCGTTGGTGAAGGGGTCGGCGTTCTCGTCCCACGCCCGCTCCAGCAGCTCCTCCGCGCTGACGACGCCGCCGTCGGCCGCGACCAGCACCTCCAGCACGGCGAACTGCTTGCGGGTGAGCGCGACGTAGCGCCCGTCGCGGTAGACCTCCCGGCGGAACGGGTCCACGCGCAGGCCCGCGAGCTCGCGCACCGGCGGCCGGCTGTGGGCCCGCCGCCGGTCGAGGGCGCGCAGCCGCAGCACGAGCTCCCGCATCGCGAACGGCTTGGTGAGGTAGTCGTCGGCCCCGAGCTCGAACCCGGTGGCCTTGTCGTCGAGACGGTCCGCGGCCGTGAGCATGAGGATCGGCAGCCCGCTCCCGGACGCGACGATGCTCGCGGCGACCTCGTCCCCCGACGGGCCGGGGATGTCACGGTCGAGCACGGCGACGTCGTAGGAGTTCACGCCCAGCAGCTCGAGGGCGGTGCCGCCGTCGCCGGCGACGTCCGCCGCGATGGCCTCCAGCCGCAGCCCGTCGCGGACGGCCTGGGCCAGGTACGGCTCGTCCTCGACGATCAGCACACGCATGCCTCGATGCTACGGAGCGGCACCTATCGTCCGCGTATCGAGCAGCGCATACGCCCGGGCAACACCGCCCCGGCTCGACTGGGGGCATGCTCCACCACCGACACGCCCTCGCGTCCCGCACCCCCGCCGCCCGGACGGCCCGCCGGACCCGCACCGCGCTCGCGCTCGCCGTCGTCGCCGCCGCGGCGGCCGGGCTCGCGGCCTGCCAGGCGTCGTCGCCCCCGCCCGCGACGACGTCGGTCGCGCCGGCGAAGGCTCCCGCCGACCGTCCGGACCGCGGGGCGCGGGACGGCGAGGCCGCCGGCCACGTCCCCGACGGCACCACCGTGTTCGACGACGCGCTCCCGGCCCTGGCGAACCTCGACCCCGCGCTGCTCGCCGCCCTGCAGGCGGCCGCGGCCGACGCCGAGCAGGACGGCGTCACGTTCTTCGTCAACAGCGCCTGGCGCTCGGCCGCCTACCAGGACCGGCTGCTGCGCGAGGCGGTCGCCCAGTACGGGTCCGCGGCCGAGGCGGCCCGCTGGGTGGCCTCGGCCGACACGTCGTCGCACGTCAGCGGCGACGCCGTCGACCTGCAGCAGTCGGGCGGCAGCCAGTGGGTGGCGGACCACGGCGCCGCCTACGGGCTGTGCCGGGTGTACGCGAACGAGCCGTGGCACGTCGAGCTGCGCCCGGACGCCGCCGCGCAGGGCTGCCCGGAGCCGTACGCCGACCCGTCGCAGGACCCGCGGCTGCAGCAATGAGGCTGGGCCGGTGCCGACCGGCTCAGCCGGCGGCGACCACGAGCGCCGTGGCGATCGCCGCGACGCCCTCGCCGCGGCCGGTGAGCCCCAGGCCGTCGGTCGTGGTGGCGCTCAGGGAGACGGGCGCCCCGGCCGCGGCCGTGAGCGCCGCCTCGGCCTCGGCCCGGCGCGGGCCGACCTTGGGCCGGTTCCCGATCACCTGCACGGCGACGTTCCCGATCTCGAACCCCGCCGCCCGCACGCGCCGGGCCGCCTCGGCGAGCAGGGTGCTCCCCGCGGCCCCGGCCCACTCGGGCTCGCTGGTGCCGAAGTGGGTGCCGAGGTCGCCGATGCCCGCGGCGGAGAACAGGGCGTCGGCGGCGGCGTGCGCCGCCACGTCGGCGTCCGAGTGCCCGGCGAGCGGTCGCTCCCCCGGCCAGCGCAGACCCCCCAGCCACAGCTCGCGGTCGGACCCCTCGGGGGCGTAGGCGTGCACGTCGACGCCGAGCCCGGTGCGCGGCAGCCCCGCGGGCGACGCGGTCACGACTCCTCCTCCAGCAGCAGCGCGGCCACCTGCAGGTCGCGCTCGGTGGTGATCTTCATGGCCGTCTCCTCGCCGGTGACGACGTAGGCGGTCTCGCCGAGCGCCTCGACCAGCCCCGCGTCGTCCGTCGCCGCCAGCCCCTCCGCCGTGGCCCGGGCCGCGCCCTGCGCGTGCGCGCGCGCCAGGAGCACGCGGTCGAAGCCCTGCGGCGTCTGCACCGCGCGCAGCACCGCGCGGTCCGGGGTCTCGACGACCCGCTCGACGTCCGGCCCGCCCGCGGTCGGCGCCGGGACGACGCGCTTCACCGTGTCGGTCACCGGCAGCCCCGGCACGACCGCGCCGTGGCCGGCACGCACCGCGTCGACGACCCGGCGCACCAGACGCGGCGGGGCGAGCGGGCGCGCGGCGTCGTGCACGAGGACCACGTCGTCGTCCGGGCCGGCGAGGGCGAGGCCCGCGGCGACGGACGCCTGCCGGGTGCCGCCGCCCTCGACCACGCGGACCGGCACGTCCACGTGCGGGTCCTGCGCGACGACGTCGCGCACCGCGGAGTCGAGGCCCGCGGGGCACGTGACGACCAGGGAGTCGACGACGCCCGAGGCGGCGAGGCGGCGGGCGGCGTGCACCACGAGGGGAAAGCCCGCCAGGTCGACCAGGGCCTTCGGCAGGTCCCGGCCGAGGCGGGTGCCGGACCCCGCGGCGGTGAGGATCGCGAGCGTCGTCACGGCGTCACGGTACCGGAACGACGACGGCGACCGGCGGCCGGAGCCGCAGGTCGCCGTCGTGCAGCGCTGGTGACGGGAGGCCTCAGGACGCGAGGACCTCGTCGATGATGGCGCCGGCCTTCTCCTCGTCGACGCCCTCCGCGAGCGCGACCTCGGACTCGAGGATCTGGCGAGCCTTCGCGAGCATGCGCTTCTCGCCCGCCGAGAGGCCACGGTCCGCGTCGCGGCGCGACAGGTCGCGCACGACCTCGCCGACCTTGATCACGTCGCCGGACGCGAGCTTCTCGAGGTTCGCCTTGTACCGGCGCGACCAGTTGGTCGGCTCCTCCGTGTAGGGCGCGCGCAGCACCTCGAAGACGCGGTCCAGCCCCTGCTGGTCGACCACGTCGCGCACGCCCACGAGGTCGACGTTCTCCGCCGGGACCTCGATCGTCAGGTCGCCCTGGGCAACCTTGAGCTTGAGGTACATCTTCTCCTCGCCACGGATCTTGCGCGTCTTGATCTCCTCGATCAGCGCGGCGCCGTGATGCGGGTAGACAACCGTCTCGCCTACTGTGAACGTCATCTGCAGATGTCCCCTTTCCCAGTCGACGAGTTTATCACGGGGAGGCTGACACTCCCCCGCCCCACGGCCTCTCCACAGCCCTGTGACGAACCCGTTTGCGCAGGTCAGAGGCCTGGAAGCGCAATCATGGACGCAGCGCGCGTCCGGCATCGTTAAGATGTCGGCGGGCCCTGCAGGCCCGCCCCTCCCCGCCTGACGTGGGGGAACCCTGATGCCCCGCGCCCGCGCGGCCACCCGCGCCCGCGAGCCGACGCCTTCGAAGGAGAGCTCGTGTCCCGCTCCGCCCGCCCCGCACGCCTCGTCGCCGCCGCCAGCGTCATGGCGGGCGCCCTGCTGCTGGCCGCCTGCTCCCCCACGATCACCACCAAGCCGTACGCCCCGTCCGACGGCGTCCGCGTGAACCTCACCGACCAGGTGCGTGGCATCAACCTCATGATCGTCTCCGAGGGCGAGGGTGAGCCCGGCGCCGTGCTCGGCGCGCTGGCGAACGGCTCGGCCGAGGACGTCGACTTCGTGCTCGCCGCCGAGGGCGCCGAGCCGATCTCGCTCACGGTGCCGGCCGGGCAGACCATCTACCTGAGCGCCGACCAGGTGAGCGACCAGGCCGTCGACGCCCAGCTCGGCACCGTGGCCACCCACCCGGGCGGCGACCTCGACGCGACGCTGTCCGGCGCCGGCACGGACGAGAACTTCTTCCTGCCGGTCATGGACGGCACGCTCCCCGAGTACGCGGCCTGGGTGCCGAACACCTCGGGCGTCTGACCCACCGCGCAGGGCGGGCCGCGGCACGTGCTGCGGCCCGCCCTGCGTCGTCCCCGCCCACGGGCGAGGTCAGCGCGGGCCCGCCCCGTGCAGGAACTGGTCGACGGCGGCCTCGACGAGGCCGTCGCACCGCCGCGGGTCGACGACACCCCCGTTGACGAGCGCCGCGATCCCCTGGAGCGTCGCGAGCAGGACCGTCGACGTCAGGTCGAGGTCGCCCCCGGCGAGCAGCCCTTCGTCGCGCCCCTGGGCGACGAGCGCGTGCAACCGCCCGAACGGTTCCGCCGCCGCGGCGAGGATCCGGTCGGCACCGGGGCCGTGCTTCCCCGCGTACATCACCTCGAGCAGCGAGGTGCTCTCGGTCGCGAACCGGGTGTAGGCCACGGCCGCGGCGCGCAGGCGCGGCTCGAACTCGTCGCCGGCGCCGTCCAGCGCCTCGCGCAGCACCCGGTCCAGGCGATCGAACCCGGACTCCGCGAGCGCGTCGAGGAGCGCCTGCCGGTCGGCGAAGTGCCGCCGGGGCGCCCCGTGGCTGACCCCGACCTCGCGCGCGAGGTCGCGCAGCGAGAGCCGGTCCGCCCCGTCCGCGCGCAGGCGGCGCTCCGCGGCGTCGAGCAGCGCGGCGCGGAGGCTGCCGTGGTGGTAGGGGCGTTCGGCGACGGGCTCGGGCACGCCCTGAGCCTAGCCGCGCCATGTTGCCGTTGACCACATGAGTAGCCACTGACTACTTTGTAGTCCATGACTACTTTTACGCTCGCCCAGGTCCCCGCCCAGCCCGGCCGGACTGTCGTCGTCACGGGAGCCACCAGCGGCATCGGCCGCGTCACCGCGGAGGTGCTCGCCGCGCGAGGGGCGCGCGTGGTGCTCGCCGTCCGCGACGTCGACAGGGGCCGCGCCGCGGCCCGCGCGATGTCCGGCGACGTCGTCGTCCGGCCGCTCGACCTCGCCGACCTCGCCTCCGTCCGGGCGTTCGCCGCGGACCTCGCCGAGCCCGTCGACGTGCTCGTCAACAACGCCGGGGTGATGGTGCCGCCGCTCTCGCGCACCGCCGACGGGTTCGAGCTGCAGCTCGGCACCAACCACCTGGGGCACTTTGCGCTCACGAACCTGCTGCTGCCCCGGGTGCGCGGGCGCGTCGTCACCGTCTCCTCGAACGCGCACCGGTTCGGCGCCATCGACTTCGACGACCTGAACTGGGATCGCCGCCGGTACCGCCCGATGGCGGCCTACGGGCAGTCGAAGCTCGCCAACCTGCTCTTCACGGCGGAGCTCCAACGACGCCTCACGGCGGCCGGGACCTCCGTGGCCGCCGTCGCCGCCCATCCCGGGATGGCCGCCACGCGGCTGCTGAGCGAGCGCCGCGGCGTCCGGCACCTGCTGCACCGCGTGTCGGTCCCCGTCGCGCAGAGCGCCGAGGACGGCGCCCTGCCCACCCTCTACGCGGCGGTCGCCGACGTGCCGGGCGACAGCTACGCGGGGCCGAGCGGCTTCCTCGAAGGGCGCGGTGCCCCGGCGCTCGTCGGCCGGTCGGCGCGAGCCAGGGACACCGCCGTCGCACACCGGCTGTGGGAGGTCTCGGAAGAGCTCACCGGCACGACGTTCCCCGCCGAGGTCGCCGCCCGGTGAGCGGGACGGTCACCCGAAGCGGCCGGAGACGTAGTCCTCGGTGGCCTGCTCGGACGGGGTGGAGAAGATCGTCGACGTCTCGTTCATCTCGATGAGGCGGCCGGGCTTGCCCGTGCCGGCGATGTTGAAGAACGCCGTCCGGTCGCTGACCCGCGCCGCCTGCTGCATGTTGTGCGTCACGATGACGATCGTGTAGTCCTGCTTCAGCTCGCCGATGAGGTCCTCGATCGCGAGGGTCGAGATCGGGTCGAGCGCGGAGCACGGCTCGTCCATGAGCAGCACCTGCGGCTTCACCGCGATGGCGCGCGCGATGCACAGACGCTGCTGCTGCCCGCCGGACAGGCCGGAGCCCGGCCGGTCGAGGCGGTCCTTGACCTCGTTCCACAGGTTCGCGCCACGCAGCGAGCCCTCGACGAGCTCCTCCGCGGCCGCCTTGCCGATGCGGCGGTTGTTCAGCCGCACGCCCGCGAGCACGTTGTCGCGGATGGACATGGTCGGGAACGGGTTGGGGCGCTGGAAGACCATCCCCACGTTGCGACGCACGGCCACCGGGTCGATGTCGTCGCCGTACAGGTCGACGCCCTCCATCTCCACGGTGCCCTCCACGCGGGCGCCCGGGATCACCTCGTGCATCCGGTTGAGCGTGCGCAGGAACGTCGACTTGCCGCACCCGGAGGGGCCGATGAACGCCGTCACCGACTTCGGGTCGATCGTCATCGACACGTCCTGCACGGCGAGGAAGTCGCCGTAGTAGATGTTGAGGTCCTTCACGTCGATGCGCTGTGCCATCGTCTGTCTCTTTCTCTGGGCTGCGCGGTGGGCTGCGGCGGGCGGGGGCTGCGGGTCAGCGCAGCTTCGGGGAGAACCAGCGGTTCACCAGCCGGCCGATGAGGTTGAGGGCGAGCACCAGGACGATCAGCACGAGCGCCGCGCCCCACGCGTTCTGGATCGCGATGTCGGCCACGCAGGTCGCCGACTCCCCGCCCGGGCAGGTGGCCAGCCCCTGGCTGTACTGGCGGTAGGCGAACACCGGGAGCGTCATCATCCGGCCCTCGAAGGGGTCGAAGTTGATCGAGTCGGTGACGCCCACCGTGACGAGGAGCGGCGCCGTCTCGCCGATCACGCGGGCGACGGCGAGCAGGATGCCGGTGGTGAGGCCGGCCACCGAGGTGCGCAGCACGACCTTGACGATCGTCAGCCACTTGGGCACGCCCAGCGCGTACGACGCCTCGCGCAGCTCGTGCGGCACGAGCTTGAGCATCTCCTCGCAGGAGCGGACGACCACCGGGATCATCAGCACCGACAGCGCGACGGCGCCGATGATGCCCATCCGCACCCCCGGCCCGAGGATCAGGGTGAACAGCGAGACGGCGAAGAGGCCGGCCACGATCGACGGAATGCCCGTCATGACGTCGATGAAGAACGTCACCGCGCGGGCCAGCGCGCCCTTGCCGTACTCGACGAGGTAGATGGCGGTGAGCAGGCCGATCGGCACCGAGATCACCGTGGCGAGGGCCGTGATGATCAGCGTGCCGGCGATGGCGTGGTAGATGCCGCCGCTCGGGTCGCCGCCGAAGATGTTGCGCATCGACAGCGTCAGGAAGTCCATGCTGATGCGGCCGGCGCCGTTGCTCAGCACCGTCCAGATCAGCGACACGAGGGGTGCCATGGCCACGACGAACGCGCCCCAGATCAGCACCGTCATCGTGCGGTCCTTGCGGCGCCGGGCGCCGTCGGCGCCGGTCAGCGCGGCCCGCGTGCGCGCGGTGGCGTCGCCCGTGGGGCCGGCAGGGTCGATGGTGGCGGTGCTCATCCGTTGGCCCCCGAGAATTCCTTGCGGCGCGCCACGATCGCGCGCGCGGCCATGTTGACGGCCAGCGTGATGACGAACAGCACGAGGCCGGTGGCGATCAGCGTGTTCACCGCGAGCCCGCTCGCCTCCGGGAAGTCGAGCGCGATGTACGCGGCGATGGTCTGCTGCTGGGCGCTGTCGAGGATCTTGAACGAGTACAGGAACCCGGGCGACAGGATCATCAGGACCGCCATCGTCTCCCCGAGCGCGCGGCCCAGGCCGAGCATCGCGGCCGAGATCACGCCCGACCGGCCGAAGGGCAGCACCGCGGTGCGGACCATCTCCCAGCGGGTCGCGCCGAGCGCGAGCGCCGCCTCCTCGTGGAGCTTCGGCGTCTGCAGGAAGACCTCGCGGGCGACGGCGGTGATGATCGGCAGGATCATCACCGCGAGCACGACGGACACCGTCGCGAGCACCCGCGAGGTGGGCGAGACCGGGCCGGCGAAGAGCGGAAACCAGCCGAACCACGAGTTCAGCCACTCCCACACCGGCAGCGCGGCCGGGCCGAGCACGAAGATGCCCCAGAGGCCGTAGATCACCGAGGGGACGGCGGCCAGCAGGTCCACGAGGTAGCCGAGCAGCTGGGCCAGCCGCCGCGGCGCGTAGTGCGAGATGAACAGCGCGATCCCCATCGCGACCGGCGTCGCGATCGCGAGGGCGAGCGCCGCCGCGAGCAGCGTGCCGAACACGAGCGGTCCGACGTACTCGAGCAGCGACGTGTCCTCGGGGTAGCGCGGCACCGAGGCCGCCAGCTCGTCCGACCCGGCGGTCAGGGCCGGCCAGGCCTGCTGCAGCAGGAACACCGCGACGGCGGCCAGCACGGCCAGGATCAGGACGCCGGCGCCTACGGCGATCCAGCGGAAGACCCGGTTGAAGCCGCGGTCGGTGGTCCGCCCGCGTCGGCGCGGTCTGCCCGGCACCCGCTGCGGGGGCGGGCTGACGGTGGTGGTCACTCGTTCTCCTCGTTGCCTGTGCGGTGGTGACGGCCGCCGGCCGGGCTCGTCGAGGGACTGCTCGACGACCCGACCGGCGGCCTGCGGGCGGGGTCAGCCGGCCGTGATCGCCTCGATCGACGGCTGCACCGCGTCGCGGATGTCGGCCGACAGCGGCGCGGAGCCCGCGGCGTCGGCGGCCACCTGCTGTCCGTCCTCGCTCACGAGGTAGGACATGTAGCCCTTGACCAGGTCCGCCTGCGCCTGGTCGGCGTAGGTGCCGCAGGCCAGGAGGTAGGAGACCAGGACGACCGGGTAGGTGCCGGCGACGTCGCGCTTCAGCTCGATCGAGTACACGCCGTCCGCGGTGCCCTCGGCCCGCGGCGACTGCGCGACGACCTCGGCGGCCGCCTCGGCGCTGTACGGCACGAACTCGTCGCCCACGCCGACCGCCACGGTGCCCAGGTCGGAGATCTGGGAGGCGTCGGCGTAGGTGATGGTGCCCTCGCCGGACTGCGCGGCCGAGACCACGCCGGAGGTGCCCTGGGCCGACTCCTGGCCCTCGATCGGCCAGACGCCCTCGGGCTCGTGGTCCCAGGCGTCGGGGGCGGCCTCGTGCAGGTAGGCCTGGAAGTTCTCGGTGGTGCCCGAGTCGTCCGAGCGGTGCACCACGGTGATCGCGGTGTCCGGCAGCTCGGCGTCCGGGTTGTCGGCGGCGATCGCGTCGTCGTTCCAGGTCGCGATCTCACCCGAGAAGATCCCCGCGATGACCTCGGGCTTGAGGTTCAGCGAGTCGACGCCGTCGAGGTTGAACGCGATGGCGATCGGGCTGACGTAGCCGGGGAACTCGATGACGCCGCCCTCGCCGCACTGGGCCTCGGCCGCCTTCATCTCGTCCTCGTCCAGAGCGGCGTCGGAGCCCGCGAAGGCGTACGAGCCGTCGGTGAAGCCGGTGCGGCCGCCGCCGGAGCCGACGGGGTCGTAGTTGACGGTGACGTCAGGGTTGGCCGTCTGGAAGCCGGCGCGCCACGCCTCCTGGGCGGACTCCTGCGAGGAGGCACCGCCGCCGCTGAGCTCGCCCGAGAGGGACGAGCCGCCGTCCTGCGAACCACCGGTGGACTCCGCGCCGGGGGCGGCCGGGTCCGAGCCGCACGCGGCGAGGGTCAGGGCCAGCGCGCCGACCGCCACGGCGGATCCAGCACGGGAGAATCGGCTGAGCTTCACGTCTCGTTCCATCCTGTTCACACGGAGGGACACCGGCGAAGTACCGGCGTTCGTCGGGAACGCTAGGCACGCAAGGTGGCTCGGGACCCAGGAGCAGGTGAACGAGGGGTGAACAGTGCAGGGCGGCTGGTCACCAGCCGCCGAGGTCGCACGAGTTCCGCCGAGGTAGCACGAAGTTCGCCGAGGTAGTTCGGGGGGGGGCCCCGGCGCCGGGGGGGGCCCCCGCAACACCCCGGCGGGGGGTTGGGAGGGGGGGCGAGGGGGGCGGGGGGCCGCGGCGGTTGGCG
>NZ_JBHTVT010000020.1:0-96157 GCF_042792795.1 Isoptericola sp. NPDC056605 | reverse complement strand
GCGCGAGCTCGGGGCGGGCGCCGCCGTGGGAGGCCTGGCGGTCAGAGCACCCAGGCGGTCTCGGCCTCCGCCGGGCCCCCGCACTCGGCGGTCCCGCCCACGCGCTCCCAGCCGAGGTCGACCTGCGTCCGCGCGAGCACGTCCCCGTCGTCGTCCAGCGCGCGGAGCATGACCGAGCGCGGCGAGGAGAAGAGCGTGAAGGTCCACGTGTCCCCGTCGTGCGACGTCGGGATCGCGGGCACCTCGGCGTCCGGCGGATAGGGCGGCTGCCACTGGTCGCCGTCGCGCACCTGGAGCACCGCCACCTCGGACGTGTCTCCCTCGAGGGTCACCTCGAGCACGCTGGAGTAGCCGATCGCCGGGCACGCCTGCGGCGGAGCGGACACGCGCGGACCCATGACGGCGGCGACGACGGTGAGCGCGACGATGCCGAGGGCTGCGGCTGCGGCCCAGAGCGGCAGGCGGAGGCGAGGCGCGCGCTCCGGCGGCTGCGTCGTGTCGCTGGTCGTCGGCACTGCTGGCCCTCCTGATGCGGTCCCTCGTCGACATCATGTCGCGACGCGAGGCGCTCTTGCATGCTCCGCGGAGGGCGCGAGCGCCGCGATTTCACCCGTGCTCATCGGAACGTCGGGACCCGCGGTGGACGATGCTGTCGGAATGTCGAAGATTGCCGCAGGGGACGGCCGGGCGACGCCGCCCACTCCCCCCATCGAAGAACGCCCTGCGGCTCGCGGCCGGCGACGGCTCCCCGGATCCGGGGGCGGTCGTCGTGCGGCTGGGCTGACGGCGTCCGGCGCCGCCGGCGCGCTGGTGCTGGCCGGCCTGGTGGCGGTCGGCCCGACGGCGACGGCGGCGCCCACCCCCGACTGCGCCGTGCCGTTCCCGGTCGCCGAGGTGGTGAGCGGGGCGCCGGTCAACGGGCTGTCCGTGAGCAAGGGAACCACGCCGCAGGCGTTCACGGGCGAGGTGCTCGGCGTGCTGTCGGACGGCATCGCCCCCGACCTGGACATGATCGTCGCCGAGCTCCACTCCCCGGCGATCGACGCGGCGGGCGGCATCTGGCAGGGGATGTCGGGGTCCCCGGTGTACGCGGAGGACGGGCGCCTGATCGGCGCGGTCGCGTACGGCCTCGCCTTCGGGAGCTCTCCCGTCGCGGGCATCACGCCGTTCGAGGACATGCAGGGCTACCTCGGCGCCGCGAAGGCCGCGCCCGAGGTGGCGGTGACCTCCCGCCTGGCGACGCGGATCGCCGCCGAGACCGACGTGACGCGGTCCGAGGCCGCCCAGGGTCTACGCCAGCTGCCGATGCCGATGGGCGTCGGCGGGATCGACCTCGCGCGCGCCCGCACAGCGGTCAAGGCCGCGGGCGGCAGCGAGCTGGTGACGGCGGACTCCTACCGCATCGGCCGGTCCAGCGGCACCGCCGCCGCCGGCATCGACACCGTGGTCGCGGGCGGCAACGTGGCCGCGGTGCTGTCGCACGGCGACATCACCTTCGCCGGCATCGGCACCGCGACCTCGGTGTGCGGCAACCGGGTGGTCGCGTTCGGGCACCCGCTGAACTTCACGGGCAAGACCCGCCTCGGGCTGGCGGCCGCCGACGCGGTCTACGTCCAGGAGGACCCGCTCGGCGTGCCGTTCAAGGTGGCGAACCTCGGCGACCTCGGCGGAACCGTCACCGACGACCGTCTCGCCGGGATCGCCGGCACCTTCGGCGCCTCGCCCACCGCCACGCCGGTCCGGTCGACGGTGGCTCACGGGAGCAAGACGCGCACCGGCACCACCCAGGTGCTGGACCCGGCCGCCCTCGCGGACGTCACCCTCCTCGCCGGAATGGCCAACCACGACCGCGTGGTGGACGGGATCGCCGGCGGGTCCGAGACGCAGGCCTGGACGATCACCGGCACCCGCAGCGGGACCCCGTTCCGGCTGCGGTACGCCGACCGGTACCAGTCGGCCGAGGACGTCGGCACCGCGGGCGCCCTCGACCTCCCGACCGTGGTGGGCACGCTCTCGTCCGTCTCGAACGTCAAGCTCACCGGGGTGACCAACGAGGTCAGGGTCAGCAACTTCCGGGAGCGGTTCCGCGTGGTGAAGATCCAGCAGCGCACGGGCGGCCGCTGGATCGACGTGACCGGCAAGACCGCGAAGGTCCGTGCCGGCCACACCCTCGTGCTGCGGACCCAGCTGCTGGGCACCGACGGCGCCACGCGATCGGTCTTCCGCCAGGACTTCACGATCCCGAAGAGCCTCAAGGGCAAGAGCGGTGTGGTCACCGTCGTCGGCGGCAACTCGTTCCAGGACGAGTTCTTCGGCCCGACGTCGTTCGACTCGGTCCAGAAGCTGCTGCAGGGCAACCTGCGCAACGACGAGCTGGAGCTGAGCCTCGTCATCGGCAGCGGCAGGACCGCGTACGAGCGGACCCGGACCTCCGACGTCATGACCCGCGTCGTGAACGGTCAGCGGGAGCTGCAGGTCCGCGTCACCTCCTGAGGACGGGCGACGGGCAGCACGACCCCGGACAGCACGAGGCCCGGGTCCGCGGAGCTCCGCGGACCCGGGCCTCTGACGTGAGATCCGGTCTGACCTGTCGGTCAGAAGTTGATCATGTGCCCCACGATGCCGTGGATGGACTCCTGGATCGCCTCGGACAGCGTCGGGTGGGTGTGCACGTTCCGCGCCACCTCGTCGGCGGTGAGGTCCCACTTCTGCGCGAGGGTGAGCTCGGGCAGCAGCTCGGAGACGTCGGGGCCGATCATGTGGGCGCCGAGGAGCTCGTTGTACTTGGCGTCGGCGACGATCTTGACGAAGCCGGTGGGGTCGCCGAGGCCGTGGGCCTTGCCGTTGGCCATGAACGGGAAGGAGGCGACCTTGACGTCGTAGCCCTCGTCCTTGGCCTGCTGCTCGGTGAGGCCGAACGACGCGACCTGCGGGGAGCAGAACGTGGCACGCGGCATCATGCGGTAGTCGCCGAGGGTCTGGGTCTCGGCCCCGCCGATGGTCTCGGCGGCGACGACACCCTGCGCCTCCGCGACGTGCGCCAGCATGAGCTTGGCGGTGACGTCACCGATGGCGTAGATGTGCGGCACGTTGGTGCGCATGTGGTCGTCGATGGCGATGGCGCCGCGCTCGGTGAGCTGGACGCCGGTGCTCTCGAGGCCGAAGCCCTCGACGTTCGGCGCGAAGCCGACGGCGGAGAGGACCTTGTCGACGACGATCTCGCCGGGCTTGTCGTCCTTGACGCCCTTGTAGGAGACGGTGACCGACGAGCCGTTGTCCTTGATGGTCTGGACGGCGGTGGAGGTCAGGAGCTTGATGCCGAGCTTCTTGTACTGCTTGGCGATCTCCTTGGAGACGTCCGCGTCCTCGTTCGGCAGCGCACGGTCGAGGAACTCGATGATCGTGACGTCCACGCCGTAGTTCTTCAGGACGTAGGCGAACTCCATGCCGATGGCGCCGGCGCCGACGATGGCGATCGACTCGGGCAGCTCGCGCGTCATGATCTGCTTCTCGTAGGTCACGACGTTCTCGGACAGCTCGACGCCCGGGAGCAGCTTGACCTGCGAGCCGGTGGCGATGATCGCGTTGTCGAACGTCACCGTCTCGGTGCCACCCTTGTTGAGCGCCACCTCGATCGTGTTCGCGTCGCGGAACGTGCCGCGGCCGTCGTACTCGGCGATCTTGTTCTTCTTCATGAGGAAGTGGACGCCCTTGACCCGGCCGTCCGCGACGACGCGGGACCGGTCGAACGCCTTGCCGAAGTCGAACGTCACGTCACCCGACATGCCGAAGAAGTCGGCCTGGTGGTTGAAGATGTGGGCGAGCTCCGCGTTGCGCAGCAGCGCCTTGGAGGGGATGCAGCCCACGTTGAGGCAGACACCACCCCAGTACTTCTCCTCGATGATGGCGACGGACTTGCCGAGCTGGGCCGCGCGGATCGCGGCGACATAGCCGCCGGGGCCAGCCCCGAGGAGGACGACGTCGTAGTGGGAAGCCATGGGCCCAGCCTATTAGCGCGCGCCACCCCCTGCGGCGTGACGTCCGTCGCACCTAGCGGACGGAGTCCACGCCCAGGTTCGCGAGCTCGTCGGCGCGCTCGTTCCCCGGGTCGCCGGCGTGCCCCTTGACCCACACCCAGCGCACGTCGTGCTTCGTGACCTCGGCATCGAGGGCCTGCCAGAGGTCCACGTTCTTCACGGGCTTCTTGGCCGCGGTGGTCCAGCCGTTGCGCTTCCAGCCGTCGATCCAGGTCCTCATGCCGTTCATCACGTACGAGGAGTCGACGTGGATCACCACGGTGCTGGGCCGCTTGAGTGCGCGCAGCGCCTCCACGACGGCGGTGAGCTCCATGCGGTTGTTGGTGGTGACGGTCTCGCCGCCGTAGAGCTCCTTGGTGTGCTCTCCCGACTTCAGCAGCGCGCCCCAGCCGCCGATGCCGGGGTTGCCCTTGCACGCACCGTCGGTCCACATCTCGACCAGGGGCTTCTCGATCTCGTCAGGCACCCGCACACCCTACGTTCCCCGTGTTCCACGGCCGTGTCGGACGCCGCACGTAGCGTCGGCTCACACCCCAGGACGACGAAGGAGACGCACATGAGGTTCGGTTTCGTCGGCAGCTTCGGCACCCCGCGGCAGAACGTCGACCTCGCCCGCGAGTGCGAGGAGCACGGCTGGGACGGCTTCTTCAGCTGGGACGGCATGAGCATGGGCGACTGGGGCGGCGACGCCCTGACGGCCTGGGACCCGTTCGCCGTCCTCGCGGGCGCCGCGGCCGTGACGGAGCGCATCACGCTCGGCGCGATGGTCTTCGCCGTGCCGCGGCACCGGGCGTGGGAGCTGGCCCAGCGCGCCCTGACGGTCGACCAGCTGTCCGGTGGGCGCCTCGTGCTGCCGGCCGGTGTCGGGGTGCTGGACGACCGCGGCTTCACGTCCGTCCCGGGGCAGGTGACCGCCCTGAAGGACCGCGCACAGGCGCTCGACGAGACGCTCGAGTGGCTGCGCACGTCGTGGTCGGGCGAGACGTTCGAGGCCGACGGCGCGCAGGTGCGCACGGGCCCGTTCCGGTTCGCCGCTCCCCCGGTCCAGGGTCGCATCCCCGTCTGGCCCGTCGGCGTCTGGGACGCGACGAACCCGCCGCTGAAGAACCTGCACCGCACCCTGCGCTGGGACGGGATCGTCGTGCAGGCCCGCGGCGCGACGCCGGAGGAGGCGGAGGCCGGCCCTGACGCCGTCCGCGAGCTCACCGCGTGGATCGCCGAGCAGCGCGGTCCCGACGCCGGCCCGTTCGACGTCGTCGCGTCGGGCCTGCTCTCGTCCGACGCGAGCGAGGCCCGCGACCAGGCCCGCGCCTTCGCGGACGCCGGCGCGACCTGGTTCGTCGACTCGTGGTGGGACCCGGAGGCGGCGACGCCGGAGCGTCTGCTCGAACGGGTGCGCCAGGGGCCGCCGCCGCTCTGACGCGTCCCTGGGAACCGACCCTGGACGGCGTCCGTCATCGATGGTTGAATTCAATGGTTCAACTCATTGACTCATTGGTCGTGGGGCCGGCGACGCCGTTCCCTGGGAGGTTCTCGTGATCGCAACCGTCGCGGCAGTGGTGCTCACCGTCATGCTGCTGACCGCGCTCATCGTGGCACTCGTCGGGCTCGTGCGGCGGTTCGCAGCCCAGCATCCTGCCGACGACGGCGGGGAGGCCGCCCGCGCGGCCCGTCGGCACGAGGCGACCATGTCGGCGATCGCCCTCGGGGCCGCGGCCGTCACCGCGCTCACGCTCGTCACGCTGCCGGTCACCTGGCCGGACCGGGCGTCGGCGCCCGGCCTCGCGCAGACCCTGGCCCCGTTCGCGGTCGCGCTGGTCTTCTGCGCCGTCCGCGCGGTCGGCGAACGCACGTGGCCGCGCCCGGCCGGCGAGGTGCGCACCGCGCCGCTGGGCCGCCGCAGCGTGAGGTCGCTCGGCGGGGCCCGCCTCGTCGCCGTCCTTGCCACCGCGGGCGCCGTCGTGGCCGCGCTGGTCGCGACGGGACTGACCGCGGACCCGACCGGCCGCGCGTTCTCGACCGGGCCGGTCGCGCTGCCGGACGGAGGCACGATCGCCGGCTCGTCCGGGCCCTACCCGGGCTGGGCGTACGGCGTCCCGATGCTGCTCGGCCTCGCCGTCGCCCTCGGGGCGACGCTCGTCGCACTGACGGCGATCGTCCGCCGCCCACCGCTGCACGGTGTCCCCGCCCGGCACGACGACGCCGTACGCGCCACGAGCGCCGCCCGGCTGCTGGGCGCGGTCCAGGTGTGCCTCGGCCTCGCCCTGGGCGGCACCCTCATGCTCGCCGGCAGCGCCGTCCAGTCCCAGGGCCACCACCTGCTGCTCGACGACGTCCCGACGCAGGGCCTGGTGTCGATCGGCGCCGTGGTGGGGTTCTCCGGCGTCGCGATCGCCCTCGCCTCCCTCGTCGCCGGACTGTTCGCCGCCTCGGCCCGGCCGGCGAGCCCGACGGCGCCCTCGACACCCCCGCCGTCGGAGGCCGCACCGACCGCCCCGGCCACCGCATGAGCGACCTCGTCGTCTCGCTCGCGTCGCCGGTCCCGGTCTACGAGCAGATCCGGTCACAGGTCGCCGCCGCGGTCGCCGTCGGCACGCTCGGGCCCGGCGACCGACTGCCCGCGTCGCGCGACCTCGCCCGCGACCTCGGCATCGCCGTCGGCACCGTGCAGCGCGCGTACCGCGAGCTCGAGGCCGCCGGGATCGTCGTGTCCCGGCGCCGCACGGGCACCGTCGTCGCGCCTGCATCCCCCGCGGGCGCCGCGGCGGGCTCGAGCGCGACCAGCACCCCGCCCGCCGAGATCGTCACGGGAGCGCACGCCCTGGTCGCCGCGGCGCGCGACGCGGGACTCGACGACGACGCCCTGCTCGACGTCGTCCGCGGCGCCCTGGCCGCGCACCGAGCGCCGTAGGACCGTCACGGGGCACGAGCGACCGGAAACGCATCGAGCGTGCCGACTCGTGCCTCAAGCAGGCCGTTTGAGGAACGAGTCAGCACGCTCGATGGCGCGGGTGGGGTCAGCCGACCGGGCGCGCCGGCTCGATCGGGACGCTCGGCAGGTGCTTGGCCGGCAGGGTCTTCGGCCGCCAGGCCGCGCGCTCCGCCTCGAAGGCCGCGATGTCGTCCTCGTGCTGCAGCGTGAGGCCGATGTCGTCGAGGCCCTCCATGAGGCGCCAGCGCGTGTAGTCGTCGATCTGGAACGGCACGGTGACGTCGTCGGCGTGGGCCGTGCGCGCCTCGAGGTCCACGGTCACCTCGGTGCCGGGCTTGGTCTCGAGGATCTTCCAGAGGATCTCGATGTCCTCCTGCGCGACGATGCCCGCCACGAGGCCCTGCTTGCCCGAGTTGCCGCGGAAGATGTCCGCGAACCGGGGCGCGAGCACGACGCGGAAGCCGTAGTCCTTGAGCGCCCAGACGGCGTGCTCGCGGGACGAGCCGGTGCCGAAGTCGGCGCCGGCGACCAGCACGGAGCCGGCCTTGTACGCGTCCTGGTTGAGCACGAACGTGGGGTCGCCGCGCCAGGCGGCGAACAGCGCGTCCTCGAAGCCCGTGCGGGTCACGCGCTTGAGGTACACGGCGGGGATGATCTGGTCGGTGTCGACGTTGGTGCGGCGCAGCGGCACCCCGACGCCCGTGTGGGTGGTGAACTTCTCCATGACGAACTCCTGGACGATCTTCTGCGACGGGGTGGGGGTCAAACGAAGGACGGGGCGGACAGCGGCGCCAGCGGGGTGCCGTCGAACGTCGTGAGGTCGACGTCGCCCTCGAACTCGAGGTCCGAGACCGACGACAGCGTGCCGCGGATGGCCGTGGCGGCGGCGACGAGCGGCGACACGAGGTGCGTGCGCCCGCCCTTGCCCTGGCGACCCTCGAAGTTGCGGTTCGACGTCGACGCGGCGCGCTCCCCCGGCTGGAGCTGGTCCGGGTTCATGCCGAGGCACATCGAGCAGCCGGCGTTGCGCCACTCCGCGCCGAACTCCTTGAAGATGACGTCCAGGCCCTCGGCCTCGGCCTGCAGGCGCACGCGCGCCGACGCGGGCACCACGAGCACGCGCACGTCGTCGGCCTTGTGCCGGCCCTGGAGCACCTTGGCCACCGACCGCAGGTCCTCGATGCGGCCGTTGGTGCAGGAGCCGATGAAGACCGTGTCGACCTTGACGTCGCGCAACGGCGTGCCGCCCTCCAGGCCCATGTACTCCAGCGCGCGCTCCGCGGTGACGCGCTCGTTGGCGTCGGCGATCTCGGCCGGCACCGGCACGGAGGCCGACAGCGGCAGGCCCTGGCCCGGGTTGGTGCCCCAGGTGACGAACGGCTCGAGGTCGGCCGCCTCCAGCACGACCTCGGCGTCGAACTCGGCGTCGTCGTCGCTGCGCAGCGTCGTCCAGTACTCGACGGCGGCGTCCCAGTCCTCGCCCTCGGGCGCGTGCGGGCGCCCCTGGAGGTAGTCGAACGTCGTCTGGTCGGGCGCGATCATGCCCGCGCGGGCGCCGGCCTCGATGGACATGTTGCAGATGGTCATCCGGGCCTCCATCGAGAGCTTGCGGATGGCCTCGCCGCGGTACTCGAGCACGTAGCCCTGACCGCCGCCGGTGCCGATCTTGGCGATGATCGCCAGGATGATGTCCTTGCTGGTGGCGCCCGGGGGCAGCTCGCCGTTCACCGTGATCGCCATCGTCTTGAACGGGG
The DNA here is from genome assembly GCF_042792795.1 of Isoptericola sp. NPDC056605. Taxonomy (NCBI): domain Bacteria; kingdom Bacillati; phylum Actinomycetota; class Actinomycetes; order Micrococcales; family Promicromonosporaceae; genus Isoptericola; species Isoptericola sp. NPDC056605. Next base: position 87,434 of record NZ_JBHTVT010000020.1, on the reverse strand, counting down.
CGAGCGGCAGGGTCTGCGTGGCGAGCACGTGCTCGACCTCGGAGGTGCCGATCCCGAAGGCCAGCGCGCCGAACGCGCCGTGCGTCGAGGTGTGCGAGTCACCGCAGACGACGGTCAGGCCCGGCATGGTGAGGCCGAGCTGCGGGCCCACCTGGTGGACGATGCCCTGGTCGGCGTCGCCCAGCGAGTGGATGCGGACGCCGAACTCCTTGGCGTTGTTGCGCAGCGTGTCGATCTGCGTGCGGCTCGTGAGGTCCGCGATCGGCAGGTCGATGTCGAGCGTCGGGGTGTTGTGGTCCTCGGTCGCGATCGTGAGATCGGGACGGCGGACGGGGCGCCCGGCGAGGCGCAGACCCTCGAACGCCTGCGGGCTCGTCACCTCGTGCACGAGGTGCAGGTCGATGTAGAGGAGGTCGGGTGCCCCGTCGCTGCCACGACGCACCAGGTGCGCCTCCCAGACCTTCTCTGCCAGCGTGCCGGCCATCATGTGCTCCTCGTCCGCCGCGTCCCCACGGCCTTCGTGCGTGTGCTGTGTCTCGGTCGATCTCGTCGGCGTTCTCACCGGTCGATATCGTCGGTCGGACCCCGGAGGGCCCGGTCCGCGAGACGGTTCCGTCCCGTGAGATGCGGTCCCCGACTTGCAATCTCAGTGACTGAGACGTCAATATCGTCCTATGGACGATACTAGCGGAGTCGGCGTACTCGACAAGGCCGCGTCCGTGCTGGGCGCTCTGGAGGCTGGTCCCGCCACTCTGGCGCAGCTGGTCTCCTCGACCGGGCTCGCCCGCCCCACGGCGCATCGCCTCGCCGTCGCCCTCGAGCACCACCGTCTCGTGGGCCGCGACATGCAGGGCCGGTTCGTTCTCGGACCGCGCCTCAACGAGCTCGCGACGGCGGCCGGCGAGGACCGGCTGCTCGCCGCGGCCAACCCCGTGCTCACGGCACTGCGCGACCACACGGGCGAGAGCGCCCAGCTCTACCGGCGCCAGGGCGACCATCGCGTCTGCGTGGCCGCCGCCGAGCGACCGGTCGGCCTGCGCGACTCGATCCCGGTGGGCGCCACCCTCACGATGCACGCGGGTTCCGCGGCGCAGATCCTCCTCGCCTGGGAGGAGCCGGACCGCCTGCACCGCGGCCTGCGCGAGGCCGTGTTCACCGCGACGATCCTCTCCGGCGTCCGACGCCGCGGGTGGGCGCAGTCGGTCTCCGAGCGCGAGCTCGGCGTCGCGTCCGTCTCGGCCCCGGTGCGCGGGCCGTCCGGCCGGGTCGTGGCGTCCGTGTCCGTCTCCGGGCCGGTCGAGCGCCTCACCCGCCAGCCGGGCCGCCTGCACTCCGCCGCCGTCGTCTCCGCCGCCAACCGCCTGACCGAGGTGCTGCGCCGCGCCGGCGAGTGACGACGTCCTCCCTGACCACCGCCCCTCGCGGGGCCGACCGCCGGGCCCGGCCCGCCGCCACTGCACGCGGCGCGCCGGGCCCGGTGCTGTCGGGCCCCCGCCCAGGTCAGTACGCTCCTGGCTGACGGGGCAGCCCTGCCCTGAGACCCGAGAGGCGTGAGGACCTGATGCCCGCGAAGGCCAAGACCCTGCTGATCTGGATCGTCGTGATCTTCCTGATCTACGCGATCGTGAGCAGCCCTGACCGTGCGGCGAACATCGTCACGGCGATCTGGGACTTCATCACCAACGCGTTCTCCAGCTTCGGGCAGTTCTTCGCGAACCTGACCGACTGACGACGGCCGGAGACCCCGTGACCACCGACGAGAGGCGCCAGCGCGACGCGGTGCGCGCGCACGCGCACCTGCGTCGGTACGTGCTGCCGAACGAGCGGGTCATCGTCGCGACCCGGCACCACTGGGCGCTGCTCCTCGAGCCGATCGCGACGACGGCCGCCGCGTTCCTGCTGATCGGCACCATCGTCATGTCGACCCCGGTCGACGTACGCCCCACCGTGGGGTGGCTGTGGGTGGTGTGGTTCGTCGTGGCCGGTCGCCTCGCCTGGAAGTGGCTCGAGTGGCGCTACGAGTGGTTCGTCGCGACCGACAAGCGGCTGCTGCTCCTGTACGGGCTCGTCGTGCACAAGGTCGCGATGATGCCGATGAAGAAGGTCACGGACATGGGGTACTCGCGCAGCCCCACGGGCCAGGTCCTCGGCTACGGCCGCTTCGACATGGAGTCCGCCGGCCAGGACCAGGCCCTGCGCACCATCAGGTACGTCCCGCGCCCGGACTCCACCTACCGCACCCTGTGCGACACCCTCTTCACGCCGGGCGGCTCGCGCCTGGACGATGACGACGACCTGGGCGGCGGACCCGCCCGGCCGGCCGACGGCGCCCCTGGCGCGCCGACCGTCGTGCCCGGCCGCGAGACGTCCGAGGGCCCCCGTCCCATCACGCAGCCGATCGCCGTGCAGCCGCCCCACCCGGCGCCCCGCCCGCCCGAGGCCCAGCCCAGTGCCGGGGCGCACCCGGTGACCTGGAAGCCCACCGGCGCGAGTTATGACCACCCGCGCAGCGACGGCGCGATCGTGCCCGACCCGTTCCTCTGAGCCGGTTCCACCCTGAGCCGGTTCCGCACTGAGCCGGTTCCGTCGGGAGCCGTGGAACGACGAAGGCCCGGTCCGCGTGGACCGGGCCTTGCGTGTGAGATGCCTGCTGTGTACCCCCAGCGGGATTTGAACCCGCGTTACCGCCGTGAGAGGGCGGCGTCCTAGGCCGCTAGACGATGGGGGCCTGGAACTGGCTCCGGTCTTGCGACCCGAACCGTGCGACCGTCCATCGAGACGGACGGTCTGCGTACCCCCAGCGGGATTTGAACCCGCGTTACCGCCGTGAGAGGGCGGCGTCCTAGGCCGCTAGACGATGGGGGCCTATGACCCGGTGGTCTCGAGGACCTCCGTGCCGGTGAGAACTCTACACACCGCACCAGGCGGGTGAAGAGCGCTGCGCTGGGGTACCAGGACTCGAACCTAGACTAAGAGAATCAGAATCTCTCGTGCTGCCAATTACACCATACCCCAATGGATCGAGCCTTCCGGGCAAATCCGACATGGTGATCGGAGCGCCGGCGTCAGGCCCAACGTCGGAAAACATTACCGGACAGGTGGCCGTCGTCCAAAACGCGTGCAGGGTGCCGTGCGTCACGCCGCGACCCCACCCGTGGCAGGCTCGCGGCATGGCCCCCTCGACTCCCCCGTCACCCTCGCCCTCGTCCGCCCCGGCCGGGCGCGACCCGCACGACCACGCCGACCGCGCGGCCTCGTTCGACCGGGACGCCGACCTGTACGCGCAGGTCAGGCCCACGTACCCGCGGGACGCCGTCGAGTGGCTGCTGCCCGCGGGCGCACGGCGGGTCCTCGACCTGGCCGCTGGGACGGGCAAGCTCACCGAGGTCGTCGTCGACCTCGTCGCGGCGGGCACGGACGTCGTCGCCGTCGACCCGTCGTCGCCCATGCTCGGCGAGCTGTCCGCGCGGCTGCCGGGCGTCACCACCCACCAGGGCACCGCCGAGCACCTCCCGCTCCCGGACGCGTCCGTCGACGCCGTGCTCGTCGCCCAGGCGTGGCACTGGTTCGACGCCGACGCCGCCGCGACCGAGATCGCCCGCGTCCTGCGCCCGGGCGGCACGCTCGGCGTCGTCTGGAACGACCGCGACACCGCCGTCGACTGGGTCGCGCGGTTCGGCGAGATCCTGCACCGGGGCGACCGCCTCGAGCCCGCGGCAGGCCACGTCCCTCTGACCGGCGTCGGCGACCCGTTCACCGCGGTCGAGGCCGCCACCTTCCGCTGGGTCGACCGCCTCCCGGCCGGGGCGCTGCGCGTGCTCGCCGGGACGCGCAGCTTCCTCCTCACCCTGCCCGACGACGAGCGCGCCGCGCGCCTGGCCGAGGTCGACGCGCTGGAGGCCACGCACCCCGACCTCGTCGGCCGGGCCGAGGTCGAACTTCCGTACGTCACGTCCGCCTACCGCACCCGGCGGCGCTGAGCACCGGTCAGCGCGCGCCGGCCACCGCGGCGAGCCGTCGGGCCGGCGCGGACAGGGACGCGCCGTCGCGCCACACCACCCGCAGGCGACGCGAGAGGTCGAGCTGCGCGATCGGCACGGTCACGAGGTGGCCCGCGGCCACGTCGTCGGCCACGGTGAGGGCGGACAGGACGGTCACGCCGTCCCCGTGCCGCACGGCGGACTTCACGGCCGCCGTGGAGCCCAGGGCGGTGACGTGGGACGGCAGGCGCACCCCCGCCTGCCCGAGCGCGTCCTCAAGCACGTCGCGGGTGCCCGAGCCGGCCTCGCGCAGCACGAGGTCCCCTGCGGCGAGGCCCGCCGGGCTGACGGACCGCCGTCGTGCCCAGGGGTGCGCGGGGGCGACGACGGCCACGAGCTCGTCGTGGGCCACGGTGCGCGAGCGCAGGCCACGGCGCACGGTCGGGCTCTCCACGAACCCGAGCTCGGCCGCACCGTCGAGCACGAGCTCCATGACCTCGCGCGAGTTGCGCACCACGAGCTCGACGTCGGGGGCCGTGCCCGAGCGCTCCCGCTCCCCGCGCCCGAACGCGGCGAGCCAGCGCGGGGCCAGGTACTCGGCGATCGTGAGGCTGGCCGCCACCCGCAGCCCGGGCACGGGTGCGGACCGCAGGGCGGCGGCCGCGGCCTCGAAGCGGTCCGTGGCGTCCACGACGTCGCGCGCCGCCTCCGCCACCTGACGCCCGACGGCGGTGAGGGCCGTGCCGCGCGGCCCGCGGGACAGCAGCTCGAGGCCCAGCCGCCGCTCCAGCCGGTGCAGCCCGGCGGACGCCGTGGGCTGGGACACCCCGGCGGCCCGCGCGGCGGCGGAGATCGAGCCGTGGGCGTCGAGGGCGACCAGCAGCTCGAGGGCGGCCAGCGGTGGACGGTCTGCCATAGCGTCAGTCTATGGATCGATCGGCACCTGGCGCTTCCGGGTCGCCGGGCGGTTCGCGAGCCTGGTCACGTGCCCACCGCCCCCCCTCCCACGCCGACCACAGACTCGACCACAGACCCGATCACCGGCCCGACCACAGGCCCGACCGCAGACCCGACGCGCCGGACTCCTCCCGGCGCGTCCCGCCTCGGTCCCGGCCTCGCGCTGGCCGCCGTGGCGACCGTGGTCCTGCTCGGCGTCAGCCGGTTCCTGGCCCCGATGACGAACGGGGCCCTGTCGCCCCTGGTCCTGGCGCTCGTGGCCGGCGCGGTGCTCGGCTCCGCGCTGGGACGGTTCGTCCCCCGGGGCGGCCGCGCCGCGCGGTTCGCGGAGCGGGTCGGTCCCGGCACCGACTGGACGGCGCGCACCGTGCTGCGGGCCGGGGTGGTGCTGCTCGGGCTGCAGCTCTCCGTGCCCGACGTGCTCGCGCTGGGCTGGCGCGGCATCGCCGTCGTCGTCGTGACCGTGGCGGGCACGTTCGCCGCGATCCTCGGGCTCGGGCGGCTGCTGCGGGTGCCGCGGACCACCTCCCTGCTGGTCGCGACCGGGTTCTCGATCTGCGGCGCCGCGGCCGTCTCCGCGATGACGAGCGTGCTGGAGCGCGACCCGCGCACGGGGGCGGCGGCGCCCACCCGGCTGCGCGACGACGTGGCCGCGGCGCTCGCGCTCGTCACGGTCTACGGGACGGTCGCGATCTTCGTGCTGCCGCCGCTGGCGGGCGCCCTCCGGCTCACCGACCACCAGGCGGGGCTCTGGATCGGCGCGAGCGTGCAGGAGGTCGCCCAGGTGGTCGCCGCAGCCGGCACCGTCTCGGCCGCCGCGCTGGCCACCGCGACCGTCACCAAGCTCGCGCGGGTGGTGCTCCTCGCGCCCCTGGTCGCCGGTGCGGGCGCGCTGCTCTCACGGCGCGCGGCGGCCACCGCGGCGCCCCGGGACGGCGCGCCGGACGACGTCGCGCCCGGGGCGGGCGGGCGCCGCGCGCCCCTCGTCCCCGGGTTCGTGCTGGGCTTCCTCGCCGCGGTGCTGGTGCGCAGCACGGGCCTGCTGCCCGACGTCGTCGCCGCCACCGCCCAGCAGCTCACGACGATCCTGTTCGTCGCCGCCATGTTCGCCCTCGGCACCGGCGTCGACGTCCCCCGCCTGGCACGGACCGCACGGCGTCCGCTCGTGCTCGGCGCCCTGGGCACCGTCGTCGTCACGGGGCTGGCGCTCGCCGCCGTCCTGGTGCTCGCCCCCTGAGCGAGCGGTCGGCTCAGAGGCCGAGGGCGGCGGGCAGGCCGGCGAGGCCGGGCAGCACGACGATCCCGTCGGCGCGCAGGGCGTCGGCGTCCACGTGGTGCTCGTCGTCGCGGCGCGCGCCCGGACGGTCGAGCCAGACGCCGACGAGGCCGGCGTCACGGGCCGCGCGGGCGTCGGTGGTGGGCTCGTCGCCCACGTACGCGGTGCGCGCGACGTCGGTGCCCAGGCGGCGGGCGCCCTCGACGAAGACGTCGGGGTGCGGCTTGCCGTAGCCGAGCGTGTCCACGCCCACCAGCACGGGGACGCCCTCGAGGCCGGCGGCACGCAGCTTGCGCTCCTGGAGCTCGGTGTACGCGTTCGTCACGACGCCGATCCTGACGCCGGAGCCCCGCAGCGCGTCGAGGGCCGCCGCGGAGTCGTCGAACGCCGCCCACGACCGCTCGAACGTGCCCCAGAAGAGCGCGTCCCAGTCGGCGAACGTGTCCTCCGTGACCGGCTCGCCCCCGAAGGTGCGGTGCAGCAGGTCGGCACGCAGCCGGCGCTGCGTGAGGGCGTCCGTCTCGCCGCGCGTGAAGCGCTTGTAGTGGCCGCCCGGGTCGGTGCGCCAGTGCGCCAGCAGCTCGGGATAGCGGTCCGCCGGCACGTGCGGCAGGTACTCGACGGCGACGGCGGTCAGGGCCTTGGCGAACCCGCCCTTGGTGTCGACGAGCGTGTCGTCGACGTCGAGCAGGACGCCGTCGACGAGCGCCGTCACGCGGTCGCGCCGTCGGTCGTCGCGGCCTCCGCGGCGAGGCGGGCCAGGGCCGCGTCGACGCGCGCGAGCGTGCGCTCGCGGCCGAGCACCTCGAGCGACTCGAAGAGCGGCAGGCCGATCGTGCGGCCCGTGACGGCGACGCGCACGGGCGCCTGCGCCTTGCCGAGCTTGAGGCCGTGCCGCTCCCCCACCGTGGTGACGAGCTCCTTGAGCGGCTCCGCCTCCCAGGTCCCGAGGTCCGCGAGCGCCGTCCGGGCGTCGGCGAGCAGCTCGGCCGCGCCGGCCTTCATCGCCTTGGCCCACGACCGCTCGTCACGGACGGGCTCGTCGAGGAAGAGGAAGTCGACGTTGTCCGTGATGTCGGCGAGCAGCGCGACGCGCGACTGCGCGAGCGGGGCGACCTCGGCGAAGGCCGCGGCGTCGAACTGCTCCTCCGACCACGGCGCCTTCGGGGCGTGCAGCCACGGGTCGACGGCGGCGACGAAGTCCTCGACGGACAGCGCGCGGATGTACTCGCCGTTGAACGACAGCAGCTTCTTGACGTCGAAGAACGCCGACGCACTGTTGACGTCCTCGATGCGGAACCGCTCGACCAGCTCGTCGAAGGGGAGAATCTCCTCGTCGTTGCCGGGCGCCCAGCCGAGCAGCATGAGGTAGTTGACCATCGCAGCGGGCAGGTAGCCCTCGGCGAGGTAGTCCTCGAGCGCGACCTTGTCGCGGCGCTTCGAGAGCTTCTGGCGCTTCTCGTTGACGATCACGGGCAGGTGGGCCCACGTGGGCGGCTGCGCGCCGAGCGCCTCCCACAGGAGCTGCTGCTTGGGCGTGTTCGGCAGGTGCTCCTCGCCGCGGATGACGTGCGTGATGCCCTCGTCGAGGTCGTCCACGACGTTCGCGAGCAGGAACACGGGCGAGCCGTCCCCGCGCGCGACGACGAAGTCCTCCATCGCGGAGTTCGGGAAGGTCGGGTTGCCGCGGATGAGGTCGACGACCTGCGTCTCGCCCTCGTCGGGGGTGCGGAAGCGCAGCGCCCGGCCCGGCTCGTAGGTGAGGCCGCGGTCGCGGCAGAAGCCGTCGTAGCCGGAGTGCGCGTTGCCGGTGCGGGCGGCGACGTCGTCGCGGGTGCAGTCGCAGTAGTAGGCGCGGCCGGCCTCGTACAGGCGGGCCGAGGCCTCGCGGTGCTTCTCGACGTTCTGCGACTGGAAGTACGGGCCCTCGAACGTCGGGTCCTCCGCGTGCATGCCGAGCGCCGCGAGGGCGTTCAGGATGCCGTCCACCCACTCGGGCTTGTTGCGCGCGGCGTCGGTGTCCTCGACGCGCAGCACGAACGTGCCGCCCTGCTGCTTGGCGACCGCCCAGTTGAACAGGGCGGAGCGGGCACCGCCCACGTGGAACATGCCCGTCGGGGACGGGGCGAAGCGGACACGGACGGCGGAGGAGCCTGCTGCGGGGATCACGGGGCCAGCGTAGTTCGCCGCGGACGGGCCGCGACGACGGCCGGGTCACGCCCCGACGAAGCTCACGGTCTCGCCGAGGTCCGCGCGCCCGGTCCGCAGCGGGGGCACGCCGTCCTTCTCGTACCCCACCGAGACGCCGCAGAGCAGCACCTGCCCGTCGTCGGCCCCGACGATCTCGCCGACGGTGGTGCGGTACGTCGTCCACATCACCTGGGGGCAGCTGTGCACCCCCTCCGCCCGCAGCAGCAGCATGACGGTCTGCAGGTACATCCCGGCGTCCGCCCACTGTCCGGGGCCCATCGACCGGTCGAGGTAGCAGAACAGGACGGCCGGTGCCCCGAACGCCCCGGAGTTCAGGGTGGCGATCTTCCGGGGCCGGTCCGGGTCGTCGCGCTCGATGCCGAGCGCGGCGTACCGCTGGGCGGCCGCGGCGGCGAAGCGGTCCACGTACGGGGAGGGCAGCCCGTCCGGGTACATGGGGTACTCCCGCTCGTCGCCCGGGTCGCCCGCGAGCGCCCGGGCGGTCGCGCGCCGCTTGAGCTCGGCGAGCGGGCCTCCCGTGACGACGTAGACGCGCCACGGCTGGAGGTTCCCGCTGGACGGCGCCCTCGTCGCCGCCGTCAGGACGCGCCGCAGCACGTCCCGTGGCACCGGCTCGTCGCTGAACGCCCGCACCGCCCGGCGGCTGTCCACGGCCTCGTACACGTCCACGCGCTGGTCCTCTCAGTCCTCGGCTGATCAGTCCTCGGCTGATCAGTCCTCGGCTGATCAGTCCTCGGCTGATCGGTCCTCGGCGGACGGCCCGACGGCGCGCGCGGTCATCGCGGGTCCGCGACCCGCACGCGGTCGACGGCGAGGGCGACCATGGCCGCGAGGTCCGGGTTCGGCAGGTCGTCGACCGGCCACCACCGCACGTCGAGCGACTCGTCGCTCACGGCGTGCCGGGCGCCGTCGGGCGCGACGGCGACGAAGCGCACGTCCAGGTGGTGCGCGTCGCCGCCCGGCCCGCAGAACGGCACGGCGTGCTCGTCGAGGTGCACGGGCACGGGGTCGAGGTCGACGTCCAGGCCGGACTCCTCGACCGCCTCCCGCCGCGCCGCGGCGAGCAGCGTGCCGTCGCCGGGCTCCGCGTGCCCGCCGAGCTGGAACCAGCGCCCCGCCTTGGCGTGCAGGGTCAGCAGCACGCGCGAGGCGTCGGCCGACAGCACCACGGTGGACGCGGTGACGTGGTCCGGGCGGCAGGTACGCAGCACGCCGTCGGGGTGCGCCTCGAGGTGCGCGACGAACCGGTCCCGCAGGGCGCGCTGCCCCGGGTCGGCCGGGTCCATGCGCCGCAGCACGGACCTGGCGTCGTCGGTGAGGTCCGGCACCTCAGTCGCGGCGGAACACGGGGTTGGCGAGGACGCCGATGCCCTCGACCTCGCACTCCACGTGGTCGCCGTGGTCGATGCGGCCCACCCCTGCCGGGGTGCCGGTGAGGATGACGTCGCCCGGCAGCAGGGTCATCGCCTTGCTGATGTACGACACGAGGAACGGCACGTCGAAGACCATGTCGGACGTGCGGCCGTCCTGCTTGAGCTCGCCGTTGACGCGGGAGCGCACGGCGACGTCCTCCGGGTTCAGGTCGGTGTCGATCCAGGGGCCCAGCGGGCAGGACGTGTCGAAGCCCTTGGCTCGCGCCCACTGGCCGTCGGTGCGCTGCGCGTCACGGGCCGTCACGTCGTTGGCCACCGTGTAGCCGAGGACGTACGACCGCACGTTCTCGGGCTCCACGTCCTTGGTGACCTTGGAGATCACGACGGCGAGCTCGGCCTCGTAGCTGACCTCGCGCGTGAACTCGGGCAGCACCACCGGGTCGTCGGGGCCGACGACGGCGGTGTTGGGCTTGAAGAACAGCAGCGGCGTTGCCGGCACCTCGCCGCCCATCTCCTTGGCGTGGTCGGCGTAGTTCTTGCCGACGGCGACCACCTTGGAGCGCGGGATCACCGGGGCGAGCAGCCGGACGCCGTCGCCCAGCTCGATCCGCTCCCCCGTCGGCATGGCCGGCATGTAGAGCGGGTCGCCGCCGAGGACGGCGAGGAACGTCTTGTCCCCCTCGTGCTGGACGAGGGCGAAGCGGGGGTCGTCTCCGGTGGTGAATCTCGCGATGCGCACGCGCCCAGGTTACGCGGGGAGCGTGCGCACCGCGGTCGGGCGCGGTCGGGTGAGGTCGGGTGCGGTCAGGCGCGGGCGAGGACCTCGCCGTGCAGGATGGCGAACCAGCCGTCGGGCGCCTGCGCCCACGCCTGCCAGTCCTGCGCGATCTGCTCGAGCGCGACGTCGTCGGCCAACCCCGACTCCTTGGCCTGCACCGCGAAGTTGGACTCCACGCAGCGCTCGGCCCACAGCTCGCCCCACCACTGGCGGTCGGTCGGGGTGGCGTAGCACCACGACGACGCGGACGGCACGATGCCGTCCAGCCCGGCCTCCTGCACCCACGACATGAGCCGACGACCGGCGTCGGGCTCGAAGCCGTACGCGTGCGTGACCTCGTGGTACAGCTCGTTCCACTCCGTCAGCCCGGGGGTCTCCGGGTACCAGGCCATGCCCGCGTAGTCGGCGTCGCGCACCGCGACCATCCCGCCCGGCTTGGCGACGCGCTTCATCTCGCGCAGCGCCGCGACCGGGTCGGACAGGTGCTGCAGCAGCTGGTGCGCGTACACGACGTCGAACGAGTCGTCGGCGAACGGCAGCTCGTAGGCGTTCGCCTGCTGGAAGCGGACGTTGCCGTAGCCCAGCGCCTCGGCGTGCTCGCGCGCCGCCTCGAGCACCTTGGGGCTGGCGTCCACGCCCACGACCTCGCCGCCGGCGAGGATCCGGGCGAAGTCGGCGGTCACGGTGCCGGGGCCGCAGCCGACGTCGAGCAGGGACATGTCGTCGCGCAGGTGCGGTACGAGGAAGCCGGCCGAGTTCTGGGCCGTGCGGGAACGGTGCGAGCGCAGCACGGACTCGTGATGGCCGTGGGTGTACGACTCGGACTCCTTGCTGGGCACCGTGTGGTGCGTGCTGGGTGCCTCGATCGCGTCGTTGAGGTCGGCACCGGCGGGTTCGGGGTCGCCCTGGGGTGCGGGCTCCGCGCTGAGGTCACTCATGCTCCTACCGTAGTGACCGCGCGGCCCGCAAGCCGCGACGTTCTCACGCACCGGGACGACGCGCGCCACAGGGCGGTGGCATCATCGCGCCATGACCGCGGCCACAGGCGCGCCGACCTCCCGTCTTCGTACCGGGGTGCGCGCGGGCCTGCGCCGCCTCGGCGGCGGCCCGGGCCGCGTCCCGGGCGTCGACGTCGCCCGCGGGATCGCCGTCCTGGGCATGTTCACCGCCCACGTGGGCGTGACGACGCCCGACGCCGGGCCCGCCTGGTGGCTGCTCGACCTGTCGCACGGGCACTCGTCGATCCTGTTCGCCCTGGTCGCCGGCGTCTCCGTCGCGATCGTCACCGGCGGGCCGCGGACCCTCGACGGCGATCCGCTGCGGCGGGCGCGCCTCCGCCTGCTCGTGCGGGCCGCGCTGCTCCTCGTGGTCGTGGCGCTGCTCGACCTCCTCGGCACACGTGTCGCCCTCATCCTGGGCTTCTACGCCTGCTACTTCGTGCTCGCGCTGCCGTTCCTGCGCTGGCGGCCCCCGCGCCTCCTCGCGCTCGCCGCGGTGGTCGCGCTCGTCGGGCCGATCCTCGCGTACTGGGGGCCGGAGGCGCTGCTGCGGGCCGGGCTGCGGCTGCCGCACGACGGCTCGGGCGCCGTCACCGACTTCGTGCTCACCGGCCACTACCCCGCGGTCGTCTGGATGGCGTACGTCCTCGCGGGGATGGCGATCGGGCGCTGCGACCTGCGCTCGCCGCGCCTGCGCCGCGGGCTCCTGCTCGGCGGGCTGGCCGCGTGGGGCGCCTTCTCCTTCCTGTCCGCCTGGGCGGTCGGTGCCGCCGGCGGCGAGAAGGTCGTGCTGTCCTCCCAGGTCATGGCGCGGCAGTCGGTGGACCCGCCGCCGTTCGCCTGGGACGACCCGTGGCCCGGCGTCGCCGGGCTGTTCCTCGACGGCCCGCACGACGACACGACGTTCGAGGTGCTCGCGTCGGGCGGGTTCGCGGCGGCGGTCGTGGGCCTGTGCCTCCACGTCGGCCGGGTCGGGCGGTGGGCGCTGGCCCCGATGGCCGCGGTCGGGTCGATGGCGCTGACCGTGTACTCGCTCCAGATCGTGGCCATCTGGCGCTGGGACCTGCTCGGGTCCACCACCAACGGCCCCCTGGTCGTGCTGGTGCTGGTCACGCTCGCCGCGGCGACGGCGTGGCGGTTCCTGCTCGGCCGGGGCCCCCTCGAGCGCCTGGTCGGCGCCGTCAGCGACCGGGCTGCAGGTCCGCCGACGCGTCCGCCGGACGTGTCGTCGTGAGCCCGGCGGGGTGCGCCTCCAGGGCCGCGAGGACGTCCGTCGCGTCGAAGGCCTCGGCCGGGGCGAGGGCGCCGGCGCCCCGGTGCCGCCCGGCCAGCAGCCGGACCACCCCCTCCGCGAGGATCGGGGCGGAGACGGCGTAGATGTCCTGGCCCGCCGCGGCCAGCCGACGCACGTTCGCGCCGCACCGGACGGCGACGTCGACGACGAACTGCTGCGGCGACCGCTCCCCGCCGGTCGGGGGCGGCGTCCGCTCGTCGCGGAGCTCCTCGAGGGGCCCGGACGTCAGGTACGAGGTGAGCTCCCCGACGGCGAGGTGCCGCGTGACGGTGAGCACCTCGGAGAACGGCAGCCGGACCACGGGCTGCTCGCCCAGCGGCGCCGGGAACGGCCACCGGCCCGGCGGCGCGGGGTCGGCGAGGGGCACGAGACGACCGCCGCGGACGACCAGGCGTGTCGCGGTGTTCCGCGCCCCCGTGACGCGGGTGCCGGCCGTGGGCCACCAGTGGTCCAGCCCGACGGCGACCTCGACGGCGTCGGCGTCCCGCTCCCCCTCCAGGGCGGCGGTGACGAGCAGGTCGGCGAGACCGCCGTAGAACGCCATGGCGGGGACGACGGCGACCCCGGCGGCGCGGGCGGGCGCGTCGAGCTCCTCGTAGAGCTGCTGCACCGGCGGCTGCTCGGCGGTGACGTCGAGGTAGTGCGCCCCGGCCGCGACCGCGGCGCCCGCCAGCGGCTGCGCGGTGTCGAGGAACGGGCCGGCGCAGTTCACCACCACGGCGACGCCGTCCAGGGCGGCGCGCAGGGCGGCGGAGTCGTCCACCCTCGCCGCCCGGACGTCGAGGCCGGGGTACCGCGACGCGACGCCCGCGAGGCGCTCGGCGTCGCGGCCGGCGAGCACGGGCGCCAGCCCGCGCCGGACCAGCTCGTCGACGACGAAGCCGCCCGTGTGCCCGCCGGCCCCGTAGACCATCACTGCCTCAGGTGTCTGCATGGCTCGATCCTGCTCACCGCGCCGTCGCGCGACGAGCGTCCCGAACGACATGGTGCGTACAGTTTCGGACATGCCGCGCCTCGCCCTGGTCCTGCACGACACCGGCATGCTGTACGAGACGGCGATCGCCGCGGAGGTCTTCGGCGTCGACCGCGCCGAGCTCTCCCCTGCCGGCGCCTGGTACGACTTCGTGGTCTGCACGCCGGACGGCGAGCCCCACCCGTGGCTGCCAGGCGCGCGGACCGCCCCGTACACCGAGCTGTCCCAGGTCGACCGCGTCGTCGTGACGTCGACCGACGACCCCGGCGCCGCACCGGACCCGCTCCTGCTCGACGCGCTCCGGACCGCGCACCGGGGCGGCGCCACGATCGCCGCCCTGTGCACGGGCGCCTTCGTCCTCGCGGCCGCCGGTCTGCTCGACGGCCGCGAGGCGGCCACGCACTGGATGCACGCTGACGACCTCGCCCGCCGCTACCCCCGGGTCCGGGTGCGCGCCGACGTCCTGTACGTCGACGACGGCGACGTCCTCACGTCGGCCGGCAAGACCGCCGCGCTCGATCTGGCCCTCCACCTCGTGCGCCGCGACCTCGGCGCCGCCGCCGCCAACGGCATCGCCCGCCGCCTGGTCGTCCCGTCGCACCGGAGCGGGGGCCAGGCCCAGTTCGTCGCGACGCCGCCCTCCCCGCGCACCGGCTCCGGGCTCGCCCCGACGCTGGAATGGGCTCGCGCACGGGTCGACCGGCCGCTGACCGTGCGCGACCTCGCCGCGCACGCCGGGCTCAGCACCCGCCAGCTCGCCCGCCGCATGCAGGCCGAGGTCGGGTCCGGGCCGCTCGACTGGCTGCACCGGCAGCGGGTCGCGCGAGCGCAGGAGCTCCTCGAACGCACCGACGCGTCGATCGAGCAGGTCGCGGCCGGCTCGGGGCTCGGCACCGCGGCCACGCTCCGGCGACACTTCCACCGCAGCGTCGGGGTCGCTCCCGCGGCATACCGGGCCGCGTTCCACGTCCGCTGAGCCACCGGGAGCGGCGGGCGGCGCCGGCACCGCCGGAGATGGATCGCCTCGCCGTCTCCTGCGCCCGATCTGCCAGGATGCCGGGCACCACGAGAGGAGCGACCGTGACCGACGCGATGGCGCTGCTGAGGCGCCGCCTCGACGACTCCGGCATCGTCGACGTCGTCTCCGTCGAGCCGGCGACCGGAGGCCTCGCCGCGACCGCGGGCCTGGCCCGGCGTGCCGACGGCACCGCGGTATTCGTCAAGGGGTTCGACGACGCGCTGTCCGACGACGCCTTCCCGGCCGAGGCCGAGGGCCTGGCGGCGCTGCGGGAGCTCGGCGGCGTCGCCACGCCCGACGTCGTGCTCGCCGCCCGCGACCTGCTCATCCTCGAGGTGCTGCACCCACGCCCGCGCGACGAGGAGTTCTGGGAGCGGCTCGCGCACACGCTCGCCCGGCTGCACGCCACCACCCACGACCGGTTCGGCTGGCACCGGGACAACTGGCTCGGCCGCCGCCGCCAGGACAACGCCTGGGCGGACGACGGGTTCACGTTCTTCGCCCGGAGCCGCCTGCTGCGCTGGCTCGGCGAGCCGCGGGTCGACGCCGCCCTCAGGCCCGCCGACCGGGTGGCCCTGGAGCACCTCTGCGCCCGCCTCCCCGAGCTGCTGCCGGACCGCCCCGCGTGCCTGACGCACGGCGACCTGTGGGCGCAGAACGTCCTCGCGACCGCCGACGGTCGGCCCGCGCTGATCGACCCCGCGGTGTCGTACACGTGGGCCGAGGTCGACCTCGCCCACCTCTGGACGACGGCACCGCCGCCCGAGTCCCGGGGGTTCTTCGACCGGTACGCGGAGCTCACCGGGCTCGATCGCGGGTGGCGTGACCGCATGCCGATCCTGCAGCTGCGCCAGCACCTCGCCGTGATCGCCCAGTACGACGACGACTGGGGCGCCGCCGAGCAGGTGCGGGCCACGCTCGCCCCGTTCCGGCGCCGGGGCTGACGCCCGGTCAGGGCGCCGTCGTCAGAGGGTGACGGTGCCGACGATCGTCGTGACCGCGTCCCCGCCCACCCACACGGCACCGTGGTCGTCGCGGCGCACGTGCACGCGGCCGCGGCGCCCGAGCGCGGTGCCCTGCGAGGCGACGTACGACGCCGGCAGCAGGCCGCCCGCGAGCCACTGCCCGAGCCCGGCGTTGAGGCTGCCGGTCACGGGGTCCTCGGCCACGCCGATGTCGGGCACGAACGCGCGCACCTCGACCGCGGCGTCCGACTCGCCCGGCCCGTAGGCGCCGACGACGCCGATCTTCAGCCCGCCGAACGCGGCGAAGTCCGGCTGGACGGCGAGCACCGCCGCGGCGTCCGCCAGCCGGGCGGCGACCCAGCCCGGGCCGTTGTCCACCCACGCCGCGTCCTCGATCTGGGCCACGCTCACCCGCAGGCCGCGCGCGATCTGCGCGAGGTCCTCCGGCCCGACCGCGCCGGAGCGTCGCAGCGGCGGCGCGGCGAACGCGAGCCGGTCGCCGCCCCCGTCGGACTCGCGCCGGACCGTGACGAGCCCGACGCCGCACTCCTGGACGACGTGGTCCGCGGAGCGGGGCACCCCGCCCGCCTCGAGCCACGCGTGCGCGGTGCCGAGCGTGGGGTGGCCGGCGAAGGGCAGCTCGCCCCCGGGCGTCCAGATGCGGAGCCGGTAGTCGGCGTCGGGCGTGGTGGGACGCAGCAGGAACGTGGTCTCGGACAGGTTGGTCCACCGCGCGAAGGCGGCCATCTGCGCGTCGTCGAGGCCGTCGGCGTCGTGCACCACGGCCACCGGGTTGCCGGTGAGCGGGCCGGTGGCGAAGACGTCGACCTGACGGAAGTCGTGGGTGTGCGGCACGAGTCACACGCTAGCCCGGTGAGGGGGTGCTCGCCGCGCTCGTACCCTGGTGGGATGCGCACGACGACCCTCGACGCCCCGGCGGCGACCTCCGCCGACGCCGTCGTGCCGCGCGAGGCGTGGGAGCCGCTGGCCGCCGCGCATGCCGCCCGGGCCGACGCGCTGACCGCGGTGTGGCGCGCCGCCCGCGACGAGGGCTCGACGCACGCGATCGAGGACTTCCTGTTCACGTACTACCCCACGCGCGTGAGCCACCTGCGCCGCTGGCACCCGGGACCGGACGTGGTCCTCGCGGACGCCGCCGAGCACGCCGGGTGGCGCTGGTACCGCGAGACGGAGCTGCGGGGCGACGACGGCGGTACCCACGGCACGGGCGCGACGCTCGACGTCGACGCCTTCGTGGCCGACCGTGGCGACACCGTCCGCTACGTCCGCGCGCTCGTGTCCGCCACCGCCGGGCGACCCGGGACGTTCGGCTGCTTCGGCCTGCACGAGTGGGCGATGGTGTACCGCGACCGCGCGGCGGGGCGCGACCACCGCCACCCGTTGCCGCTGCGGCTGGGCCACGACGGCACGGACGCCGTCGTCGAGTCGCACCGCATCGGCTGCTCGCACTTCGACGCCTACCGGTTCTTCACGCCCGAGGCCGCCGGCCGCAACCAGCTGCGCCCCACCCGCGAGCGCCAGCCGTCGATGGAGCAGCCCGGCTGCCTGCACGCCGGGATGGACCTGTACAAGTGGGCGCTCAAGCTCGGGCCCGCCGCCCCCGGCGACCTGCTGCTGGACGCGTTCGAGCTCGCCCGCGACATCCGGTACACCGACATGGCCGCGGCCCCGTACGACGTCTCGTCCTACGGCGTCGAGGCCGTGCCGATCGAGACGCCGGAGGGCAAGGCGGAGTACGTGCGCCGCCAGCGCGGGTTCGCCGCGCGCGGGCAGGAGCTGCGC
The DNA here is from genome assembly GCF_042792795.1 of Isoptericola sp. NPDC056605. Classification (NCBI taxonomy): domain Bacteria; kingdom Bacillati; phylum Actinomycetota; class Actinomycetes; order Micrococcales; family Promicromonosporaceae; genus Isoptericola; species Isoptericola sp. NPDC056605. Next base: position 69,808 of record NZ_JBHTVT010000020.1, on the reverse strand, counting down.
GCGCGCCTGGTCGCCGTGTGCGACCTGCTCCTGGCGGGCGCCGCCGGCTGACGACGGCGGCGAGGCGGTCAGTCGGAGACCATCCCGCTGACCAGGGCACGCCACGTCACGGGCCCCACGACGCCGTCGACGAGGACGCCGAACGCCGACAGCGCCCGCTGGAACTCGCGCACCGCGCTCTCGGTCCTCGGCCCGAAGACCCCGTCGACCACGAGGTCGAGGTCGACGCGGACGTCGAGCTCGGACTGCGCCCCGCGGACGGCGTGACCGCGGCTGCCGAGGCGCACGGTGACGACGATCGCGTTCCAGGTCCTGGGCCCGACGACGCCGTCGACCTCGAGGCCGAAGTCGCGCTGGGAGGCCCGCACGGCGGCCTCGGTGAGCGGACCGAACGCCTCGTCCACCTCGAGGTCGTGCCCGTGCTCGTTGAGCAGGTGCTGCAGCGTGCCGACGGGGTGGAACCGGTCACCGGGGCGGACGACCGGCCAGGGGTCGAGGGCCTTGCTCGTCGTGACGGACATGGCCGCCTCCTTCGTGGGGCCGGGCCGGGCGGGTCGTCGCCCCGGGAAAGCCTGGCGCCCTCGCGGGGAGGGAGTGCGGCGCGCACCGGCAGATACGTCGACCAGAGACGTCGCCGGCGTGCCCGTGGCCTCAGGCGGAGCGGCGGGCCCGCAGCGCGGCCTGGGCGTTGCGGTTGGTGCACGCGGTGGAGCAGTACCGCCGCGAGCGGTTGCGCGACAGGTCCAGCACCAGCCCCTGGCAGTCGGCGTCGGCGCACACCGCGAGGCGGGAGAGCTCGTCGTCGCGGATGAGGTCGATCATCGCCATGGCGGTCTCGACGACGATCCGGGTGGCGAGCGGGGCGTCGTCGGCGGTCGCGTGGACGTGCCAGTCCTCCCCCGAGTGCCGCACGAGGCGCGGGTGGACGGGCACGCCGGCGAGCAGGTCGTTGACCAGACCCGCCGCGTCGTCGCGGTCGGCGAGGAGCAGCGCCCCGAGCCGGGGCCGCAGCGCGCGCACCTGGTCGAGCTCCTCGGCGGTGCCGTCGTGACGGCCGGTGTACTCGTGCTCCCGGAAGAAGGCGTCGAGGTCGGCGGTGGTCTCGAGGGTCTCGGGCGGCTCGCCCGAGTTCACGAGGGCGACGGCCGCCCGGAGCTCCGCCACGGTGTCATGAGCGAACGGCATGTTGACACGTTACTCCACGCGGTCGTAGCGTCATGAGCCATGGCAGAGATGACACATGACGCCCGCGCGACGGCGCGCACCGGCCTCGGCGTTGGCCTCGCCCTCGCGGTCGTCTCCGCCGTGACGTTCAGCCTCTCCGGCCCGCTCGCCGCCGGCCTCTTCGCCACCGGGTGGAGCCCGGGCGCCGTCGTGCTGGTGCGGGTCGCGGTCGGGGCGCTCGTCGTCCTGCCGTTCGGCATCGTCGCCCTGCGCGGCGACTGGTCCCCCGTGCGCCGCAACCTGCGGCTGCTGCTCGCCTACGGCGCGCTCGGCGTCGCGGCCACGCAGTTCTGCTACTTCGCCGCCGTGCAGCACATGCAGGTGGGTCCGGCGCTGCTCATCGAGTACTCCTCGCCCGCCGCCGTCGTCGCCTGGCTGTGGATGCGGCACGGCCAGCGCCCGGGCCGGACGACGCTCGCCGGCATCGCGCTCGCCGCCGCGGGCCTCGTCCTCGTGCTCGACCTCGCCGGGGCCCGCCTCGACCCGGTGGGCGTCGCCTGGGCGCTCGGCGCGATGGTGGGCGTCTCCGCGTACTTCCTCCTCAACGCCCGCACCGACACCGGGCTGCCGCCACTGAGCCTCGCGGCGGGCGGCCTCGTGGTGGGCGCCGGGCTGCTCGGGCTGCTCGGTGCCGTCGGCGTCATGCCGGTGACGCTGTCCGCCGACCCCGTGACCCTCGCCGACGCCGTCGTGCCCGCCTGGGCGGTGCTCGCCGCCCTCGGGGTGGTGACCGCCGGGATCGCCTACGTCACCGGCGTCGCGGCCGGACGACGCCTCGGCGCGCGGCCGGCGTCCTTCGTCGGGCTCCTCGAGGTGGTCAGCGCCGTGTTCTTCGCGTGGGTGTTCCTGGGCGAGCTGCCGCGACCCGTCCAGCTGGTCGGCGGGCTGCTGGTGCTGGCGGGGGTCGTCGTCGTGCAGCAGGGCGAGGCCGCGACCCGGCGCACGCCGCCCACGGTCGAACCGACGACCGAGCCGGCCGGAAAGCCGTAGGCCGCGGCGGGCGCCGGCTGCGAGGATCACCCCATGTCCCGCGTCCTCGCCGCCGCCCCCTCCGACCCCGTCGCCGTTCCCGAGCGGGTGCGCGTGCTCGCCGGCGACGACGACGTCACGCCCGTGTGGCGCAACGAGCTCGGCGGCCTCACGTTCCGCCTCTCGGCCGGCCCCGGTGGCGAGCGGCCCGGCGCCGAGCGCTACGTCAAGTGGGTCCCCGCCGGCACGCCGGAGCTCGACCTCGACGCCGAGGCCGAGCGCCTCGCGTGGGCGGGCCGGTACACGCCGGTGCCGCACGTCCTCGACCGCGGCACCGACGACACCGGCGCCTGGCTGCTCACCGAGGGCATCCCGGGCCGGTCCGCCGTCGACCCGCGCTGGCTCGCGCACCCGGGGACGGCGGCGCGCGCGATCGGCGCCGGGCTGCGGGCGATGCACGACGCGCTCCCGGTCGACGACTGCCCGTTCTCGTGGGGCGTCGCGGACCGGGTCTCCCGCCTCTCCCCCGCCGCCCGCACGCGCGTGGGCGACGTCCCCGCCGTCGACCGGCTCGTCGTCTGCCACGGCGACCCGTGCGCCCCCAACACGCTGCTCGACGACGGCGGGCGCTGGACCGCGCACGTCGACCTCGACGCGCTCGGCGTCGCGGACCGCTGGGCCGACCTCGCGGTGGCGAGCTACAGCCTGGAGTGGAACTACGGCGACGGCCACGAGCCCGCCTTCTTCGAGGGCTACGGCATCGCGCCCGACGCCGGGCGCATCGCCTTCTACCGGCGCCTGTGGGACCTCGGCTGACACGTGTCCGGTCGTACGGGTAACCCCGTACGACCGTCCGGTCGGATCACGGCCAGATGACGCGGTTCCCCTGATGTGCGGACCGGACCGACGCCGTAGCGTCGAATTTGTCCAGTTTCCTCACGAACACAGGAGAAGCAACGATGCGTCTTCGTTCCACCCTCCTCGCCGCGGCCGTCGGGGTCGCCGCGCTCCTGGCGCCCCTCGCGGCGGCGCCCGCGGCGTCCGCCCACGGCTGGGTGACCAACCCGCCCAGCCGCCAGGACCTGTGCGCCGGCGGCTCCCTGTCCTTCGACTGCGGCAGCATCAAGTACGAGCCCCAGAGCGTCGAGGCGCCCAAGGGCTCCATGCAGTGCTCCGGCGGCAGCGGCTTCGCCGTCCTCGACGACGAGTCGAAGCCCTGGCCCCGCACCACGATCGGCAACAGCGTCACGATGAAGTGGCAGATCACGGCCCGCCACGCCACCTCGACGTGGGAGTACTTCGTCGACGGCACCCTGCACCGCACCTTCGACGACAAGGGCGCCAAGCCCGAGGCCGTCGTCAGCCACACGCTGGAGAACCTGCCGGCCGGCGACCACACCATCCTCGCCCGCTGGAACGTCGCCGACACCGTCAACGCGTTCTACGCGTGCGTCGACGTGACCGTCGGCGAGGGCGGGACGGTCGAGCCGACCGACCCGCCGGTGGACCCGACCGACCCGCCGGTCGAGCCGGGCGACTGCGAGGACGCGGCCTGGAACCCGTCGTCCGCCTACACGGGCGGCACGAAGGTCTCCTACGAGGGTCGCGCGTACCAGGCCAAGTGGTGGACCCAGGGCGACACCCCGTCGTCGGCGGCCGGCCAGTGGGCGGTCTGGACCGACCTCGGCGCCTGCTGACGGCCACCACGTCCTGACGGTGGCGGGGGGGGGGGCCGCGCCCCCCCCCCCCCCACCCCCCCCCCCCCCCCCCCCACAACCCCCCCCCCCCCCCCCCCCCCCCGGGGGGGGGGGGGGGCCCCCCCCCCCCCCCCCACCGCCAGACCCGCACCACCCACGGAGCAACACCTGAGCACCTCCGAGCACCACGAGGGAGACGAGTCGATGAAGACCACGCGTCGCAAGACCACGCTTCGCTCCGCCCTGCTCGCCGCAGCGGTCGGGATCCTGACCGTCGCGGCGCCGCTCGCCGTCGCGCCCAGCGCGTCGGCACACGGCTGGATCACCAGCCCGCCGAGCCGCCAGGACCACTGCGCCACGCGCACCGTGTCCTTCGACTGCGGCGGCGTCCAGTACGAGCCCCAGAGCGTCGAGGCCCCGAAGGGCTCGATGCAGTGCTCCGGCGGCAGCGGCTTCGCCGTCCTCGACGACGGCTCCAAGCCGTGGCCGCGCACCACGATCGGCAGCAGCGTGTCGATGCAGTGGAAGCTCACCGCCCGCCACGCCACCTCGACGTGGGAGTACTTCGTCGACGGCACGCTGGTCAAGACCGTCGACGACGGCGGCCGGCAGCCCGGGGCGACCGTGACGCACACGCTCGAGAACCTGCCGCAGGGCAACCACACGATCCTCGCCCGCTGGAACATCGCGGACACCGCCAACGCGTTCTACGCGTGCGTCGACGTGAACGTCGGGGGCACCGGGGAGCCCGGCCCGGACCCCACGGACCCGCCCACCGAGCCCGGTGACTGCGAGGCCCCCGCCTGGAACCCGTCGTCCGCGTACACGGGCGGCACCCAGGTCTCCCACGACGGCCGCACCTACCAGGCCAAGTGGTGGACCCAGGGCGACACCCCGTCCTCCTCGGCCGGCCAGTGGGCGGTCTGGACCGACCTCGGCGCCTGCTGACCCACCCGACGCCTCGAGCGTGCCGGGATGCCCTCGTCCGGCTCGGACGGGGAGCGTCCCGGCACGCTCGTTGCGCACGGCACGGCCTGGAAGAATGGTCGGCGATGACCTCCCCGACCTCGAACGACCCCGCCCCCCGCCCCGCCGGCACGCTGCTGCCGTACCTGCCCGCCCCGACGGGTGGCGCGCCGGACCCCGACGTCCTCTTCGAGGGGTTCGGCGAGTGGGCCGCCGGCACCGGCCGCCCGCTGTACCCGCACCAGGAGGAGGCGCTGCTCGAGCTCATGACGGGCTCGCACGTGGTGCTGGCCACCCCGACCGGCTCCGGCAAGTCGATGGTGGCGATGGGGGCGCAGTTCGCGGCGCTCGCGAACCGTCGGTCGGGCCGCGGCGGGCGCACCTTCTACACGGCGCCGCTCAAGGCGCTCGTGAGCGAGAAGTTCTTCGACCTCGTCGCCGCGTTCGGGTCGCGCAACGTGGGCATGATGACCGGCGACTCCGCCGTCAACGCCGACGCCCCGATCATCTGCTGCACGGCGGAGATCCTCGCGAACCTGGCGCTGCGGCGCGGGGCCGACGACGACGGTGTCGGCGCGGACGGCACGTCCGGCGACGACGCCATCGCCCAGGTCGTCATGGACGAGTTCCACTTCTACGGCGACCGGCAGCGCGGCTGGGCGTGGCAGGTGCCGCTGCTGGAGCTGCCGCGCACGCAGTTCCTGCTGATGTCGGCCACCCTCGGCGACACGGCCCGGCTCCGGGAGGACCTCGCCGAGCGCAGCGGCCGCCCCGTCGCGGAGGTCGCGGGCGCCGAGCGGCCGGTGCCGCTGACGTTCTCCTACGTCGTCGAGCCGCTGACGGACGTCATCGCCGAGCTCGTCACGACGCACCGCGCCCCCGTCTACGTCGTGCACTTCACGCAGAAGGACGCCGTCGAGCGGGCGCAGGCGCTGCTGTCCACGAACCTCGCGTCCAAGGACGAGAAGGCCGCGATCGCGGCCGAGATCGGCGCGTTCCGGTTCGGCACCGGCTTCGGCAAGACGCTGAGCAAGTTCCTGCGCGCCGGCGTCGGCGTGCACCACGCGGGCATGCTGCCGAAGTACCGCCGCCTCGTGGAGCGGCTCACGCAGCGCGGCCTGCTCAAGGTGGTGTGCGGCACCGACACGCTCGGCGTCGGCATCAACGTGCCCATCCGCACGGTCCTCATGACGTCGCTGGTGAAGTACGACGGCGAGCGCATGCGCCACCTCACCGCGCGCGAGTTCCACCAGATCGCCGGCCGGGCCGGGCGCGCGGGCTTCGACACCGTGGGCGAGGTGCTCGTCATGGCGCCCGAGCACGTCATCGAGAACCGCAAGCTGCTCGCCAAGGCGGGCGACGACCCGAAGAAGCTCAAGAAGGTGGTGCGCAAGAAGGCCCCCACCGGCGCCGTGAACTGGACGGACTCCACGTTCGAGCGGCTGCGCGACGCCGACCCCGAGCCCCTGACGAGCCAGTTCCACGTCAACCACGCGATGGTGCTCAACGTGCTGGCACGGGACTCCTCGGGCTCGGACGGCGACCCCGTCGAGGCCATGCGCCACCTGCTGGTCGCCAACCACGACACCGAGGCGCAGCAGGCCAAGCACGTGCGCCAGACGTTCCGCATCTACCGGTCCCTGCGCGTCGCGGGCGTCGTGGAGAAGGTCCGCGTGCCCGACCCGTCGCGGCCGGCCGGGTACCGGCCCAGCGTGCGGCTCGTCGTCGACCTGCCGCGCGACTTCGCGCTCAACGCGCCGCTGTCGCCGTTCGCCCTCGCGGCGATGGACCTGCTCGACGTCGAGAGCCCCACCCACGTGCTCGACGTCGTCTCGGTCATCGAGGCGACCCTCGACGACCCGCGCCAGATCCTGTACGCCCAGCAGAGCAAGGCGAAGGGCGAGGCCGTCGCGGCGATGAAGGCCGAGGGCATGGAGTACGAGGAGCGCATGGAGGCGCTCGAGGACGTCACGTGGCCGCGGCCGCTCGCCGACCTGCTCGAGCCCGCGTTCGCCACCTACAAGCGGTCGAACCCGTGGGTGGCCGACGCCGAGCTCGCCCCCAAGTCCGTGGTGCGCGACATGCTCGAGCAGGCCATGACCTTCGCCGAGCTGGTCAGCGTGTACGGGCTGGAGCGCACCGAGGGCGTCGTGCTGCGCTACCTCGCCGACGCCTACCGCGCGCTGCGCCAGGTGGTGCCCGAGGAGCACCGCACCGAGGAGGTGCAGGAGGTCGTCGAGTGGCTCGGCGAGCTGGTGCGCGGCGTCGACTCGTCGCTGCTGGACGAGTGGGAGCGGCTGCAGAACCCGGTCGACGACGACGCCGACACCGTCGTCGAGGGCGAGCTCGCCGAGGCGGGCGCGGAGGCGCCCGCGCGCCCTGTGACCGGCAACCCGCGCGCCTTCCGCCGCCTGGTGCGCAACGCGACCTTCCGCCGCGTCGAGCTCGCCGCCCGCGAGGACTACGACGCGCTCGGGGCGCTCGACGCCGGGCACGGCTGGGACGGCGACGCGTGGGCGACCGCCCTCGACCCGCTGTTCGACGCGCAGGGCGACGACGCGGTCGGCATCGGCCCCGCCGCCCGCGCGGCGGGCCTGCTGACGATCCTCGAACCGGGCGCCGAGCTGCCCGGCGGCGCGACGACGACCACGCGCGACGGCGTCGAGGTCGCCGAGGTGCCCGCGGGCACGTGGTGGGTGCGGCAGGTGCTCGACGACGCCGACGGCGACCACGACTGGGCGATCACCGCCGTCGTCGACCTGGCCGCCAGCGACGAGGCCGGGGCCGTGTCGCTCACCGTGGTGGACGTCGGGCGGATCTGAGCCGACCGCGTCGGTTGCAAGCAACCGGGGTCGGCCGTGTGATCGACGCAGGGGGCCGACCCCGGCTCCCCCGACGTCAGGAGCCCGCCGTGGACACCACGACCATCGTCTGGATCGTCGTCGCCGTCGTCGTCGTGCTGCTGCTCGTGCTCGTCGCCGTGGCCCTCGCCCGCCGGTCGCGGGCCGCCGAGGCGCGCCGGCGCGAGGAACGGCGCGACGAGGCTGCCGAGCTGCGCCGCGAGGCGGAGCACGACCGGATCGCGGTGCAGGAGCGCGAGGCGGCGTCCGCGAAGCTCGACGCCGAGGCCAGGATGTCCCAGGCCGAGGCCGACCAGAAGGCCGCCGAGGCGGCGCGCCTGCAGGAGGAGGCCCGGCGCCGCGACGCGAGCCTCGACGAGCGCCGGGCCGACGTCGACGACCGCCTGCGCCGCGCGGACGAGCTGGACCCCGACCGAGGCGGGGACGACCCCGGTACGCCCGGGCGGCACGCGCCCGAGCACCGCGCGGACGGCCCCGCGGACGCGCCGCACCGGGACGAGGGCGACCGGCCTCTCTGAACCCGCCGCCTCAGCCCAGGTCCGCGAGCCCCTGGGCCAGGGTCGCGGCACCGCCGACGTACGCGAGCACGATCAGGCCGCGCCGGACGGTCGCCGCGGGGAGGCGCGGCGTGAGCCAGTCGCCGACGACGAGCCCCGCCACGATCGCCGCCAGGACGACGAGCCACTGCCACGCCGCGAAGGGCGGGAAGGACGCGTCGGTGAGCGTGAGCTTCGCGATGAGCGCGGCGAGCGCGTTGGTCGCGAAGAAGGGCTGCGCCGTGGCGGCGAACCCGCGCGGGTCCCAGCCGCTGAGCACGGAGTAGATCGCCACCGGTGGACCACCGATGCCGGCGGCCACGCTCCCCACGCCGCTCGCGACGCCGGTGACGACCAGCGGCGTGCGGGACTCGGGCCGCACCGGGTGGCGGCCGCCGCGCCGCAGCCGGGTCGTGACGACGGCCAGCGTCATCGCGACGATCACGAGGGCCCCGACGGCGACCTCGAGCGCCGCGCGGCTCGCGTCGCGCAGCAGCAGGGCCGCGGGCACCATGACGACGACCGACGTGACGGCCAGCCAGGCGTAGCGCCGCCAGTCCACGTCCCGCGCGACGCGCCCCAGGATGAGCGCGGACGCGATCGAGCCGGCCAGGTTGACGAACAGCACGCCCTCGAGCGGGCCCACCAGGAGCACGATGAACGGGCCCGCGACGAGGCCGAAGCCCATCCCCGTGACCCGTTGGAGAGCCCCTCCCACCAGGATCGCGAGGACGAGGAGGAGGAGCACCGCTCCACCGTACCGGGGCTCCTCAGGGCACAATCGGCAGCGTGCCGAAGAAGAAGACCCACGCCTCGCACGGGACGCCCGCCGTCGTCGCGCTCGACCGCGCCGGCGTCGCCTACGGGCTGCACACCTACGACCACGACCCGGCGTCCGACCTGAGCTACGGCCTGGAGGCCGCCGAGGCGCTCGGCGCCGACCCGGCGCAGGTCTTCAAGACGCTCCTGGCGGACGTCGACGGCCGCCTCGTCGTCGGCATCGTGCCGGTGGACGGCAGCCTCGACCTCAAGGCGCTCGCCCGCGCGGTCGGCGGCAAGCGGGCCGCGATGGCGGACCCGGCCGCGGCGCAGCGCGCCACCGGCTACGTGGTGGGCGGCATCTCGCCGATCGGGCAGAAGCAGCGGCACGCGACCGTGCTCGACGCGTCCGCGGCGGGCTTCGACGTCGTCTACGTCTCCGGCGGGCGGCGGGGGCTCGACGTGTCGCTCGCACCGGACGACCTGCTGCGCCTCACCGGCGGGACGGCGGCGCCGATCGCGCGCCCGTGAGGGCGGTGCCCGTCGGCTCGGTCAGTGCTGGTACGTCGGGTACCGGGCGTCGCTGGGCACGATGTCCTTGCCGAGCGGCAGCAGCGAGACCGGGATCATCTTGAGGTTCGCGATCGCCAGCGGGATGCCGATGATCGTGATCGCCTGCGCGACCGCCGTCGTGATGTGGCCGATGGTGAGCCAGATACCGGCGAAGATGATCCAGATGATGTTGCCGAGCACGGACCAGCCGCCCGCGTCCGGCTTGTCGACGACCGTGCGGCCGAACGGCCACAGCGCGTAGCCCGCGATGCGGAACGACGCGATGCCCCACGGGATCGCGACGATGGTGATGCAGCACAGGATGCCCGCCGCGGCGTAGCCGAGCGCGAGCCAGAAGCCGCCGAAGACGAGCCAGATGATGTTGAGCAGGGCTTTCACCCGTCCATCCTCGCCTGTCGCGCGAGCGCGGCACCACCCGGGAACCCCCTGACGCGACCCTGGTCCGGTGCGACGTTCGTAGACTGGCCACCATGCCCACCGACTGTCCCGGGATCCCCGCACGCCTGGCCGCCGTCCACGACCGCGTCGCGGCCGCCGCCCGCGCGGCGGGGCGCGACCCGCGGGAGGTCCGCGTCCTGCTGGCCACCAAGACCCAGGACGCCGAGACCGTGCTCGCGGGGGTGCGGGCCGCGCTCGACCTCGCCGCCGCGGCGGGCGACGACCGGCCGGTGCTGGTCGGCGAGAACCGCGTCCAGGAGCTCGTCGCGAAGGCCCCCGCGCTGGCGGACCTCGTCGCCGCGGGGCGCGTCGAGGCGCACCTCATCGGCCACCTGCAGAAGAACAAGGTCAACCAGGTGCTCGGCGTCGCCACCGCCGTCGACTCGGTGGACTCCCCCGCCCTGGCCCGCGCCCTGTCGACGCGGTGCGCGCGCGACGGCCGCACGCTCGACGTCCTGGTGCAGGTCAACGTCTCCGGAGAGGAGAGCAAGTCCGGCGTCGCGCCGGACGACGCGGCGGCGCTCGCCGTCGACGTCGCCGCGCTGCCGGGACTGCGGCTGACGGGGTTCATGACGATCGGCGCGCGCCTGGGCGAGCATCGCGACGAGGCGCTCGTGCGGGCCGGCTTCGCCCGGCTGCGCGCGGTCCGCGACGCCGTCCTCGCGAGCAGCGCGCCGGGGACCGCCGAGGCCCGCGAGCTCTCCATGGGCATGACCGGCGACCTCGAGCTCGCCGTCGCCGAGGGCGCGACCGTGGTGCGCGTCGGGACCGCCGTCTTCGGCGCCCGCCCCACCCCCACGAGGTAGCACCTCGGCCCGTCCCGTCCTCCTCCCGGGCTTCGGTGCTACCTCGGCGGTGCGGCCCCGAGACGGGCGAGCGCGCCGCGGACGCCGTCGCCGCCGTCCAGGGCGGCACGGGCGGGCTCGGCGTCGACCCCGGCCAGCAGCATGACCAGGGCGACCTGGACCTCCCCGCCGGCGTCGGCGAGCACCGGCGCACAGACCTCGGGCGCGAGCCCGGTCGCCTGGCTCAGCAGCCGCACGAGCCGGGCGCGGAGCTTGGCGTTGGACGCGCGGACGTCGACCATGAGGTTCGAGTACGTCTTGCCGAGCCGGATCATCGTGGCGGTCGAGAACGTGTTGAGCACGATCTTCTGCGCGGTGGCGGCCTTCATCCGCGTCGAGCCGGTGACGGCCTCGGGCCCCGTGTCGAGCAGGATCGCGACGTCGGCCCGGTCGGCCAGGGGCGCGGCCGGGTTGGCGCTGACGAGCGCGGTGCGCGCCCCCCGCTCGCGGGCCAGGTCGAGCGCACCGCCGACGTAGGGCGTGCGGCCGCTGGCAGCGAGCCCGACGACGAGGTCGTGCGGGCCCACGTGGTCCAGGTCGCGCCGGCCGGCCTCGGCGTCGTCCTCCGCGCCCTCCACCGAGACGGTCATCGCGTCGGGCCCGCCGGCGAGGTGCGCGTCGAACCACTCGGGGCCGACGCCGTACGTCGGCAGCAGCTCCACCGCGTCCAGCACGCCGAGACGTCCCGACGTCCCCGCGCCCGCGTAGTGCACGCGCCCACCCGCCCGGATCGCCTCGACCGCCAGCTCCACGGCCTGCGTGACGCGGAACCGCTCGGCGCGCACCACGCTGGCGACGCCCGCGTCCTCGTCCATGATGAGGCGCACGACGTCGGCGGGCGGGAGCAGGTCGATGTCGGTGGTGCGCGGGTTGCGCTCCTCCGTCGGCGAGACGAGGCGCGCGACGTCGAGCACGTCGTCCGGGGGGCCCGCGTCCGGAGGCACGGCAGGGTCGGGCACGGTCGCTCCGCTCATCGGGTGCTTCCTCTCGTCAGGTCGCGCGCAGTGGTCGGGACGCCCGGCGCCGGGTCGCGGGGCGCGGCCCCGCTCGGTGCCGTGGTGAGCGCGAGGCGCCGCACCGGGCCGCGGACGACCTCCACGGGCAGCGGGGTCGGCGGGGTGAGCGACCCCAGCACCACCGGTCGGCGGGCGCCGGTGGCCTGCCGCCGGTGCGGGCCGGGTGCGGTGCCCGGCACCCCGTGCACGCCGAGGAAGCCGAGCAGCGCGAAGAGGTACGCCTCCTTGCCGTCCGCCGGCAGCCCGAGGTCGTCCGCCGTCACGAGGCTGGTCCCGGCCGGGAGCAGCGCGCGCAGGCGGTCGCGGAGCACCGGGTTGCGGGCCCCGCCGCCGGAGATCACGACCCGCTCGACTCCCCCGCCCGGTGCGTGGTCGGCGAGGGACCGCGCCACGGTGGCCGCGGTGAGCTCGGTGAGCGTGGCGACCAGGTCGGGGATGCTGAGCCGGTCGGCCCGCACCCCCGCGGCGGCGAGGCGCGTCGCCACGTACTCCCCGTCGTAGAGCTCGCGGCCGGTGGACCGCGGCACGGGCAGGGCGTAGTACGGCTCGTCGAGCAGCGCGTCGAGCGCCTCGGGGTCGACGACGCCGCGGGCGGCGAGCTCCCCGTCGCGGTCGAACGGCTGCCCGGTGAGCCGCTGCACCGCGGCGTCGAGCAGGCAGTTGCCGGGCCCGGTGTCCCAGCCGAGCACGGGCTCGTCGTGCGCGCCGACGACGGTCACGTTGGCGATGCCGCCCACGTTGAGCGCCGCGGTGTACCGCGTGCCGGAGGGCCCGTCGTGCCCGAGCCAGAGCGCGTCGAGCACGCTCACCAGCGGCGCACCCTGCCCGCCGGCGGCGACGTCGGCGACCCGGAAGTCGTTGACCACGGGCCGTCGGGTCCGCTCCGCGATCCAGGCCGGGTTGCCGAGCTGCAGCGTGCCGCGCGCGCGACCCGCCACCACCCAGTGGTGCAGCGTCTGCCCGTGCGACGCCACGAGGTCGGCGTCGCCCCCCGCGAGGTCGTCGACGGCGCGCCGGGCGGCGGCGCCGAGCTCCTGCCCGACGAGCGTGTCGAGCTGGCACACCTCGCCCAGGTCCGCGGTGGCGGGCGGCAGCGCCGCGAGGATGCGCCGGCGCAGGTGGTCGGGCCAGGCGTACTCGGCGTGGCCGAGCGGGCGCAGCGACAGCGTGCCGTCGGGGCGCAGGTCGAGGTCCGCGGCCGCCGCGTCGATCGCGTCGACGCTGGTGCCGGACGAGATGCCGATGACGATCATCGCGCCACCTCCGTGGGTTCGGGCGCGAGCTCTCCGGCGAGGAGAGCCACGGCGGCCTCGGCGTTGGCCCGGCCGGTGCCGCAGGCCAGGACGGTCGCGGGCAGCCCGCCCGGGAGCGCGGCGAGCCACCGCTCCCCCGCGGCCGGCACGCCCGTGTGCACGACGACGAGATCCGGGCGCGCCCGCTGCAGCCGCGCCAGGCGCGCATGCTCGGCCCCGCCGGGGACCGGTTCGCGGGTCACGACGACGAGCGGCCGGGCGCCGCCCGGCAGCCCGCGCAGCAGCGCGGCGAACCCGTCGTCGTCCAGGGCGGGGTGCACGACGGCGTGGGGCCAGCGGGCGGCGACGGCGCGCTGCACGTGCTGCGCGGTGCGCCCGGCCGCGTGGTCGAGGCGGAGCCGCAGGTCGACGACGTCGGGTGCGCTCCCGAGCGCGGGGTGCGGGCCGACGGCGCGCACCGCGCGCCGGGCTGCCTCGGCGCCCACCTCCGCGAGCGCCTCCTGCGCCCGTGCCGCCTCCGCGGCGCCGACGACGGCACCCGCGGAGGCCTGCCGGGCGCGCAGCCGGCGCACCAGGGCGTCCGTGCGTCGTCCGGAGGCCGCGAGCCGGTCCAGGGTCACCCGGCCGGCGCCGACCGCGGCCACGAGGGCGTCGACCGCGGAGCGGAACAGCGCCTCGTCGTCCCGCCCCGTCGTCGTGCCCAGGCACAGCAGGTCCGCGCCGCCCTCGACCGCGCGGACAGCGGTCTCTCCGACCTCCGCGCCGTCGGAGACGGCGCGCATGTCGAGGGCGTCGGTGACGATCGGTCCGGGGTGGCCGAGCTCCCGGGCCAGCGCCGCGACGGCCGGCTCGAGGGAGGCCGGCGCGGGCCCGAGCGCGGGCACCACGACGTGCGCCGTCATGAGCGCGTCGGCAGCGTGCCCGTCGTCGGTGCCACCGTCGGCGAGGGCCGCCGCGAACGGCACGAGGTCGCGCCCGCGCAGGGTGTCGAGGTCGGCCTCGACGACGGGCAGCGCGAGGTGGGAGTCGACGGTCGTGGACCCGTGGCCCGGGAAGTGCTTGGCACAGGTGCCGACGCCGCCGCGCTGCAGGCCGCGGGCGAACGCGACACCGTGTCGCGCGACCGCCTCCGGGTCGGTGCCGAACGCCCGCACCCCGATGACCGGGTTGCCGGGGGTGTCGACGTCGAGCACCGGCGCGAGGTCGAGGTCGACGCCAACGGCCGCGAGCAGGCGGCCCAGCGCCTCGCCCGCGTCCCCGGTGAGCCGCACGTCGTCCACCACGCCGAGCGCCGCGGCGCCGGGCAGCGACGAGCCGGTCGCGGCCTCGAGCCGCGACACGTCGCCGCCCTCCTCGTCCGTCGCGACGACCAGGTCGGGCGCGGCGTCGTGCAGGCGCGCCGTGAGCGCGGCCGTCGTGGCCAGGTCCGGCGTGTTGTGCGCGAACAGCACCACCCCGGCGAGCCCGTCGCGCGCCGCGTCGAGGAGCCAGGCGGGCGGCGTCGTGCCGGTGAAGCCGGGCAGCAGCACGCCGTGCACGGCCCGCCGGACCGCGCCGGCGCCGGCCGCAGCGCCGTGCCCGGTCACCCCTTCACCGCCCCGGAGGTCAACCCCGACGCGAGCCGGCGCTGGACGAGGATGAAGAAGACCATCACGGGCACGGTGATGATGGTCGAGGCCGCCATGATGGCGCCCCAGTCGTTGGAGTGCTGCCCGAAGAACGAGCGCAGCCCGATGGCCACCGTGTAGTTCTGCGTCTCGCCGCCGAGCAGCGTCATCGCGAAGACGAACTCGTTCCACGCCGTGATGAAGCTGAAGATGCTCGTGGCCACCAGGCCGGGCGCGACCAGCGGCAGCAGGATGGACCGGAACATCCGGCCCCAGGTGGCGCCGTCGAGGTAGGCGGCCTCCTCCAGCTCCACCGGCACGGCGGCGACGAAGCCGCGCAGCATCCAGATGCCGAAGGGCAGCGCGAGGGCGACATACACCACGACCAGGCCGGTCAGCGTGCCGAGCAGGTCGAGGTTGCGCACCTGCACGAACAACGGGATGACGAGCGCCTCGAGCGGCACCATCTGCACGATCAGCACGAGCATGAGCACCTGGGTGCGGAGCTTGAAGCGGAAGCGCGCCACGGCCACCGACGCCAGCAGGGCGAGCAGCGACGAGATCAGCACCGTCCCGAGCGCCACGAGCAGGGAGTTGCGCAGGAAGACGTCGAAGCCGCCGTCGGTGAGCACGAACTCGAAGTGCTCGAGCGTCGGGTCGGCGGGCACGAAGGACGACCCGCGCCCCGCCTTCCCGTCGAACGCGCTGACGAGCATCCAGTAGGCCGGGAAGAGGGTGAACGCCAGGAGCAGCGCGACGGCCACCCCCTTGCCCACCCGCGTCGCGGTCGTCGGCCGGCTCACAGCTCCTCCTCCTTCAGGATCGTGCGGACGTACACGACGGTGATGGCGAGCAGCAGCAGGGTCAGCAGCACCGCGATCGCGGAGCCGAAGCCGTACCGGTTCTGGCCGAACGACTCGGTGTACGACCACACGCCGAGGTTGAGCACCTCGCGGTTGCTGCCGGCGCCGCCGGGCATGAGGTAGACCTGCGCGAAGACCTTGAAGTCCCAGATGGTCGACAGGATGATCACGACCGCGAAGATCTGCTTGAGCTGCGGCACGATCACCGAGAAGAACCGCCGCCAGGCGCCGGCGCCGTCGATCTCCGCGGCCTCCAGCAGCTCCTTCGGCACGCCGAGCAGGCCCGCGAGCACGGTGATGGCGACGAAGGGGAAGCCGTGGTGCACCACGTTGAGCAGCACGATCGCGTAGAACGACCAGCGGTCGGTGAACCAGTTGACGGGCGCGTCCTGCAGCCCGAGGGACTGCAGCACGTGGTTGAACACGCCGCGGTCGGCGTCGAAGATCCAGACCCACACGTACGTGCCGGTGACGGCGGGCATCGCCCAGGCCGCCATGATCGCGCTGGACACGATGGTCCGCCAGACGCGGCCGAGCGAGGCGAGCAGCACGGCCACGGCGGTTCCGAAGACCACCGTGAACGCCACCGACAGCACGGCGAAGACCACCGTGTTCGGCAGCACCACGGCCCACAGCTGCTCGGAGGTGAACACCTCGACGTAGTTGCCGAGGCCGATCCAGTTGGGCTCGCCGGAGACGATCTCGCGCAGCCCGTAGTCCTGCAGGGAGAACAGCCCGACCCGCACCAGCGGCCACAGGAGCAGCACCGCCAGCACGAGCAGCGCGGGCGTCAGCAGCATCCACGGCCGCACCCGCGCGAGGAGCGACTTGCCGAGCGGGCGGCGCCCGCCGGGCCCGGGCTGCTGCCCGGGCCCGGCGGGGACCGCGACGGGGAGGGTGCTCGTCATGCGTCAGCTGCCACCGTTGAGCAGCGACGTCATCTCCTCGGCCGCCTTCTTGCTGGCGGTCGGGACGTCCTCGCTCCCGGAGAGGATCGACTGCATCATCGTGCTCGTCGTGAGCTTGGCCTGCACGGCCCCGAAGTTCGGCGACACCGGCACGGACGCGCCGCCCTCGACGAACTGCTGCGCGAACGGGGCCACGAGCGGGTCGGTGCTCTTCAGCGTCTCGTCCAGGAGCGACTTCTGCCCCGGGAAGTAGCCGGCCTGCTCGCCCCACTTCGTGGCGAACTCACCGGTCGTCATGAGCTCCACGAACGCGAACGCCAGGTCCTTGTCCTCGGCCGTCTCGAACACGGACAGGTGCGAGCCGCCGAGCACCGACGGCGACATCCCGCCGTCCTTGCCGGGGATCGGGACGGCGGCGAACTTGCCGTCCATGTCCTTGTTCGCCTCGACGATGGCGCCGGGCGTCCAGGAGCCCATGATCGCCATGCCGACGTCGCCCTGGGCGAAGGCGTCGAGCACGTCGGTCTCGCGCCAGGTGGTGGCGCCTGCCGACGAGTAGCCGTCCGCGGCGAGCCCGGTCCAGAAGCTCAGGCCCTCCTGCGACTCGGGGCTGTCGAGCCCCGACGTCCAGGTGTCGCCGTCGAGCGTCGCGACGTCGCCGCCGGCGCCCCACACCCACGGGTACACCGTGAACTCGGCGTCGCCCGGCACCGCGATCGCGGTCTTCTTCGGGAACTTCTCCTTGATGGCCTTGGCCGCCGACTCGATCTCCGCCCAGGTCGTGGGCGGCTCGACGCCGGCCTCCTCGAAGATCTCCGTGTTGTACACGAGCGAGCGGACGCCGGCGTACCAGGGCATGCCGTACAGCTGTCCGTCGTACGTGCCCGCCTCGACGAGGCCGTCCACCAGGTCGTCGCCCAGGCCGGCCTCCGCCACGTAGTCGTCCAGCGGCGCGAGCGCGCCGGCGTCGGCGAACTCCGGCGTCCAGGTGGTGCCGGTCTCCGCCACGTCGGGCGTGGTGGCGCCCGCGATCGAGGTGACGAAGCGGTCGTGGGCGTCCGCCCACTCGACGAACTCGACGTTCAGCTCCGCGCCCGTCTCCTCCTTGAACGCGGTGCCGACCTCGTCGAAGAAGGCGTCGGCGCTGGGGTTCGTGCCCTGCATGATCCAGACGTCGAGGGTCTTGCCCTCGCCGTCGACCGTCCCGTCCCCGCCCCCGTCGCCGGAGCCGCCGCCGCTGCCGCACGCGGCGACGCCGAGCGCCACCAGCGCCGCGGTGGCCACGGCCCCCACGTTCCTGCGGGTCCACATGTCTCGACGCATCGTCGTCCTCCCCCGGCGGCCGCTGGGCCGCCCTCCGTGGTGCGCGGCGCCGCCGTTGTCGCGGTCGCGCGCCGTTCTCGCGGTCATGTCCTGCCGACGTCCTCGTCGTCCGGCGTGACGTCGTCGTCTCGCTGCCTTGCTGATCGCTGTGCTGATCCTGAGGTGATCGCTGTGGTGATCGCTGTCGTGCGGGCGACACCCCGGCCCTGAAAGGAAGTTCCCGAGCATCGCGCTGTGAGGGAGATTACTGACCGAACGCGGATAACGAAAGCCCCCGCACCAATTCGTGACGGGACGGTGACCTCGTCGGCGCGTCGCGGTCGGTGCGGGGGCGGTGCGCGGGGGTGCCCGCGGGGTCGCTCAGGGCACTCGGTTGATCCAGGCCGGGTCGGCGAACTTCGTCCGGACCAGCTCCTCGGCCCGCGCCAGCTCGTCGGGTCGCAGCTCGGAGCCCACCGTCCGGTGGTGGGCCCTGAAGTGCGCCTCGAACGCGTCGACGATCTCGTCGCGCGACATGCCGGTCTGCGAGCGCAGGGGGTCCACCCGCTTGTTGGCGCTGGTGGTGCCCTTGTCGGAGAGCTTCTCGCGGCCGATGCGCAGCACCTCGAGCATCTTCGCGTTGTCGATGTCGTACGCCATCGTCATGTGGTGCAGCACCGCGCCGCCCGCCAGCCGCTTCTGCGCCGAGCCCGCGAGCTTGCCCCCGGGCGACGCGACGTCGTTCATGCCGGAGAAGTAGGCCTCGACGCCGACGTCGTGCAGCGCGCCCAGCACCCACGAGTCGAGGAACGCGTACGACTGCTCGAACGACAGGCCGTCGACGAGCGACGCCGGCACGACCAGCGAGAACGTCACGCAGTTGCCGGCCTCCATGAACATGGCGCCGCCGCCGGAGATACGACGCACCACCGTGACGTCGTGCTCGCGCACGCCCGCCGGGTCCACCTCGTTGCGCAGCGACTGGAACGAGCCGATGAAGACGGCGCGCTCGTTCCAGTCCCAGAACCGCAGCGTGGGACCGCGACGCCCCTCGGCCAGCTCCTCGGTGAGCACCTGGTCCAGGGCGGCGAGGGTCGCCGGGGGCAGCGGGCCGGGGCGCAGCACCTCGAACGTGTGGTCGTCCCAGGTGGTGGCCAGGCCGAGCGCGCGGCGGACCGCGACCGCGACCGCCCACGCGTCGAAGCCGATCATCGTCACGGTGCCCGCCACACGGCCGTCCTGCTCGGCGATGCGCAGCCCGTCGTCGACGGCCCGCGCGAGCTCGCTCGTGGACGTCTCGCGCGGCAGCCCGGTGAGGGTGGCGTCGATGACCTCGAGGGCGTCGTCGGGCTCGAGGAAGAAGTCGCCGCTGAGCCTGACGTCGGCGAGCAACCCGTCGCGCACGTCGAGGTCGACCGTCACGAGCTTGCCACCGGGAACCTTGTACTCACCATGCACGTCTCCACGGTAGCCGCGCAGCGGCCGTCGCGGAGGCGGCGTCGGTCACACCCTGGCGCGCAGGGTCCGCCGACGGCTCGGGCGAGATTCTTTTTGTGAGGCGCCCAACCAGAGAAAATCGCTGCCACACTGGGTCCCGTGACCGGCCCCGACGTCCCCCTCGCGCCCGAGCACGTCGTCGCCGTGGACGTCGGCGGCAGCGGCGCCCGCCTCGTCGCCACGCCCGTGCACGGCCCCGGCGGCACCGGGGGCACCGCGATCACGCTCAGCGGGCGCCCGGTCCGCATCACCACCGCCGGGAGCGACGCCGCCGACGTCGTGGCCGAGCTGGTGGACACCCTCGCCGGTCGCCGGCCCGGGCTGCGCGTCGCCGCGGCCGCCGTGTCGGTCACCGGGCTCCCCTCGCTCGTCCCCGACCCCGGCGCGCTGCACGACGTGCTGCACGCCGCGGGCGCCTCCGTCACGGCGGTCGCCGCGGACGCGCTCGCCGCCCACCTCGGCGCCCTCGGCGGTCGCCCCGGTGCCGTCGCCGCCGTCGGCACCGGCGCCATCGTCCTCGCCACCGACCTGCGGCGCCGGTGGCACCGCGCGGACGGCTGGGGGCACCTGCTCGGCGACCTCGGCTCCGGCTCGTGGATCGGAGCCCACGGCCTGCGGGCCGCCGTCGCCACCCACGACGGGCGCCCCGGGCCGGCCTCCCCCACGCTGCTCGCCGCCGCGCTCGAGCGCTTCGGCCCCGTCGAGGGCTGGCCCGCCGCCCTGTACGGGCGCCCCGACCGCGCGCACGTCCTCGCCTCCTTCACCCCGGCCGTCGCCGACGCCGCCGCGGCGGGCGACCTCGTCGCGAACGGCATCCTGCACGACGCCGGGACCCACCTCGCGGAGAGCGTCGCCGCCGCGCTGCGCCCCGGGATCCCACCGCTCGCGGCCGTCACCGGCGGCGTCCTGCAGATCGGCGCGCCCGTCACCACGCCCCTCAAGGCCCGGCTGTCCGCCCTGCGCCCCGACGTGCGGCTCGTCCCCGCCGACGGGAGCCCGATCGACGGCGCGCTGCGCCTCGCCCGTTCCCTCGTCGACCCTCGCGACGGCGAGCTCGTGGAACCCCACGACACCTGGCTCACGGTCCGAGCCAGCACCCACCCGTCTCCGGCGCCTGCCGGGAAGGAGATCCGCGCATGAACGGTGACGTCCTCGTCCGGCTCCGCCAGGCGCTGCCCACGCTGCGCCCCGCGGAGGCGCGGATCGCCGCGGTCGTGCTCGACGACCCGCCCGGCGTCGTCGGCGCCACCATCACCGAGCTCGCCGCCCGCGCCGGGACGTCGCAGGCGACGGTCGTCCGGTTCTGCCGGGCCGTCGGCTACGCCGGGTACCCCGAGTTCCGCATCGACCTCGCGCAGGCCACGAGCCGGCGCGCCGTCGAGCTGGAGCGCTCCGGCATCGCCGAGGGCGAGATCAACCGGACCGACACCGCCACCGACGTCGTGTCGAAGATCGCGTTCCACGAGGCGCGGACGATCGAGGAGACGGCGCGCATGCTCGACCTCGACGCGCTGGAGCACGCCGTCGACGCCGTGGCGTCCGCCCCGCGCGTCGACGTCTACGGCGTGGGGTCCAGCGGCCTCACGGCGCAGGACCTCGGCCAGAAGCTCACCCGCATCGGGATCGCCTGCTTCGCCCCCGTGGACCTGCACGGCCAGCTCCAGTCGGCGGCCCTGCTGGGCGAGGGCTGCGTCGCCGTCGCCGTCTCGCACACGGGCACCACCGTGGAGACCGTGCAGGCGCTGACGCTGGCCCGCGACGCGGGCGCCACCACCGTGGCCGTCACGAACTTCCCGGCGTCCCCCCTGGCGGAGCTCGCCGACGTCGTGCTGGCGACGACGGCGCGCGAGACCCAGTTCCGCTCGGGGGCGATGTCGAGCCGCATCGCCCAGCTCGCCGTCGTCGACTTCCTCTTCGTCCGCGTGGCGCAGCGTCGCTACGACCGCACCACCGCCGCCCTCAAGGCGACGTACGAGGCGGTCCGGCCGCACCGCCTGACCAACGGCAGCCGCGGCGCGCGCTGACGGTGCGGCGCCTCAGCGCGGCTCGACGCCCGCGTGCAGGAGGCCGTAGACGTACGCGTCGATGAGCGACTCCCACGCCGCCTCGATGACGTTCGGGCCCACGCCCACCGTGGACCACGAGTGCTGCCCGTCCGTGGTCTCGACCAGCACCCGCGTGGTGGCGTCGGTGCCCTGCTGGGCATCGAGGATGCGCACCTTGAAGTCGATGAGCTCGAACTTCTCGATCTGCGGGTACACGCGGGTGAGTGCGCTGCGCAGCGCCTGGTCGAGGGCGTTCACGGGCCCGTTGCCCTCGCCCGTCGCGACGACGCGCTCCCCGCCGGCGTGCAGCTTCACCGTCGCCTCCGCGACGGCGTCGGCCTCGCGGCTCGACGCGTCGTGGCCGGGACCGCCGGCGACCGTCTCGACGATGGTCCGCCAGCTCTCGACCCGGAAGTACGTCTGCCGGGTCCCGGTGAGCTCCTCGCGCAGCAGCAGCTCGAAGGAGGCGTCGGCGGCGTCGAAGGTGTAGCCCTGCGCCTCGGCGTCCTTGACCCGCGTCGTGACGCGGGTGAGCAGCTCGCCCTGACCGCTGAGGTCGTAGCCCAGCTCGCGGCCCTTGAGCTCGATGGACGCGCGCCCGGCCATGTCCGACACGAGCATGCGCATGTCGTTGCCGACCGCGGTGGGGTCGATGTGCTGGTAGAGGTCCGGGTCGACCTTGATCGCGCTCGCGTGCAGGCCCGCCTTGTGGGCGAACGCGCTGGCCCCGACGTACGGCTGGCGCGCGTACGGGGAGATGTTGGTGATCTCGGCGACGGCGTGCGCGATGCGCGTCGCGTCCTCGAGGCCGCCTCCGACGAGGGTGCGCAGGCCGTGCTTGAGCTCGAGGTTCGCGACGACGGTGACGAGGTCGACGTTGCCGGTGCGCTCGCCGTAGCCGTTCACGGTGCCCTGCACGTGCCATGCGCCGGCGGCCACGGCGGCGAGCGTGTTCGCGACCGCGCAGCCCGAGTCGTTGTGGGCGTGCATGCCGAGCAGCCGGTCCCCCGCGACGGCGTCGCGCCCGTGCGGCAGCCCCAGGGACTCGCGCACCTCGCTCACGACGTCGGTCACCCAGTGCGGCAGCATGCCGCCGTTGGTGTCGCACAGCGTGACCACCTCGGCGCCCGCTTCGAACGCCGCCTGCGCCGCGGCCAGGGAGTACGCCGGGTCGAACCGGTAGCCGTCGAAGAAGTGCTCGGCGTCCACCACGACGCGGCGCCCCTCGCCCACCAGGAACGCCACGGTGTCGGCGATCATCGCCAGGCCCTCGTCGGGCGTGGTGCGCAGCGCGCGCTCCACGTGCCGCACGTCCGACTTGGCGACCAGCGTGACGACCGGCGCCTCGGAGTCGAGCAGGGCGCGCACCTGCGGGTCGTCCCACGCGCGGGTGCCCGCCTTGCGGGTGGCCCCGAACGCCGCGAGCACCGCGTTCCTCAGGTCGAGCTCCTTGGCCGCGCGCCGGAAGAACTCCGTGTCCTTGGGCACCGCCCCCGGCCAGCCGCCCTCGATGAAGCCGACGCCCAGCTCGTCCAGCAGCGGCGCGATGGCCAGCTTGTCCGCCACGGAGAGGTTCATGCCCTCCTGCTGCGCACCGTCGCGCAGGGTGGTGTCGTACACGTGGAACGGGGTGGCGGTCATGCGGGACTCCCACATCGAGAAGCATCGAGAAGCTCTGGGCGTTCTGGTCAACAAAAAAGACCCCCCGGGGTACGGAAGGTCTGCGCGTCCGGCGGGTGTGCCGGACGCGCTACCGAATGATGAGCGAGCGACGCAGGTGCGCGAGGCGTGTCATGGGCCACATGGTGCCACACCCGCCCCCCGGCCGGACAGGGCGTCCACGGCTGGCACCGGACGGCCCGCCCGTGCGACCTGACCCGGGGTGTGGTCGGCTGGCACTCGTCACCGAGGTCAGGAGGCAGTACCGATGACCGACACGCGCCCACCAGGCGGCCCGACCGGCCCGACGCCCGGGGTGACTCCGGGCGATGTGAGTCCAGGCGGCATCACCCCGCCCCCGTCCGTGGTGCCGACGGCGGAGCCCGCGGACGCCTGGGACGCCCCGGCCCCGGCGTCGCGCGGGCTGCTGGAGCTGGACCGGGGCCGCTTCTGGTCCGGCGCCGCCGTGACCGTGGTGGTCTGCGCCGTCCTGGGGCTCGCGGCGTCCGTCGTCTTCGACAGCGCGTTCGACGTCGGGCTGCTCGGCCCCTCCCGCCTCGTCCCGGACGCCCCCGGGCTCGCGTGGGCGCTGACCGGCGCCCTGTTCGCCCTGCTCGCGGCCGTGGTGCTCCAGCTGCTCGTGCGGGTCGTGCCGCGACCGCGGATGTTCTTCGGCTGGCTGGTCGCGCTGGTCACCGTGATCCTCGCCGCCCTCGCGTTCACCGGTTCGGGCGACGGCGCCTCGGCGGTCGTGACCGCCCTCGTGTGGATCGTCGTCGGCATCGCCGTCTCGGCGATGCTCAACGGCGTGCTCGGCCGGACTCTCGTGCGGCCGGCTCGGCCGACCAGGTGACCTCGCGCTCGGGCGCGTCGGGCGCGGCGAGGTCGAGCAGCGAGGCGGCCTCCTCCTCCAGCTCGGACCGGTGGTGCGCCCAGGCGTCGCCGGTGAAGGGCTCGAGGTGCACGGTGGCGCGGCGTGCGTCCACGTCCAGGGTCCACGTCCCGGCGACGCGGCCGTCCACCCAGAGGGTGGGGAGCACGTCGGCGTTGCGCCGGTAGACGAGCCCCGCGTGCTCGGGGTCGACGATCCGGGACCGCTCGTCGAGCGCCACCAGCAGCTGGTCCCAGCGCGGCAGCAGCCGCACCGGGGCCGGCGCGTCCGCCGGGACGAGGTCCGCGTCGGCCAGGTCGACGAGCTCGCGACCGTCGGGCGCGGCGTACGGCCGCAGCTCCAGGAGCGCGAGCGCACGCTTCAGCGCCCCGACGCCGCGGACGCCGACGCCCCGTGCGACGTCGCGCGGGGACGCCGGGCCGAAGGCTCGCAGGTACTTCTCGACGGCGCGGGCCCGCGCCTCGTCCGGAGGGAGCGTGGGCAACGGGTGCGGCACGCGGTCGGCGAGCCACCGCGACCCGTCCTGGTAGCGCGCCGCGACGTGGGAGCCCCACAGGCCGCTCGGCGGCACGTGCACGAGGCCGCCGCCCGCGCTCGCGAGCCGCCACCACGCACGGCTCACGCCCCCGGGGATCGCCGCGACGGCGTCGACGCCCGGGTACTGCTCGCCGGCGAACTCCTCCACCTCGTCGAGCGTGCGCGGCTCGGCGCAGAACCCGCGCACGGCGGCGTTGAGGCCCACGAGGTCGACGCCCGCCCGCCGGGCGCTCGCGCGCCACGCCGCCAGCCGCTGCTCCGCGGAGACGGCGTCGAGCAGCGGCCAGTCGACGCTCGGCACCACGTGCAGGGTGGAGCGCATGACGGTCGCCTTGACGACCTCGCCGCCGGTGAGGGCCTCCTCGAGAGCGCCGACGGTCTGCCCGGCCCGCCGCGCCCACAGCGCGACGTACGGCATGTCGGCGTGCTGCGCCTGCAGGCCGCACACCCGCCCGACGACGGCGGGGACGTCGTCGTCGGAGCGGGTGAGCAGCTGCTGGCGCGCGAGCGTGGTCCGGTTGAGCTCGTCGGCCGTGATCGGGGTGACCATCTGGCGACGGGCCTCCCTCCGTCAGGCGAGCCGGCGC
Organism: Isoptericola sp. NPDC056605; assembly: GCF_042792795.1. Lineage (NCBI taxonomy): Bacteria > Bacillati > Actinomycetota > Actinomycetes > Micrococcales > Promicromonosporaceae > Isoptericola > Isoptericola sp. NPDC056605. Next base: position 44,774 of record NZ_JBHTVT010000020.1, on the reverse strand, counting down.
ATCCAGCCGTGCCGGTCCGCGGCCCGGCCGTACTGGATGTCGGTGAGCTCGTCGCGGATCGCCATGGTGAGCTCGCCCGGCTCCCCGCCGGAGACCTGCACGTCGAACTCGTCGCCCGCGAGACGGCCGACGGGCGTGATGACGGCCGCCGTGCCGCAGGCGAAGATCTCGCGCACGGTACCGTCCCGGAGCCCGGCGACGACCTCGGCGAGCGGGAGACGACGCTCGACCGCCTGGTGCCCGCGGTCCGCGGCGAGCTGCAGGATGGAGGAGCGCGTCACGCCCTCGAGGAACGAGCCGGTGAGCTCCGGCGTGTGCACCGAGCCGTCCGCCATGACCACGAAGACGTTCATGCCGCCGAGCTCCTCGAGCGCGGTGTTGGTCGTCGCGTCGAGATAGCAGACCTGGTCGAAGCCCTTCTCGGCCGCGAGCTGCTGCGGCAGCAGGCTCGCCGCGTAGTTGCCGCCGTACTTCGCGTCGCCCGTCCCCCCGGGCCCGGAGCGGTGATAGTGCTCGTCGATCCAGATCGACACCGGCTTCACGCCGCCCGCGAAGTACGGGCCGACGGGCGAGGCGATGACGAGGTACTCGGCCTCGTTCGTGGGACGCACCCCGAGGAACGCCTCCGACGCGAACGTGAAGGGCCGCAGGTAGAGGCTGAAGTCCTCGCCGGAGGGCACCCAGTCGATGTCGGTGCGCACGAGCGCCGCGATGGAGCCGATGAAGTCGTCCACCGGCAGAGCGGGCAGCGCCAGGCGGTGCGCCGAGCGCGCGAACCGCGCCGCGTTGGCGTCCGGGCGGAAGGTCCAGACGGAGCCGTCCGCGTGCCGGTACGCCTTCATCCCTTCGAAGATCTCCTGCGCGTAGTGCAGGACGGCGGTCGCCGGGTCGAGCTGCAACGGGCCGTACTTCTCGACGCGCCGGTCGAGCCAGCCGTCGCCCCGGCGCCAGCTGATGCGCGCCATGTGGTCGGTGAACACGGTGCCGAACTTCGGGGACCGCAGCGCGGCCTCACGGTCGGCGTCCGGGGTGGGGCTGTCCGTGGCGCGCACGTCGAACAGGGCGACGAGGTCCTCGAGCTCGGCCGGGAGGATGCCCGGCGTGCCGGTGGTCGAGGCGGTGCTCGACGCAGCGCCGGCGGCGGACGGAGAGGTGCTGGATGTGGTCATGATCGGGGGCCTTTCACCGGGTGACCCCTGTAGTTTTCCACGACCGTGCACCTCGTGGGCACCGGCGTCGCTCCGACCACAGCGGTCACCCGGACGGAATGGGACGTCGGGTGATCGACAGGGGGGATGACGGCCGGGGCGGGCGGTGGCTCGGACGACACGTCCGACGGCGCGGCGCGGGTGGCGCCGCGCCGTCCGGCGACGACGGTGAGGCTGTCGTCAGCCGTTGACGCGTGCGGCGAGGTCGCGCCCGACCTCGGCCGTCGTGCGTACTCGGTCGCCGCGCTCGACGAGGTCGGCCGCGACGGCCGCCTCCACCCGCTTGCTCTCCTCGGCGAGTCCGAGGTGGTCGAGCAGCAGGGACACCGACAGCACGGTGGCGGTCGGGTCGGCCTTGCCCTGGCCCGCGATGTCCGGCGCGGAGCCGTGCACCGGCTCGAACATGGACGGCGCGGTGCGGTCGGGGTTGATGTTCGCCGACGCGGCCAGGCCGATGCCGCCGGTGATGGCGGCGGCCTGGTCCGTGAGGATGTCGCCGAACAGGTTGTCGGTGACGATCACGTCGAACCGCGACGGGTTCGTCGTGAGGAAGATCGTGGCGGCGTCCACGTGCAGGTAGTCCGTGGTGACGTCGGGGAACTCCGCGTTGACCGCCTCGACGGTGCGGCGCCACAGGTGCCCGGCGTGGACCAGCACGTTGTGCTTGTGCACCAGCGTGAGGTGCTTGCGCGGGCGGGCCTGGGCCCGGGCGAAGGCGTCGCGCACGACACGCTCCACGCCGAAGGCCGTGTTGACGGACACCTCGGTCGCGATCTCGTGCGGGGTGCCGACGCGCAGCGCGCCGCCGTTGCCCACGTACGGTCCCTCGGTGCCCTCGCGCACGACGACGAAGTCGACGTCGCCGGGGTTCGCCAGGGGGCTCGTCACGCCGGGGTACAGCTTGCCCGGGCGCAGGTTCACGTAGTGGTCCAGCGAGAAGCGGAGCTTGAGCAGGAGGCCGCGCTCGAGGACGCCCGACGGCACGCTCGGGTCGCCGATGGCGCCGAGCAGGATCGCGTCGTGCTGCTTGATGGCCTCGAGGTCGGCATTGGTGAGCGTCTCGCCCGTCGCGTGCCAGCGGCGCGCGCCCAGGTCGAACTCGGTGGTGGAGATCTTCACGTCCGAGCCGGCCACGGCCGCCTCGAGGACCGCCAGGCCCTGCTCCACGACTTCCGTGCCGATGCCGTCGCCGGCCACCACTGCCAGGTCGATGCTCCGCGTCATGGGCCGAGCCTAAGCCCCCTCGATCATGATGCGGACGGAGATCTCATATGTCAGACATCGTCCGTAGCCACCACCTGGGGCGACGGCATCGGTCAGGCCTCCGGGTTCAGCATCGCGACCGCCGCCGCCCGGTCGCTCTCGGCCCCGGTGGTCAGGGCGTAGAGCGCGTACGCGATCGGCGAGGCGTCCCACAAGTGCTTCGCCTGAGCGGCCAGACCCGGGTGCAGCGACCCGCCCGCGGCCGCGTAGGCGTCCAGGGCGGCGTGCAGCAGCTCCTCGCCCGCGGCGCCGAACTGCGCCGCCAGGTCCCGGGCCGGGTCGTCCACGCGCGCGGTCGTCCAGTCCAGCACGCCCGTGATCGCGCCGTCGTCGGCGAGCAGGACGTGGGCGGGATAGATCTCCCCGTGCGTCATCACCGTCCGCTCCGGCCAGCAGGAGTCGTCGGCCAGCCACTCGCGCCAGGCCTCGGCGAGCTCAGGGGCGACCGGGAACGCCTCGAGGACCCTCGCGACGTCGTCGGCCCACGCCTGCCGGACCTGCGCCGGCGTGCGGACCTCGACCCCCGCCTCCCCGGCCTGCTCGGGGGCGATGGAGTGCAGGCGCGCCAGGAGGCGGCCCAGCCGGGCCGCGTAGTCGGCGTCCGCGGGGTCCATGTGCCACACCGGCTCGCCGGCGTCCGTCAGGGTCAGGCCCGGAGCCCCCGGAAGCGCCCGGTAGGCGACGAGGTCGGCCGAACGGACCTGCCAGTCGGGGACCGCGACGCCCTCGGCGGCCAGCACCGGGCCGACCAGGTCCAGGATGCGCACCTCCGCGTCCATCCCGTCCGAGACGTCCGCCCGGCGCGGCGCACGCGCCACCCAGCGGCGCCCGTCCGCGTCGTCGGCCATGACGACCCGGTAGTCCAGGCCCGCCTCGGTCACGGTGGCCCCCGCCGGTGACAGGTGCAGCCCGTGTGCGGCGGCCAGGGCGAAGACGTCGTCGATCGTGCTCATCGGGCCACGCTCTCATCTTCGCGCCACCCGGACCCAGCGCTGTCTGGCGGCGCACGGCATCCGCCGGGCGCGGGTCAGGCGCGGTAGAGCACCTTGAACCGCTCGCAGACGACCGGCATCGACGGGTCGAACTCGCGCCCGATCTGCGGCAGCGTGCGGCGCCAGTAGCGCTCGTGGCCCTCGCGCCAGTCGGCCAGCGACCGGTCACCCTCGCCCTCGGCCGCCGCGTGCTCGGCCGTGACCTCGTCGAACGGGACCGTCTCCACCTGCGTGGTCCTGATGAGCAGCCGCGGCGCGCCCTCGCCGTCGAGCACGATCGACAGGTCGCCCTTGCGCGGCAGCGGCTCGTCGGCGGCCTCGTACTCCCAGACCGCGGCGGCGGTGCCGGTCTTCACGCCGTCGAGGACGAGGCCCAGCAGCTCGTCCGCCAGCTCGGACGAGTCCCCGAACGCCCAGGCCGGCGGCGGCACCACGTTCTCGGACCGCTCCCCCACGGCACCGCCGTGGCTGGTGCGGCCGGCGCTCGGGCGCGCGACGTCCCAGAACTGCGTGATGCTGTCGGCCTGCTCGGGATCCAGCCCGGGGTTCGCGTCGTCGCTCATGGGGTCCATCCTGCCAGGATGACCAGCATGGACACCCGCGTCGCCGCATACGCCCTGGTCGTCGAGGGCGACCGCATCCTCCTCCCCCACTGGTCGAGCGACGTGGGGTCGGGCTGGACCATGCCCGGGGGCGGCATCGACCCCGGCGAGCACCCGGAGGACGCAGCCGTCCGCGAGCTGCGGGAGGAGACCGGGTACGACGTCGCGCTCGACGGCCTGCTCGGCGTCGACAGCATCGTGATCCCGCCCGAGGGCCGCGTCGTCGTGGACGGCACCGACCACGCGGTGGCGCTGCAGGGCATCCGCATCGTCTACCGCGCGCACGTCGTCGGCGGCGAGCTCACCAGGGAGTCCGACGGCACCACCGACGACGTCGCGTGGCACCGGTTGTCCGACGTGGACGCGCTCGACCGCGTCGAGCTCGTCGACGTCGTCCGGGGGTGGGCGGGCCTGCTCGGCTGACGGACGGACCACCTCGCCGTTCCTCGTACTACCTCGGCACGACCCGGACTACCTCGGCACGACCCGGACTACCTCGACGCGACCCGGGCTCGCGGGCGTCCGGACGCACGTGCGGCCGCCGCCCCCGGGTGGGGGACGACGGCCGCGCGCGTCGCTGCTGACGGTGTGGGTCAGCGAGCGGCGCTGCCCTCCGTGTAGTCGGAGTCAGCGGGCTTGATCCACGAGAACATCTTCCGGAGCTCGCGGCCGGTGGTCTCGATCGGGTGCGCCTCGCCCTTCTCGCGCAGCGCGGTGAACTCGGGGGCGCCCGCGTCCTGGTCCGCGATGAAGCGCTCGGCGAAGGCGCCGTTCTGGATGTCCGCGAGGACGGCCTTCATGTTCTCCTTGACGCGCGGGTCGATGACGCGCGGGCCGGAGACGTAGTCGCCGTACTCGGCCGTGTCGGAGACGGACCAGCGCTGCTTGGCGATGCCGCCCTCGACCATGAGGTCGACGATCAGCTTCAGCTCGTGCAGCACCTCGAAGTACGCGACCTCGGGCTGGTAGCCCGCCTCGGTCAGCGTCTCGAAGCCGTACTGGACCAGCTGCGAGGCACCGCCGCACAGCACGGCCTGCTCGCCGAACAGGTCGGTCTCGGTCTCCTCGGTGAAGGTGGTCTTGATGCCGCCGGCACGCAGGCCGCCGATGCCCTTCGCGTACGACAGGGCCAGCTCCCAGGCGGAGCCCGACGCGTCCTGCTCGACGGCGACGATCACCGGCACGCCGCGGCCGTCGACGTACTCGCGGCGCACGAGGTGACCCGGGCCCTTGGGGGCGACCATGAGCACGTCGTGGCCGGCCTCGGGCTTGATGTAGCCGAAGCGGATGTTGAAGCCGTGCCCGAAGACGAGCGCCGCGCCCTCGTTGAGGTTCGGGGCGATCTCGTCGCGGTACACGTGCCGCTGCACCTGGTCCGGCGCGAGGATGACGACGACGTCCGCCTCCTTGACGGCGTCGGCGACGGTCAGCACGCGCAGGCCCTCGTCCTCGGCCTTCTTCGCGGAGCCGGAGCCCTCGCGCAGGCCGACGCGGACGTCGACGCCCGAGTCGCGCAGGTTCAGCGCGTGCGCGTGGCCCTGGCTGCCGTAGCCGATGACCGCGACCTTGCGCTGCTGGATGATGGACAGGTCGGCGTCGTCGTCGTAGAACAGCTCAGCCACGGTGATGCTCCTCGGTTCTCGGTACTGCGTTCGTCACTACAGGTCGGTATGTGGTCACCCGCGGGGATGACGGTACGCGAACGGCGTCAGGCCGTGCGCACGCGCTCCAGCGCTCGGTCGGTGATGGACCGCGAGCCGCGGCCCACGGCGAGCGTGCCGGACTTCACGATCTCGCGGACGCCGTACGGCTCAAGCGCCGCGAGCAGCGCGGACAGCTTGGCGGCCGTGCCGGTCGCCTCGATGACGACCGTGTCGGGGACGACGTCCACGACGTGGGCGCGGAAGAGGTCGACGACCTCGAGCACCCCCGCGCGGGTGGCCTGGTCGGCCCGCACCTTGACGAGCAGGAGCTCGCGCTGCACGGACGACTCGGGGTCGAGCTCGACGATCTTGATGACGTTGATCAGCTTGTTCAGCTGCTTCGTCACGTGCTCGAGCGGGTGCTCCTCGACGTCGACCACCACGGTGATGCGCGAGATCTCCTCGTGCTCCGTGGGCCCGACGGCCAGGGAGTGGATGTTGAACGCCCGGCGGGCGAACAGCGCGGTGACGCGGGTGAGGACGCCGGGCTTGTTCTCGACCAGCACGGACAGGGTGTGACGCGACATGGGTGGCTCCGTCTCTGCTCGTCGGCCGGTCAGTCTTCGCGGTCCCACGCGGGCGAGATGCCGCGCGCGTACTGGATGTCGTCGTTCGGCACCCCGGCGGCGACCATCGGCCACACCATGGCGTCGCGCGAGACCTGGAAGTCGATGACCACGGGGCGGTCGTCGATCTCCTGCGCCCGCTTGATCGCGGCGTCGACCTCGTCCTCGCGCTCCACGCGGATGCCCTCGCAGCCGTACGCGTCCGCGAGCTTCACGAAGTCCGGAATACGCCGGGTCCCGTGCCCGGTGTGCAGGTCGGTGTTGGAGTAGCGCTCGTCGTAGAAGAGCGTCTGCCACTGCCGCACCATGCCGAGCGAGCTGTTGTTGATCAGCGCCACCTTGATGGGGATGTCGTTGATCGCGCAGGTCGCGAGCTCCTGGTTGGTCATCTGGAAGCAGCCGTCGCCGTCGATGGCCCACACCTCGCGGTCGGGCTCGCCGACCTTGGCGCCCATCGCGGCGGGGACCGCGAAGCCCATGGTGCCCAGGCCCGCGGAGTTCAGCCAGGTGCGCGGGCGCTCGTAGCGGATGAACTGCGCCGCCCACATCTGGTGCTGCCCCACGCCCGCGGCGTAGATCGCGTCCGGGCCGGCCAGCTCGCCCAGGCGGGAGATCACGTGCTGCGGGGACAGGTGGCCGTCGTCGGTGGGCGAGTAGCCCAGCGGGTACGTCTCGCGCCACGTGTCGAGCTGGTGCCACCAGGCCGCCAGGTCGGGCTTGCCCACCTTGGCGTGCTCGGCCTCGAGGGCGGGCACCAGGTCCGCGATGACCTCGCGCAGGTCGCCGACGATCGGCACGTCCACCGGGCGGTTCTTGCCGATCTCCGCGGGGTCGATGTCGGCGTGCACGACGGCGGCGTGCGGGGCGAAGCTCGACAGGCGGCCGGTCACGCGGTCGTCGAAGCGGGCGCCGAGGGCCACCACGAGGTCGGCCTTCTGCAGCGCGGCAACGGCCGGGACGGTGCCGTGCATGCCCGGCATGCCCAGGTGCTGCGGGTGGCTGTCCGGCACCGCGCCGCGGGCGGTGAGCGTCGTGACGACGGCCGCGCCCGAGGTGTCGACCAGCCGGCGCAGCGCCTCCGACGCGCCGGACCGGACGACGCCGCCGCCCACGTACAGCACCGGGCGGCGGGCGGTGGCGAGGAGCTTGGCGGCCTCGCGGATCTGCTTGGCGTGCGGCTTGGTCACCGGGTGGTAGCCGGGCAGCGACAGCTCCTGCGGCCAGGAGAACTCGGTGGTGGCCTGCATGGCGGACTTCGCGATGTCGACCAGCACCGGGCCGGGCCGGCCCGTCGACGCGATGTGGAACGCCTCCGCGATCGTGCGCGGGATCTCCGCCGGGTCGGTGACCAGGTAGGAGTGCTTGGTGATCGGCATCGTGATGCCGACGATGTCCGCCTCCTGGAACCCGTCGGTACCGATGAGGGACTGCGCCACCTGGCCGGTGATCGCGACCAGCGGGACGGAGTCCATGTGCGCGTCGGCGATGGGCGTCACGAGGTTGGTCGCGCCGGGGCCCGAGGTCGCCATCGTCACGCCGACCTTGCCGGTCGCGTGGGCGTAGCCCTGGGCCGCGTGCCCGCCGCCCTGCTCGTGCCGCACCAGGACGTGGCGGATCTGCTTCGAGTCCATGAGCGGGTCGTAGAGCGGGAGGATCGCGCCACCCGGGATGCCGAAGACGTTCTCGACGCCGACCGACTCGAGCGAGCGGACGATCGACTCGGCGCCGGTGACCTCCTCACCGGACACGGTTCGGCCGGCGGCACCGTCGGCACTGCGCGACGCGGTGCGGGCGGCCACCTGGGCGGGGGTCGGGTTCGGCTGGACCATCGGTCTCTCCTGCCGGTCGGTCTTGCGGGCGAAGGGTCTGGCGAGGGGTGTCGCTGCAATGAAAAACCCCCCGGTCCCGGGATGACGGGACTGACGAGGGGTGAGCGCGCTGACGAAGCCTGGTGCGTGGGCCTAGTCGGCGCGCCCGGGAAGAAGTACTACGAGGATCGTCTGCACGGATCGAACGTTACGCCCGCGGTTCGCCGATGTCACGTCGTGAGCCCGGTGTCCCATCATGCGGACAGCATGGGGGTCACCGGGCTCACGACCTGCGCCGCGACGGCGACGGTCAGCTCACGGTCAGCTCACGTCGCGACGCCGGAACACGAGCAGCGCGAGCAGAGTGACGACGACGGCGAGCGCCGCGACGGTCAGCCCGCCCTGCGCGGTGGTCACGACGTGGTCCACCGGGACGCACGAGAACACGCCGTCGGCGTCCGGGGTGCACCGCTCCGTCGTGTACACGTACCCGCCCTGCAACCAGGCCGAGAGCGCCGTCGTCGGCAGCCAGCGCTGCACCTCGCCGAACGAGTAGGCGAAGGCCACGCAGGCCCAGGCGACCACGCCGACCAGACCGACGGCGGCGGCCGCGTGCTTGAACAGCGTGCCGAGCGCCACGCCGAGCGCGGCGAGCACGGCCCCGGCCGCGACGAGGCGCCCGGTGAACGCGGCGACCTCCAGCCAGACGGCGCCGGTGAGGTCGCCGAGCGTGCCGAACGAGGCGTACACCGCGTACGAGGCGCCGACCAGGAGCGCGAACCCGACCAGCACCAGCGGGACCGTGCCGAGCGCGGCGGCCACCGCCTTCGACCAGTACACGCGCTGCCGACGCGGCTCGAACGTGAGCCACATCCCCAGCGACCCGCTGTTGATCTCGGCGGTCACGAAGCTCACCCCGACCACCAGCGCGACGAGGAGCAGCAGCACCGCGAGGTCGTCGAGCGACGCGAGACCCGACCACCCGTTCCACACCGAGGCCTGGATCTCCGTCACGGCGGCCCGGGTCGCGCCGTCCTGCGCGTTGACCTCGGGCTCCCCGTAGAGCATCTCGACCTGGGCCTCGTCGGGGACGAAGGTCTGCGTGGGCGGCAGGTACCAGTCCAGGCGGGGGGCCAGCTGGTCGCAGCCCCACTCCTGCGGGGTGAGGCCTTCGGCCTCGGCCGCGGCCTCGCAGTCGGCGACCTGCTGCTCCCCGTCCTTCTCCCACTCCTCCTGGTCGGACGCGAACATCTCCTGCGCGTTCGCGACCTCCTGGGCGCTCGGCGGGGGCGCCGACAGGAACGTCGCCGCGCCGCTCAGGGCGACCAGCGCGAGAACTCCGACGCACGCCCAGCGCGTGATCTGGCGCGCCCACAACCGGCGCAGCTCGACGCGCAGCAGGCGGCTCATGCGTCCGCCTCCGGGGCCGCCGGGGTGGCCGGCGTCGTCGCGGAGTGCGCCGGCTCGGGCGGCGGGCCACCACGACGCGTGCGGTCGCCCTGGTGCGTGTGACCGCCGGGCGTCTCGTGCGCCGTGAGGCCCAGGAACACCGACTCGAGGTCGGCCTGGAGCGGGGTGAGCTCGCGCACCCACACGCCACGCTCGCCGAGGGCGCGGTTCACGGCCGCGGGGTCGGCGGCGCCGTCGACGAGCAGCGCGTCGTGCTCGCGCCGCACGAGCAGCCCGCTGGTCTCGAGCACGCTGGTCGCGATGGTCAGGTCCGTCGGCGCGACGCGCAGCCGGACCGACCCGGTCGCGGAGCCGGCACCGATGAGGTCGGCCACCCGGCCCGAGGCGACGAGCCGCCCGCGGGCCACGATCGAGACCGTGTCGGCGATCTGCTCGACCTCGGCCAGGATGTGGCTGGACACCAGCACGGTCTTGCCCTGGTCGGCGAGGCCTCGCATGGTCTGCCGGATCTCCCGGATGCCCGCGGGGTCGAGGCCGTTGGTGGGCTCGTCGAAGATGAGCAGGTCGGGGTCCTTGAGCAGGGTCGCCGCGATCGCGAGCCGCTGCTTCATGCCGAGCGAGTAGCCCTTGTACTTGTCGCGTGCCCGCCCGGTGAGCCCGACCTCGTCGATGACGGCGTCCACCCGGCCGGCGGGGGCGTCGATCGCGTCGGCGAGCAGGCGCAGGTTGCGGCGGGCGCTGAACGCGGGGAAGAACTTGGGGCTCTCGACGATGGCGCCGACCCGTCCCACCACCTCGGGCAGCCGCTTCGGCACCTCGTGCCCGAAGATCGTCGCGGTCCCGCGGTCGGGCCGGACCAGGCCCAGGAGCATGCGGATCGTCGTCGTCTTCCCTGACCCGTTGGGGCCGAGGAACCCGTGCACGCCGCCCACGGGCACCTGCAGGTCGAGGCCCTCGACCCCGACCGACCTCCCTCGCACGCTCCGGTACGTCTTGCGGAGCCCTCGCGTCTCGATCGCGAGCTCTCCACCACCCCGGGCACCGTCGAGCACGGCCACCGCCACCTCCTCGTGGCCGCGGCGCGGCCTGTCGGTCGCGCCCGTCGGACGACGGCGCTGCCAGGGAGGATAGAGCAGCCTTGACGTGGGCGAAAGGTCTCCGCTACCCGAGGTTGACCCTGCTGCGACGGTTCACCCGGCCGGCTCGCCCGCCCACGCCTCGGCACGCCCCGGGATCACGGCGATGTCCACCTCGTTGCCCTCGGGGTCCGCGACCGTGCGCCAGAACGGCGCCTCCGCGTCCCGCACGACCGTGCCGCCGGCCGCGACGGCGGCGGCCACGCGTGCGTCGGCGACGTCCGCGGGGACCATGACGTCCACGTGGACCCGGTTGCGCTGCTCGCGCGGTTCGGCCATCGGCTGCAGGAACACCGAGGGACCGCGCAGCAGGGGGTCGTACAGGTCCGTCGTCCCGCGCTCGGCGTAGCCGAGCGCCGCCGCCCAGAACCGGCGCACCGCGTCGACGTCGAGGGCGTCGAACGTGAGCTGGACGTCGCGCAGGACGGCGGGCTCGGCGCGCAGCCCGAGGTCGCGGGCGGCGGCCTGCGCCCGCTGCGCCACCCCGAGCCGGGCGGGGCCGATCCAGCCGTCCTCGGGCGGTCCGACGCGCAGGGTGACGCCGGAGTACCGCAGGTCGGCGAACAGCGGCACGCCGGCCTCCTCGGCCGCGCGGGCCGCCCGGGCGACCAGCTCGACGCCCGCGTCGAAGCCGCCCGTCGCGTAGTACGCGCTGGCCCCCAGGAGCACCCGCCAGTCCTCCACGCCGCCCGCCGCCCGGAACTCCGCGGGCGTGAGCAGGCCGTCGGCCAGGTCCTCCTCGAACCCCTCCCAGGCGATGACGTCCGCCTCGTTCCCCTCCGCGTCCGCCAGCGTCCACCAGTGCGGCACGAACTCCTCGGTCGTGACCCGGCCCCCGGCCGCGAGCGCCGCGTCGACGCGCGCCTGCCGCACGTCGTGGGGCACGAAGACGTCGAGGTGCAGCCGGTTGCGCAGGGGCCGCGGCTCGTCCATGGCCTGGAACCAGACGCCGGGCCACCGCCCGTGCGGGTCGAGGAGGTCCGCCCCGGAGCGGGTGTGCCCGAGGACCACTCCCCAGAAGGGCATGACCTGCTCGCGGTCGGCGGCGTCGACGGTCAGCTCCACGTCCTGCACGGCCGAAGGGTCGGCGTCGAGCCCGAGATCCGCCGCCGCGGCGGAGACCTCCCGGGCCAGCGCGACGTCGCGCTCGCTCAGGCCGCCGACGTCGTGGGACAGCACGCGCACGACGACGCCGCCCGCCCGCAGGTCGACGTCCGGGTGGTGGTTCGCCGCGTCCGCGAGCACGCGGACCCGCTCGAGGAGGACGGCGCCCTGGCCGGGAGCACGCGTGCGGAAGAGGGCGCTCGCGCCGCGGGCGAGGGCACGCCAGTCCTCGGTGCCCCCGGCGGCCTCGAACCCGGCCGCGGTGATCTCGTCGGGCATGGCCTCCCCCGTCCGTCGGCGTCCTGGCTGCGGTGACCGACGGCGTCAGTGCCGCGACGTCTCGACCGGCAGCTCCAGCTCGGCCGCGGCGTCGCTGATCCGCCGGGCCAGGTCCACGTCGCGCGTCGTCAGGCCGCCGGCGTCGTGCGACGAGGTGCGGACCAGGACGGTGCCGTAGCGCAGGTCCACGTCGGGGTGGTGGTTCACGGCGTCCGCGATCTCGGCGATCGCGTCCACGAACCGCGCCCCGGCGGCGAAGGACCCGCTGCGGAACACGGCCCACGCGGAGCCCTCGTCCGCGTGCCAGTCGCCGACGCCGTCGGAGTGGGCGAACTGTCGCGGGGTGATCGAGTCGGTCATGCGCCCAGCATGGCCCGACCGCGCACCGTTCGCGCGGTGTCAGCCGGCGGGCAGGGGGTCGTCGTCGAACGCCGGGAGGCCGTCGATGCTCGTGCGGTTCTTCTGCCGGCGGTAGTCGGCCTGCCCGTCGGCGCCCTTGCGGTCCATGAACGGCGGCAGCAGGTCGCGCTCGCCCGCGTAGTCGAGCAGGGGCACGCCGTACCCGCAGGAGTCGGAGACCCGATCGACGTCGACCACGATCACGGCCCGCGCCCCGCGCCGCTCGGTGAACCGCGGCTCCCACGACGCGTACTCGTCGTCGTACAGCGTCACGACGCGCCCCCGGCCGTGCAGGCGGACGGTGTTCGGGGGCCCGTCGAAGGCGCAGAACATGAGGGTGATCCGGCCGTTCTCGCGCAGGTGCGCGATCGTCTCCGCGCCCGACGCCGTGAGGTCGAGGTAGGCCACGGTGTGCTCGTCGACCACGACGAACGACCCGTCGACCCCCTTGGGCGAGACGTTCACGCGCCCGTCCCCGGCGAGCGGGGCGGTGGCGACGAAGAACACGTGCTGCGACTCGACGAAGCCCCGCAACCGGCCGTCGATACGTTCGTGCACCTTTCCCATGGGCGCCATCCTGCCGCGCGGGCCGCGGCCGGTCGACGGCCGACCGGGTGGTGGGCGCTCAGCCCAGCACGGCGCCCTTGGACGCGGACTGCACCAGCTTCGTGTACTTGGCGAGCACCCCGCGGGTGTAGCCGTGCGGCACGGGGGTCCAGTCCGCCGTCCGGCGGGCGGCGAGCTCGGCGTCGTCGACCAGCAGGTCGAGCGTCTTGCTCGCGACGTCGAGCCGGATCCGGTCGCCGTCGCGCACGAACGCGATCGGCCCTGCGTCGACGGCCTCGGGCGCGATGTGCCCGACGCACAGCCCGGTGGTGCCGCCGGAGAACCGCCCGTCGGTGATGAGCAGCACGTCCTTGCCGAGGCCGGCGCCCTTGATCGCGCCGGTGATGGCGAGCATCTCGCGCATCCCCGGGCCGCCCTTGGGGCCCTCGTAGCGGATGACGACGACGTCGCCGGCGGTGATGGTGCCGTCCTCCAGCGCGTCCAGGGCGCTCCGCTCGCGCTCGAAGACGCGGGCGGTGCCCTCGAAGACGTCGGAGTCGAACCCCGCCGACTTCACGACCGCGCCCTCGGGGGCCAGCGACCCGTGCAGGATCGTGATGCCGCCCGTGGGGTGGATCGGCCGGTCGAGGGCACGCAGGATCTTGCCGTCCGGGTCGGGCGGGTCGATGTCCGCGAGGTTCTCCGCGACCGTGCGGCCCGTGACCGTGAGGCAGTCGCCGTGCAGCAGCCCGGCGTCGAGCAGCGCCTTCATCACCACGGGCACGCCCCCGATGCGGTCGACGTCGTTCATGACGTACCGGCCGAACGGCTTGAGGTCGCCGAGGTGCGGCACGCGGTCGGCGACGCGGGAGAAGTCGTCGAGGGTGAGCTCCACCTCGGCCTCGTGCGCGATGGCGAGCAGGTGCAGCACCGCGTTCGTCGAGCCGCCGAACGCCATCACCACGGCGATGGCGTTCTCGAAGGCCTCCTTGGTGAGGATCTGCCGCGCGGTGATGCCGCGCCGCAGCAGCTCCACGACCGCCTCGCCGGACGCCTGCGCGAACGCGTCGCGGCGGCGGTCGGCGGACGGAGGCGCGGCCGACCCGGGCAGCGACATGCCGAGCGCCTCGGCGGCCGACGCCATCGTGTTCGCCGTGTACATGCCGCCGCACGCACCCTCGCCGGGACAGATCGCGCGCTCGATCCGGCCGACGTCCTCCTCGCTCATCAGCCCGCGCGCGCAGGCCCCCACGGCCTCGAACGCGTCGATGATCGTCACGTCCTTCTCGGTGCCGTCGGACAGCTTCACCCAGCCGGGCATGATCGAGCCGGCGTAGAGGAACACGCTCGCGAGGTCGAGGCGCGCGGCCGCCATGAGCATCCCCGGGAGCGATTTGTCGCAGCCCGCGAGGAGGACCGAGCCGTCCAGCCGCTCCGCCTGCATCACCGTCTCCACGGAGTCGGCGATGACGTCGCGCGACACGAGCGAGAAGTGCATGCCCTCGTGCCCCATGGAGATGCCGTCGGAGACGGAGATGGTGCCGAACTCGAGCGGGTAGCCGCCGCCGGCGTGCACGCCGTGCTTCACCGCCTGCGACAGCCGGTCGAGCGACAGGTTGCACGGCGTGATCTCGTTCCACGAGCTCGCGACGCCGATCTGCGGCTTCGCGAAGTCGGCGTCCCCGAGGCCGACGGCGCGCAGCATGCCGCGCGCGGCGGTGGCCTCCAGGCCGTCGGTGACCTGGCGGGAGCGGGGCTTGAGATCCGGTGCGCGATCGGTCGTGAGGTCCGGGGTGGCTGGGGCGTCGGCGCTCATGGACTCACTGTAGGAGCGGCGCCGCCCGTGGTCGCGGCGGGCGACGATCCCTCAGCCGGCGGCGCCGTCCGGGCGCTCGCCCACGCGGGCCCACTCCTGCAGGCGGGCGATCACGAGGCCCGGCGCGAGGTCGTACCGCGGCAGCCGCGTCTCGCCCCCGGCGTGCTCGACGATGACCTGGTCGGACCAGGTGGGCCGGTCCCGGAGGTTGCCGCGCACCGCGCGGACGTCGGCGCGGGGGATCGCCAGAGGGCGACGACGCCGCTCCACCCGGAGCTCGTCGTCGGTCAGGACGAGCTGCCCGCTCCTGGACGCCACGAGCTGCGCCAGCGCGGCCACCATCCCGAGCGCGGCCACGACGGCCAGGACGACGGTCGACCGGTCCGCGCCGCCGGCCAGCCGCGCGGTGTTCACCGCGAGCACGCAGGTCCAGGTGACCAGCAGCCCCCAGAACAGCCGGGTCTGACGAGGCGTCCGGGCGACGACCTCGTGCATGCGTGCGCTCCCTCGGTCCGGGCGACGACCTCGTGCATGCGTGCGCTCCCTCGGTCCGGGCGGCGCGGCGCCGCCTCGCCCTCATGCTGGTCGGGAGGGCTCCTGCTCGCGCGCCCTGGTGACCTCGACCAGCGCGTCGCGTACCGCCTCGACGCCGACGCGCAGCTCGTCGAACGACGTCGACAGCGGCGAGAGTCCGAGGCGCAGCCCGTTCGGCCGGCGGAAGTCGGGGATGATGCCCCGCTCCCACAGCAGCGGCAGGGTGTCGGCGAACGCGTCGTGGTCGACGGTCACGTGGCTCCCCCGCCGGTCGTCGTCGCGCGGCGACGCGACCCGGACGCCGAGCGGAACGAGCAGGTCGTCCACCAGCTCCAGGGCGAACCGGGTGAGCGCCACCGACTTCGCGCGGACGGCGTCCAGCCCGGCGTCGGCGAGGAGGTCGAGCATGTCCTGCATCGCGAGCATCCCGACGATCGCGGGGGTGCCCGACAGGAATCGTCGCACCCCGGCGTGCGGCGCGTAGGCGGGGCCCATCTCGAACGGCTGGTCGCTGCCCATCCAGCCCTGGATCGGCTGGGTGAGCTCCTCCTGGAGGTCGGCGCGGACGTAGCCGAACGCGGGTGACCCGGGCCCGCCGTTGAGGTACTTGTACGTGCACCCGGCGGCGAGGTCGGCACCCCACGCGTCCAGCGCGACGGGCACCGCGCCGGCGGAGTGGCACAGGTCCCACAGCACGAGCGCCCCGGCGCCGTGCGCACGCCGCGTGATCTCCGCGGCGTCGCTCACGTACCCGGAGCGGTAGGCGACGTGGCTGAGCACCACGAGCGCCGTCCGGTCGGACAGGACGGCGGACACCTGCTCGGGCGTGACTCCGCCGTCGTGGTCCGGGGCGATCCAGCGCAGCGTGGCGCCGTGCTCGCGCGCGACACCCTCCAGGACGAAGCGGTCGGTCGGGAAGTTGCCGGCGTCGAGCACGATCTCGTCGCGCCCGGCGACGCGCGGGGACGCCAGCGCGGCCCGCACCAGCTTGTAGAGGATCACCGTCGTCGAGTCGCCGACGAACGTCTGGCCCGGCCCCGCGCCGAGCGCGACCGTGCCGACGCGGTCACCGACGCGCAGGGGCAGGTCGTACCACTCCTCGTCCCAGCCGCGGATGAGGCGCGCGCCCCACACGTCGGGCGCGAAGCGGGCGAGCCGCTCGGCCGACGCCTTCGTGGGGCGGCCGAGCGAGTTGCCGTCGAGGTAGGCGGTCACCTCCGTGGAGTCGACGAACGCGGCCTTGAACCGCGCCAGCGGGTCGGCGGCGTCCAGCGTGGCGGCGCGGGCGGTGGCGTTCTCGGTCATGCGGCTCCTCCGTCGGCGGGCGGGTGGGTGTCGGCAGGCGGGGCGAAGTCCGGGTCCCGCAGGTCGGCGACGTCGAGGACGGTCGCGCGGGCGAGCCAGGCGGCGTGGACAGCGCCCGGGTCGGCCGGGGCGGGCGCCGGGCCGGGCACGAACGACACGAGGCCGGCGGGCGGCTCGTCGCCGACCAGCGCGACGAGCAGCGACCGCCGGCCGAGTCCGGCCGCCGCGAGCGCGGCGAGCTCGCGGGCGTTCAGCCCCACGGGCAGCGGACCGTTGCCGAGGTCGGTGCCGTACCGGACCCGTCCGCCGGCCGCGACGAAGCGGCGCACGTTGTCCAGCGCCGCCTCGTGCTCGCGCGTCGGGTCGCCCCAGCCGTGGATGTCGAGCGTGCTGAGCCAGGTCATCGACCGTCGCCCTGTCGGCCCACCCGTCGCCCTGCCGGCGGCCATCGCGACGAGCAGCTCGTCGGGCAGGCGCTCGCTGAAGGGCGCGTGCGCGAGCCGGTCGACGCCCGCCTCGAACGCCCGCACCGCCTGGCCCGGCCCCTCGGCGTGCGCGACGACGTCGGTCCCGCGCTCGTGCGCCCGTCCGACGACGGCGGCCAGGGTGACGTCGTCGGGCACCGGGCCGGCGTCGCCGTGCAGGGCGACCTTGACGAACGACGCGCCCGCCGCGACCTGCCGGTCCACGGCCGCGACGGCGGCGGCCGGGTCGGCGACCTCCTCGACCGCTCCCGGGGGCGCCCACGACCGGTCGCTCGGATACCCGCCCGGCGCGGTGAGGAACGCGCCCGCGTACGCGACGCGCGGCAGCGCCGGGTCGGCGGCCAGGGCCGCGACGTCGTCGGGGATCCAGCCCAGGTCGTGCACCGCGGCGACGCCGCGGGAACGCAGCGGCGCCGGGTCCACCAGCCCCAGGTGCACATGCGCGTCCGTGAACGGCGGCAGCAGCGTGCCGCCCTCCCCCAGCCGGCGCCGCACCTCGGGCGGGACGTCGGCAGGGAGGCCGACCGGGGCGACACCCGGGGGCACGACCAGCGCTCCGGTCACGACCGGGCGCCCGGTCCGGCCGTCGCGCCGAGCTCGGTGCGCACGGCGAAGAGCTCGGGGAAGAAGGTGAGGTCGAGAGCCCGCTGGAGGAAGCCGACGCCGCTGGAGCCCCCGGTGCCCCGCTTGGTGCCGATGATGCGCAGCACGGTCTTCATGTGGCGGAAGCGCCAGAGCTGGAAGTTGTCCTCGAGGTCGACGAGCTCCTCGCACGTCTCGTACGCCGACCAGTCCGACTCGGGGTCGGCGTAGATCCGGCGGAACACCTCGACCAGGTCGTCGTCGAGCGTGTGCGCTGTCGTGACGTCGCGCTCGAGCACGCGTCGCGGCACGTCGTGGCCGTGGCGGGAGAGGTAGCGCAGGAACTCGTCGTACACGCTGGGCTCGCCGAGCAGCCGCGCGAGCTCTGCCTGCGCCTCGGGCTCGGCGTCGAACACCGCGAGCATGCGGGCGTTCTTGTTGCCCAGCAGGAACTCGACCGCCCGGTACTGCCACGACTGGAAGCCGGACGCGTTCCCGAGGAAGCCGCGGAACTGGGCGTACTCGCTGGGCGTGAGCGTCGCGAGCACCGACCACTGCTCGGTGAGCGTGCGCTGCACGTGCTTGACGCGGGCGATGCGCTTGAGCGCCGCGCCGAGCTCGTCCGCGGCGAGCAGGTCGCGCGCGGAGACCAGCTCGTGCAGCACGAGCTTGAGCCACAGCTCCGTGGTCTGGTGCTGCACGATGAACAGCATCTCGTCGTGGTGCGCGGGGCTGCTGATCGGCTCCTGCGCGGCCAGGAGCGTGTCCAGGTGCAGGTACGAGCCGTAGGTCATGCGCTCGCGCAGGTCCGTGACGATCCCCGGTTCCAGCTCGCGCTCGTTGGACGGGGCAGGGGGCGCGGCGGGGGGCTCGGGCTGGTCGACCATGCCCCGGAGCCTAAGGCAGCGCGCGCGGCGCCCGCCCACACCCCGGCACGGGGTCGGGGCGGGCGCCGTCGAGGGTCCGCCGGTGTCAGCGGCGCGCGATGAGGGACACGTCGCGCACCGCGCCGCGGTCGGCCGACGTCGCCATCGCGGCGTACGCCTGCAGCGCCGGGGAGACGTAGCGGTCGCGGTTCAGCGGCTGCCACGGGTTCTCGCGGGCCTCCATCTTGGCGCGCCGCTCGGCGAGCACCTCGTCCGGCACGTTGACGCGGATCAGTCGGGTGTCGACGTCGATCTCGATCTCGTCCCCGTCCTCGATCAGCCCGATCGTGCCGCCGGCCGCCGCCTCGGGCGACACGTGCCCCACGGAGATGCCGCTCGACCCGCCGGAGAACCGACCGTCGGTGATGAGGGCGCAGACCTTGCCCAGGCCGCGGCCCTTGATGAACGACGTCGGGTAGAGCATCTCCTGCATGCCGGGGCCGCCGGCGGGGCCCTCGTAGCGCACGACGACGACGTGTCCCGGCTGGACCTGCTTGGTGAGGATCTTCTCGACCGCGTCGTCCTGCGACTCGCAGACGAGGGCCTTCCCCACGAAGTGGAAGACGTCGGGGTCGACGCCCGCGGTCTTGAAGACCGCGCCGTCCTCGGCGAGGTTGCCGCGCAGCACGGCCAGGCCGCCCTCCACGGTGTACGCGTGCTCAAGGTCGCGGATGCAGCCGTTCGCGGCGTCGGTGTCGAGGCTCTCCCAGACGTTGGACGTCGAGAAGGCCTGGGTGGTGCGGACCCCGCCGGGGGCGGCGTGGAAGAGCTCCTGCGCCCGCTCGGTGGCGTTGCCGCCCCGCACGTCCCAGTCGTCGAGCCACGCGCGCAGCGTGGGTGTGTGCACGGAGGTGACGTCGTGGTCGAGCAGGCCCGCACGGTCCAGCTCCCCCAGCAGCGCGGGGATGCCGCCGGCGCGGTGCACGTCCTCCATGTGGAAGTCCGGGTGGTTCGGCGCCACCTTGCTCAGGCACGGCACGCGGCGGCTGATCGCCTCGATGTCCGTGAGGTCGAAGTCGACCTCGCCCTCCTGGGCCGCGGCCAGGATGTGCAGCACCGTGTTGGTGGAGCCGCCCATCGCGACGTCGAGCGCCATGGCGTTCGAGAACGCCGCCTTCGTGGCGATCGAGCGCGGGGCGGCGGAGTCGTCCTCGTCCTCGTAGTAGCGCTTCGCGAGGTCGACGATGGTGCGACCCGCCTCGAGGAAGAGCTCCTTGCGGGCGGCGTGCGTGGCCAGCGTGGAGCCGTTGCCCGGCAGCGACAGCCCGAGCGCCTCCGTGAGGCAGTTCATCGAGTTCGCCGTGAACATGCCGGAGCACGAGCCGCACGTCGGGCAGGCGTTCTCCTCGACCTGGGCCAGCGCGGCGTCGGACACGTTGTCGTCGGCCGAGTAGTTGATCGCGTTGATGAGGTTCAGGGGCGTCTTCGCGACGCCGTCGGCGACGACGGCCTTGCCGGCCTCCATCGGCCCGCCCGACACGAAGATCACCGGGATGTTGAGCCGCAGCGCCGCGTTGAGCATGCCCGGCGTGATCTTGTCGCAGTTGGAGATGCACACGAGGGCGTCGGCGCAGTGCGCGTTGACCATGTACTCGACCGAGTCCGCGATGAGGTCGCGGCTGGGCAGCGAGTAGAGCATCCCGGCGTGGCCCATCGCGATGCCGTCGTCCACGGCGATGGTGTTGAACTCCTTGGACACGCCGCCCGCCTCGCGGATCGCCGAGGCGACCAGGTCGCCCATGTCCTTGAGGTGGACGTGACCGGGGACGAACTGCGTGTACGAGTTCGCGATCGCGATGATCGGCTTGCCGAAGTCCTCCGAGCCCATGCCGGTGGCGCGCCAGAGCGCGCGGGCACCGGACATGTTGCGGCCGTGGGTGGACGTCCGAGAGCGCAGGGGACGGCTCATGTCAGCTCCTTCGACGAGTTCTGCCGCGCCGTCGCGGACGACGCGCACGAGCACGCTACGCCCGCTGTCCCGCATCGCGGGCATCCGTCCGCCCAGTGGTCGGTTCACCTGCTGAAACGATCCGAAGGTCACGAAATGGTTGCGACGCGCCGGAGACCTTGGCAAGTTGTCCCAGGTTCATCAGTAATCCGTCCAAATCGGACGCACCACGTCCATCTCGCAGGCACCACGCAGCGCACCACGATCAGGGAGCTCACTCATGACCGCGACCGCCGCAGGCAGCACGACCGGCACGACCGTCACCGACCACGCCCGCAACGGGGAGGACGCCGACCGCGTCGTCACCCGGCCCGGCGCGCGACGCGCCCTCGCGCTGTGTCGCATCCTCCTGGCCGTGGTGTTCCTGTGGCCCGTGGCCGACAAGACCTTCGGCCTCGGGTACGCCACGCCGGACGAGCGGGCCTGGGTGGCGGGCAGCTCGCCGACCGAGGGCTACCTGAGCTCGATCGAGAGCCCGCTGGCCGCCGGTTTCGCCGCGCTGAGCGGCCCCGCCGTCGACTGGCTGTTCATGCTCGGGATGCTCGGCACGGGGATCGCGCTCCTGCTCGGCATCGGGCTGCGCGTGGCCGCCGTGGCGGGCGGGCTGCTCATGCTCACGCTGTGGCTCTCGACGTGGCCCTTCGCCGCCGGCTCGCAGAACCCGCTGGTCGACCAGCACCTCGTCTTCACGGCGCTGCTGGCCGCTCTCGCGCTCACCCGCGCCGGCGACACCTGGGGCCTCGGCCGCGCGTGGGCCGCCTCGCCGGTGCCCGGCAGCGCGAGCTGGCTGCGCTGACGCGGAGCCGCCCGGAGCCGCCCGGAGCCGCCCGGAGCCGCCCGGAGCCGCCCGAGGCACCCGAGGCACCCGAGGCACCCGGCGCCCCCACGGCGCCGGCGCGGTCAGGACGCGCCGGCGCTGTGGGTGTGCTCCAGCTCGTCCGCGTGGCGGATGTGCCGCGTCACCCACGGGGCCAGCAGCAGGAGGACCCCCGCGAACGCCAGCGCCACCACGCCGATGCCGCCGAAGTAGGCGGTGTCGGAGACCCCCTCGGTCGCCTCGATGGTCTGCGCGGTGATCGCCTGGCCGGCGGCCGACGACAGGAACCACAGGGCCATCGCCTGGCCGCGGAACGCTCGCGGCGCCAGCAGCGTCGTCGCCGCGATCCCAACCGGCGACAGGCACAGCTCGCCGAGCGTCTGGATCACGTAGACCCCGATGAGCACCCACGGCGGGGCGAGCTCGTCGGCGAAGACGGCCGACATCCCCGCGAGGAACAGGAACGACAGGGCCGCCAGCGTCAGGCCGATGACGAACTTGTACGCCGTGGGCGGCCGGTCCCCCGTCTTCGTCCAGATCCACGCGAACACCGGCGCCAGGATGATGATCGACGCCGGGTTGACCGACTGGAAGAAGGCGGGCGACAGGCTGATGCCGAACAGCTCGAGCTGGGTGCGGTCGGCGGCGAACGCCGCGAGCGTCGTCGCCGCCTGCTCGAAGATCATCCAGAACAGCATCGCGGCGACGAAGAGCGGCACGTACGCGACGACGCGCGGACGCTCGGCCGCCGTCACGCGCTTCGAGCGGTACATCACGACGAGCAGCACGACCGGCGTCACGAGGGCGAGGTACGACACGGCGTCGATGAACGTCTCGACGGCCCAGCCCCCGGCGACGACCGCGGCCAGGGCGGCGGCCACGACGATGGCGCCGACCACGTAGAGCCCGAGCCGCACCACGGCGGGGCGGTCCTCGGGCGTGATCGGGTTCGGCACGTCCGTCCCCGCGGCACCGAGGTACCGGTAGCCGCCGACGAAGAAGACGAGCGCGAACGCCATCCCGATCGCCGCCACCGCGAAGCCCGCGTGGTAGCCCCACGCCTGCTCGACGACGCCCACGATCAGCGGGGAGAAGAACGACCCGATGTTGATCCCCATGTAGAAGATCGAGAACGCCGGGTCGCGACGCTCGTCGTCGCGCGAGTACAGCTCGCCCACCATCGACGACACGTTGGGCTTGAGCAGGCCGGTGCCGAACGCGACCAGGCCGATCCCCAGCATGGAGAAGCCGTACGTGGGCAGGGTGAGCGACACGTGGCCGGCGGCGATGACGATCCCGCCGTACAGCACCGCGCGCCGGGCCCCGATCATCCGGTCGGCGAGCCAGCCGCCGACCACCGACAGCAGGTACACCGACGTGCCGTAGATCGAGACGAACGCGGCGCCGGTGGTGGCGTCCATCCCGAGGCCGCCGTTGGCCACCGTGTCGGTCAGGTAGTACAGGAGGATGGCGCGCATCCCGTAGTAGCTGAACCGCTCCCACAGCTCCGTGCCGGCCAGGGTCATGAGGCCGCGCGGGTGCCCGAAGAACGCGCGGTCGCCCTCGTGCTCCGGGTGCGACGGCGCCGCTGCCTGATCGGTCATGAAAAAACTCTCGCACCGGCGGGAGACGACGGCGACCGGGCGCCCCGGTAGGGGCACCCGGTCGCCCGGTCGTGAGGTGGTGCCGCGGTCAGCGGCGGTCGAGCTTCACCTGGCGGTTGACGTCCTTGTAGAGCAGGTAGCGGAACGGCTTCGGGCCCCCGGCGTAGCAGGCCTGCGGGCAGAAGGCGCGCAGCCACATGAAGTCGCCCTCCTGCACCTCGACCCAGTCGCCGTTGAGGCGGTACACGGCCTTGCCCTCGAGCACGTACAGGCCGTGCTCCATGATGTGCGTCTCCGCGAACGGGATGGAGCCGCCGGGCTGGAACGTCACGATGTTGACGTGCATGTCGTGCGCGAGGTCGTCGGGGTCGACGAAGCGCGTGGTGGCCCAGGCGCCGTCCGTGTCCGGCATGGGGCGCGGCTCGATGTCCTGCTCGCGGGTGACGAAGGTCTTCGCCTCGTAGCCGTCGACGCGCTCGTAGACCTTGCGGACCCACTGGAACGCGGCCTTGGCGCCCGAGCGGTTGTGCAGCGACCACTCGTCGCCGGCGGCGAGGTACGCGTAGCCGCCGGGCTCGAGGGTGTGCTCCTCGCCGCCGACCGTGAGGGTCAGCGTGCCCTCCGTGACGAAGACGACGGACTGCACGGTGTCCTCGACCTCGCCGCGGTCGGTCCCGCCGCCCGGGGAGACCTCGACGACGTACTGCGCGAAGGTCGTCGCGAAGCCCTCGACGGGGCGCGCGAGCACCCACAGGCGGGTCCGGTCCCAGCCGGGCAGGTTCGACGTGACGATGTCGCGCAGCACGCCGCGCGGGATGACGGTGTACGCCTCCGTGACGATCGCCCGGTCGGTGAGCAGCTCCTCCTGCCCGGGCAGCCCGCCCTGCGGCGTGTAGTAGCGGGTGGTCTGGGGCTGCGTCATCGTCTCTCCTCATCGAGCCGTCGATTCCATGTTTCGGAATACTGTTTCTACGATCCGAATTTAGAGCGGAGCGGGCACCATGTCAACGCCGCCCGACAAGGGCCTCGACGCTGCAGAGGTGCCGGACGGATCGGCCGACGACGAGCTCAGTCCGTGCCGGCCCCCGCGCGGAACTCGTCCTCGAGGATGCTCATGACGACGGCGTCCGCCCAGCCCTGCCCGTCGCGGAAGGCGTCGCGCAGGCGCCCCTCCTCCCGGAAGCCGAGCGAGTCGTACAGGGCGCGGGCCCGCGGGTTGACGCTGATCACCGCGAGGCTCACGCGGTGCAGGCCCGGGCCGGAGGCGCCGTCGAAGGCGAAGCGCAGCACCTCTCCGATGGCCTCGCGCCCGTACCCGCGGCCCCGGTAGTCCGGCATCATCCGCAGGCGCAGGTTCGCCGACCGCAGCTCGAGGTCCACCCGGTCGAGGGAGATCTCGCCGAGCAGGTCGTCGCTGACGAGCTCCCCGTCCCGCACGGCGGCGGACGTGATCGCCCAGTCGTACCGGCCGGGGAGGTCTGCCGCGCTCGCGGCCCAGGAGTCCACCTCGGCGCGGGACGACGCGGCGTTCGTGCCCATGCCCGTCAGCCGGCCGCCGTCCGGGTCGCGCAGCGACGCCCAGAGCCGGTCGGCGTCCCGCGCCTCGATCGGGCGCAGGCGCACGAGCTCCCCGTGCAGGACGGGCGACCGCATCAGCCGATCCTCTCCAGCACCAGCTCCCGGACGCGCTTGGCGTCCGCCTGCCCCTTCGTCGCCTTCATCACCGCGCCGATGATGGCCCCGACCGGGCCCTGGTTGCCGCCGCGCACCTTCTCGACGATGTCGGGCTGCGCCGCGAGCGCCACGTCGATGGCCTCGAGGAGCGGGCCGTCGTCGGACACGACCTCCAGCCCGCGGGCCACGACGACCGCCTCCGGGTCCCCCTCGCCGGCGAGCACGCCGTCGAGCACCTGGCGGGCGATCTTGTCGTTGATGCGGCCGGAGTCGACGAGCCGCTGGAGCTCACCGATCTGCGCGGGCGTGATCGCGAGGTCCGCGAGCTCGACCTCGTCCTGCTTGGCCCGGCGGGCCAGCTCGCCCATCCACCACTTGCGCGCGGCGGCCGGCGTGGCCCCGGCGGCGACGGTCGCCTCGATGAGGTCGAGCGCCCCGGCGTTGACGACGTCGCGCATCTCCGCGTCCGCGAAGCCCCACTCGTCGTGGAGGCGGCGGCGCCTGGCCTGCGGCAGCTCGGGCAGCGTCGCGCGGATCTCCTCGACCCACTCGCGCGACGGCGCGACGGGCACGAGGTCGGGCTCCGGGAAGTACCGGTAGTCCTCGGCGTCGGACTTCACGCGGCCGGGCGACGTCGAGCCGTCCTCCTCGTGGAAGTGCCGCGTCTCCTGGATCACCGTCTCGCCCGCGTCGAGGATCGCGGCCTGCCGCGACACCTCGTACCGCACCGCCCGCTCCACGGAACGGAAGGAGTTGACGTTCTTCGTCTCCGTGCGCGTGCCGAGCGGCGACTCGGGGGTCGCGCGCAGCGACAGGTTGACGTCGGCGCGGACGTTGCCGCGCTCCATGCGGGCCTCGGACACGTCGAGCACGCGGAAGATGTCGCGCAGCGCCTGCACGTAGGCGCGCGCCACCTCGGGCGCCCGCTCCCCCGCGCCGGTGATCGGCTTCGTGACGATCTCCACCAGCGGCACGCCGGCGCGGTTGTAGTCGACCAGCGAGTACTCCGCGCCGTGGATGCGGCCGGCGGAGCCGCCGACGTGCGTGTTCTTGCCGGCGTCCTCCTCCATGTGCGCGCGCTCGATCTCGACGCGGTGCACCGTGCCGTCCTCGAGCTCGACGTCGAGCCAGCCCTCGAAGGCGATCGGCTCGTCGTACTGCGACGTCTGGAAGTTCTTCGGCACGTCCGGGTAGAAGTAGTTCTTCCGGGCGAACCGGCAGCTCTCCGCGATCTGGCAGTTGAGCGCCAGGCCGATGCGGATCGCGTACTCGACGGCGGTGCCGTTGACGACGGGCAGCGCGCCCGGCAGGCCGAGCGACACCGGCGTGGTCTGCGTGTTCGGCTCCGCGCCGAACGACTGCTCGGCCGGGCAGAACATCTTGGTGCGGGTGCCGAGCTCGACGTGCACCTCGATGCCGATCACCGGGTCGTAGCGGCGCACGGCGTCGTCGTAGGAGACGAGAGCAGGGGTCCCGTGGGTGGTCGTGGTCACAGCGATGTTCTCCTGTTCTCCGTCAGCCCAGCTCGGGCGCGCGCGACAGCAGCGGGGCGCCCCAGGTGGACTCGAGGGCCGACTCGAGCGCGGCGCCTACGCGGTAGAGGCGGTCGTCAGCCTTGGCCGGCGCGAGGATCTGGAAACCTGTGGGCAGACCGACGCCGCCCTCCGACGACTCGGCCAGGCCGTTCGGCACCGAGATGCCCGGCACGCCGGCGAGGTTGGCCGGGATGGTCGCGACGTCGTTGAGGTACATCGCCAGCGGGTCGTCCAGCTTCTCCCCCAGCTTGAACGCCGTCGTCGGCGCGGTGGGCGAGACCAACACGTCGGCCCGCGCGAACGCGGCGTCGAAGTCGCGCTGGATGAGCGTGCGGACCTTCTGCGCGCTGCCGTAGTAGGCGTCGTAGTAGCCCGCCGACAGGGCGTAGGTGCCGAGCACGACGCGGCGCTTGACCTCGTCGCCGAAGCCGGCGCCACGGGTGGCGGCCATGACGCGCTCCGCGGTGACGGGGCCGTCGGCCGGCTCGACGCGCAGGCCGAAGCGCATGCCGTCGAACTTCGCGAGGTTGCTCGACGCCTCCGCCGGCATGATCAGGTAGTACGCCGCGAGCGCGTAGTCGAAGCTCGGGCAGGAGACCTCGACGACCTCGGCCCCGGCCTTGGTCAGCAGCTCGAGCGACTCGTGGAACCGCGCGAGCACGCCGGGCTGGTAGCCCTCGCCCTGGAGCTGCGTGACGACGCCGACGCGCAGGCCCGACAGGTCGCCCAGCGCGCCCTGGCGCGCGGCCTCCACGAGGGGCGGGAGCGGCTCGGGGATCGACGTCGAGTCGCGCGGGTCGTGGCCGCCGATGAGCTCGTGCAGCAGCGCCGAGTCGAGCACGGTGCGCGTGACGGGGCCGGCCTGGTCCAGCGACGAGGCCATCGCGATGAGCCCGTAGCGCGAGACGCCGCCGTAGGTGGGCTTCACGCCGACGGTGCCGGTGACGGCGCCCGGCTGACGGATCGAGCCGCCGGTGTCGGTGCCGATCGCGAGCGGCGCCTCGAAGGCGGCCACGGCGGCCGCCGAGCCGCCGCCCGAGCCGCCGGGGATGCGGTCGAGGTCCCACGGGTTGTGGGTGTTGCCGAACGCGGAGTGCTCGGTGGAGGAGCCCATCGCGAACTCGTCCATGTTCGTCTTGCCGAGGATCGGCAGGCCCGCGGCACGGAGCTTCTCGACGAGCGTCGCGTCGTACGGCGGGATCCAGCCCTCGAGGATCTTGGAACCCGCCGTGGAGGGCAGGCCCTTCGTCACGACGACGTCCTTGACGGCGATCGGCACGCCGGCCAGCGGGTGCAGCTCCTCGCCGGCGGCACGGCGGGAGTCGACGTCGGCGGCGGTGGCCAGCGCGTCGTCCTCGCTCACGTGCAGGAACGCGTGCACGTCGCCGTCGACGGCCGCGATGCGGTCCAGGTGCGCGCGCGTGGCCTCGACGCTCGAGGCCTCCTTGCGCGCGAGGGTCGCGGCGAGCTCCGCCGCGCTGAGGCGGGTCAGGTCCGTCATCTCACTCCTCCCCGAGGATCTGCGGGACGGCGAAGCGCCCGTCCTGCGCGTCCGGCGCGGCGGCCAGCACGTCGGCCACGGGCAGCGCCGGCTGGGGCACGTCCTCGCGGAACACGTTCGTCAGGGGCAGCGGGTGGCTGGTGGCCGGCACGTCGGGGGTGGCGACCTCGCGCACGCGGGCGATCGAGTCGACGATGACGTCGAGCTCGCCGGCGAGCCGGTCGACCTCGTCGTCGCGCAGGTCGATCCGGGCCAGGGCGGCGACGCGCGCGACCTCGTCTCGGGAGATGGTGGACATGGCCGCCAGTCTAGTGGGATGCATGTGTCGGGGACGTTGTCCCCAGGTGTCGGCGCAGCCGACGAAACCGGGCGGACGAAACGGCCGGGACCACGTCACAGAACGTGGTCCCGGCCGTCACGCACCGGCGGTGCTCGGCGCCCCCGTCGCAGCCGAGCGGTGCCGGGTTCCTCAGTCCATCCGCTCGTAGGCGGCCGTCGTGAGGAAGTCGATGTACTCGTCGGCCACGGCGACCTCCTGGAAGGTGGTCCGCGCCTCGTCGAAGGCGGCGGCGCCGCCCGGGAGCTTCGCCACCTCCTCCTCGACGATGCGGTCGACGAGCTCGCGCGTCACCTTCTCGCCGGTGTCGGCGAGGACGACGCCGTTGTGCAGCCACTGCCACACCTGCGACCGGGAGATCTCCGCGGTCGCGGCGTCCTCCATGAGGCCGAAGATGGCGACGGCGCCGAGGCCGCCCAGCCAGGCCTGGAGGTACTGGATGCCGACGGACACGTTGTTGCGCAGGCCGGCCTCGGTGACCGTGCCGGGCGTCTTGTCGACGGACAGCAGGTCGGCGGCCGTGACGCGCACGTCCTCGCGCTTGCGGTCGATCTGGTTCGGCCGGTCGCCGAGCACCGCGGTGAAGGCCTCCTTGCACGTGGCGACCATGCCGGGGTGCGCCACCCACGAGCCGTCGAAGCCGTCGCCGGCCTCCCGCGCCTTGTCGGCGCTCACCTTGGCGTAGGCCTGCTCGTTGGCCTCGGCGTCCTTGCTCGGGATGAACGCGGCCATGCCGCCGATGGCGTGCGCGCCGCGCTGGTGGCAGGTCGAGACCAGCAGCTCGGTGTAGGCCCGCATGAACGGCACCGTCATGGTGATCTGGTTGCGGTCGGGCAGCAGGAACTCCGCGCCCCGGGTGCGGAAGTTCTTCACCACGGAGAACAGGTAGTCCCAGCGGCCGGCGTTGAGGCCCGCGGAGTGCTCGCGCAGCTCGTAGAGGATCTCCTCCATCTCGAACGCGGCCGGGATGGTCTCGATGAGCACGGTGGCGCGGATGGTGCCGCGCGGGATGCCGAGCGCGTCCTGCGCGAGGACGAACGCGTCGTTCCAGAGCCGCGCCTCGAGGTGCGACTCCATCTTCGGCAGGTAGAAGTACGGCCCGAGGCCCTTCTCGATCTGCCGCAGGCCCGCGGTGGCGACGTAGAGCGCGAAGTCGACCAGGGAACCCGAGGTCTGCTCGCCGTCGACCAGGATGTGCTTCTCGCTCATGTGCCACCCACGGGGGCGCATGATGATCGTCGCCAGCTCGTCGTCCGGCTTGAGCTCGTACCGCTTGCCGGTCTCCTCGATCGTGAAGTCGATCGTGCGGTTGATCGCGTCGAGCAGGTTGAGCTGGCCGCCGACCACGCTGCTCCACTGCGGCGTGTTGGCGTCCTCCTGGTCCGCGAGCCAGCACTTCGCGCAGGAGTTGAGCGCGTTGACGGTCATCTTGCGGTCGGTCGGGCCGGTGATCTCGACGCGGCGGTCGACCAGCCCGGGGGCCGGCTCCGCGACCTTCCAGGAGTCGTCGGCACGGATGTGCGCGGTCTCCGGGAGGAAGTCGAGCGTGCCGCCGTCGGCCAGCGCCTGGCGGCGACGCTGCCGCGCCTCCAGCAGCTCGAGGCGGCGGGCGCCCAGCTCGCGCTGCAGGGTCACGATCAGGTCGAGCGCGGCCGGGGTGAGCACCTCGGTGTCGCGCTCACCGATCTCGGCGGTGATGGTCAGGCCGTCGGGGAGCTCCACGACAGTCCCTCCTTGTTCTGCGAAGCGTTGCATGGTGAAAGTCTGATTGCGCATAGCGGAATCGCCTGAGTGAACCCTAACGGGTCCAGCCTTGCTCAGGCACCCACGAGCTGCGCGCGCAGCGCGGCCACGTGCCCGGTGGCCTCGACGTCGTACTCGGCGGACCGCAGGGTCCCGTCCGGCTCGACGACGAAGGTGCAGCGGTGCACCCCGTCGAACGTCCGGTCGCCGATCGTCTTGGGGCCCCACGTGCCGTAGGCGTCGGCCACGGCGTGGTCCGCGTCGCTCAGCAGGGGGAACGTCAGGTGCTCGGCCTCCACGAACGCGCGGATGTCCTCGACCGGGTCGGCCGAGACCCCGACGACGGCGTACCCCGCCCCCGCGAGCGACGCGAGGTTGTCGCGGAAGTCGCACGCCTCGGTGGTGCACCCGGGGGTGCCCGCCTTCGGGTAGAAGTACACGACCACGCCCTTGTCCGCCCCGGCACGCACGTCCGCGAGGGACACGGCGGCGCCGGCGGAGTCGGTCAGGGTGAAGTCGGGGGCGGTGTCGCCCGGCTGGAGTCGCGTCATCGTGCGTCCTCGTTCGTTCTTCTCGGTGACGGGGGGACCGTGGTGGTGCCGGCCCTGGGGGCTCAGGCCTCGCCGCGGCGCAGCAGGGTGCCGGCGGGCTCGTCGCCCACGGGACGCCCGCGCAGCAGCGTGCGCCGCACGACACCCGTGAGGTCACGGCCGGCGTACGGCGTGACCGGGTTCTTGTGGTGCAGGCGGGTCGGGTCGACGACGAACGTCGCCTCGGGCGCGAAGACCGCCAGGTCCGCGTCCTTGCCCACGGCGATGCCGCCCTTGCGCTCCAGTCCGACCAGCGCGGCCGGTCCCGCGGACATCCACCCCACGACCTGGGCGAGAGGGACCTCGCGGCGCCGCGCCTCGGTCCAGACGACGGCGAGGCCGAGCTGCAGCGACGCGACGCCGCCCCAGGCCTCCGCGAAGTCGCCCGACGCCGGCTGCTTGAGCTCGGCGGTGGCCGGCGAGTGGTCGGTGACGACGACGTCGATCAGTCCGTCGCGCAGCCCTTGCCACAGCCGGTCCTGGTTGTCGTGCTCGCGGATCGGCGGGCAGCACTTGTAGGCCGTCGCGCCGTCGGGCACGTGGTCGGCGTCCAGCGACAGGTAGTGCGGGCACGTCTCGACCGTGAGGCGCACGCCCTCCGCGCGGGCGGCCGCGATCATCGGCAGCGAGTCGGCGTCGGACAGGTGCAGCACGTGCGCGCGGGCGCCCGTGGCGCGGGCCGCGTCGATGAGCGCGGCGATCGCCGTGGACTCGGCCTTGGCGGGGCGCGACGCGAGGAAGTTCTTGTAGGTGGGGCCGGGCTCCTGCGGGGCGTCCTCGAGGGTGCCCGGGTCCTCGGCGTGCACGATCATCAGGGCGCCGAACGTCGTCAGCTCCGCGAGGTCGCCGCGCAGCTCCGCGTCCTCCAGGTGCCCGAACTCCGGCACCCCCGAGTCGGCGAGGAAGCACTTGAACCCGAAGACCCCTGCCTCGTGCAGGGGGCGCAGGTCGGCCGTGTTGCCCGGCACCGCCCCGCCCCAGAACCCGACGTCGACGAACGCCTGGTCCACCGCGCGCGCCTTCTTGACCTCCAGGTTCGCGACCGAGGTCGTGGGCGGCAGGGAGTTGAGCGGCATGTCGACGATCGTCGTGACGCCGCCGGCCGCGGCGGCGCGCGTGGCGGTGGCGAAGCCCTCCCACTCGGTGCGGCCGGGCTCGTTGACGTGCACGTGCGAGTCGACGAGGCCGGGCAGCAGCACCTCGTCCTCGGCGAGCTCCAGCACCTCGGCGCCGACCAGGCCGGTGCCGAGCGGCACGACGGCGGCGATCCGGCCGTCGGTCACGCCCACCTCGACGGCGCGCTCCCCCTCGGGGGTGACGGCGCGGGCGGCGCGGACGACGAGGTCGTGGGTCATGCGTTCTCCAAGGTGTTCAGGGCCGGCAGGTGGTCGGCGAGCCGCGCCGCGAGGGTCTCGAGCAGCGGGCCCGCCTGGGCGATGCAGCGGGCGACGTCCGGCTCGACGTCGGTGAGGGCGTGCACGGCGATGATGCCGGCGGCGGCTGCCCTCTCGAGGCTCAGCGTCGTGCGGCCGCACACGGCGACGGTAGGGATGCCGGCCGCGGCCGCGGCTGCGGCCACGCCGACCGGCGTCTTGCCGTGCAGCGACTGCGAGTCGAGGCTGCCCTCCCCCGTGACGACCAGGTCGACGCCGGCGAGGCGGTCCACGAAACCCGTGAGGGCCAGCACCTCCTCGACGCCGGGGCGACGCTCGGCGCCGAGCAGCAGGCAGGCGAAGCCCACGCCGCCCGCGGCCCCCGCGCCGGGCTCGGCGGCGTAGCCGCGAGCGCCCGTCACGCCGACCGTGGCGAGCACGTCGACCCACGTCGCCAGCCCGAGCTCGAGCTCCGCCACGGTCGCCGCATCGGCGCCCTTCTGCGGCCCGTACACGGCGGACGCGCCGTGCGCGCCCAGCAGCGGGTTGTCGACGTCGCTCGCGAGGACGAGCTCCGTGTCCGCGAGCGCGGGGTGCAGCCCCGCGAGGTCCACGTCGGTCAGCTCGTGCAGGTGGCCGCCACCGTCGGCGACGTCCCCCGCGCCCGAGGCCAGCCGGGCGCCGAGCGCGGCGAGCATGCCCGCGCCGCCGTCGGTGCTCGCCGAGCCGCCCACCCCGACGACGATCTCCCGCGCCCCGGCGTCCAGGGCGTGCGCGATGACCTCGCCGAGCCCGCGGGAGGTCGCGGCGAGGGCGGTGCCCGGCGTCGGGGTCACCTGGGCGAGGCCGGTGACGGCCGCCATCTCGACGACGGCGGTGGCACCGCGACGCGCGTACCGGGTGGCGGCCGGGTGCCCGAGGGGCCCCGTCGCCACCAGGTCCACCGCGGTGAACCCGGCGGCGAGGGCGGCCTCCAGCGTGCCCTCGCCGCCGTCGGCCACGGGGAGCTCGTCGACGACGACGCCGGGCGCCGCCCGCCGCAGGCCGGCCGCCAGGTGCGCGGCCACCTCGCCCGCGGTCAGGGAACCCTTGAACTTGTCCGGGGCGAGCAGCACGCGCGCCGTCGTCCGTCCTGTCGTCGCCACCGTCGCTCCACCCCCTCGTCCGCCGGGCCTGCCCGTCTCCGCCATCGTCTCTCCCGTCGCCGTCGTCGGGTACTGCTCTCCAGCAGATCAGTCCAGCAGCGCGATGGCCGTGGGCGAGTCCTCGGCCGAGATGGCCAGGTCCTCGAACTCGTTCACGCCGTTGAGCTCGGCGCCCATCGCGATGTTGGTGACGCGCTCGAGGATGACCTCGACCACCACGGGGACGCGGAACTCCGCCGTCATGGCCTGCGCCTTGGCGAACGCGGCGCCCAGGTCCTCCGGGTCCTTGACGCGGATCGCCTTGCAGCCGAGCGCCTCGGCCACCTTGACGTGGTCGACACCGTAGCCCTCGGGCTCCCCGGCGCCGTTCGACATGTTGATGTTGTCGAACGCGAGGGACACCTGGAAGTCCATCTCGAACGCGCGCTGCGACTGACGGATCAGGCCCAGGTAGGCGTTGTTCACCACCACGTGCACGTAGGGCAGGTGGTGCTGCGCACCCACGGCGAGCTCCTCCAGCATGAACTGGAAGTCGTAGTCGCCGGACAGCGCGACGACGTTGCCCTCGGGCAGCGCGCGGGACACGCCCAGCGCGGCCGGGCCCGTCCAGCCCAGCGGGCCCGCCTGGCCGGCGTTGATCCAGTGCCGCGGGTTGTAGGTGTGCAGCAGCTGCGCGCCGGCGATCTGCGACAGGCCGATCGTGGTGACGTAGACCGTGTCGCGGCCGAAGGCCTTGTTCATCTCCTCGTACACGCGCTGCGGCTTGATCGGGATCTCGGTGAAGTGCGTCTTGCGCTGCAGCTTCCCCTTGCGCTCCTGCGCCGACGCGGCCCACGCCGACCAGTCCGGCACCTGCCCGGCGGCCTTGCGCTCGGCGGCGACCTCGAGGGCGGTGCGCAGGAACGCGCCCGCGTCGGAGACCACGCCGTAGTCGGGCGCGAACACGCGGCCGATCTGGGTGGGCTCGATGTCGACGTGCACGAAGGTCCGGCCCTCGGTGTAGGTCTTCAGGCCACCGGTGTGGCGGTTGGCCCACCGGTTGCCGACGCCGATCACGAAGTCCGACTCCAGGAACGTCGCGTTGCCGTAGCGGTGCGACGTCTGGATGCCGACCATGCCCGCGGTCAGCGGGTGGTCGTCGGGGATCGCGCCCCAGCCCATGAGGGTCGGGACCACGGGGACGCCCAGCGTCTCGGCCAGCTCGACGAGCTCGGCCTCCGCGCCGGCGTTGATGATGCCCCCGCCGGCGACGATCAGCGGGCGCTCCGCGGCCAGCAGCATGTCGATCGCCCTGGCGACCTGCGCGCGGGTCGCCTCCGGGCGCTCCGGCGCCAGCGGCTGGTAGGTCTCCGGGTCGAACTCGATCTCCGTCATCTGCACGTCGATCGGCAGGTCGATGAGGACCGGGCCAGGGCGGCCCGACCGCATCAGCTGGAACGCGCGCTGGAAGACGCCCGGCACCTGCGACGCCTCGAGGACCGTCTTCGCCAGCTTGGTGACCGGCGCGGCGATCGACGCGATGTCGACGGCCTGGAAGTCCTCCTTGTCGAGCTTGGCCACCGGGGCCTGGCCCGTGATGCACAGCATCGGGATCGAGTCGGCCCACGCGGCGTACAGGCCGGTGATCATGTCGGTGCCCGCCGGGCCCGACGTGCCGATGCAGATGCCGATGTTGCCGCGCTCGGCACGCGAGTAGCCGTCGGCCATGTGCGACGCCCCCTCGACGTGCCGGGCGAGCACGTGGTGGATCCCGCCGTGCTGGCGCATGGCGTCGTAGAACGGGTTGATGGCGGCGCCGGGGAGGCCGAAGGCCTCGGTGGCACCCTCCTTCGCCAGGATGGCGACCGCGGCGTCGACCGCGCGCATGCGGGGCATGGTGCTCTCCTTCGAGTCTTCTGGGTCGTTTCGGGCGGTCAGTCGCGACCGGACAGCCGCGCGATGGCGTTGAACAGGCCGGAGTGGTCCAGCGACCCGTCGCCCTCGGCGCGGGCCGCGGCCATGAGCTGCGCGACGACGGCGCCCACGGGGGCGACGACGCCCTGCTCGCGGGCGGCGGCCTGGAAGATGCCCAGGTCCTTGTGGTGCAGGTCGATCCGGAAGCCGGGGGCGAACTCGCGGCCCAGCATCTTCTCGGCCTTCTGGTTCAGCACCGCGGAGCCGGCGAGGCCGCCGCCGAGGACCTTGACGGCCGCCTCGGTGTCGACGCCGAACGACTCGAGGAAGATCACGGCCTCGGCCAGCAGGGCGATGTTGCCGGCGACGATGAGCTGGTTAGCCGCCTTGACGGTCTGGCCGGAGCCCGACGGGCCCACGTGCACGACGGTCTTGCCGACCGCGTCGAACACCTCGGACGCCGCGGCGAAGTCCTCGGCGGAGCCGCCGACCATGATCGACAGCGCGGCGTTCTTCGCGCCCGCCTCGCCGCCGGAGACCGGCGCGTCGAGGTAGCGGAAGCCGGCGGCCTTCGCCTGCTCGGCCAGCGCGATCGTCACGTCGGGGCGGATCGAGGAGAAGTCGACGATCAGCGTGCCCGGCTGCGCGTTCGCGAAGACGCCGTCGTCACCGGTGAGCACGCCCTCGACGTCCGGGGAGTCCGGGACCATGACGGCCACGACGTCCGCGGCCTTGACCGCCTCGGCGACGGAGGAGGCGGCGGTGCCGCCCGCCTCGACGAGGGGCTGGGCCTTGGCGGCCGTGCGGTTGTAGCCGACGACGGAGTGCCCGGCGTCCTGCAGGTGGACGGCCATCGGGCTGCCCATGATGCCGAGGCCGATGAAGGCGATGGTGCTCATTGGTCGTGTCCTTCCGGGGAGGTCAGGGTGGTCGCGGTGCCGGCTTGCTCAGTACCGGCTGCTCAGCGGGCCGAGCGCTGCTCGCGCGGGAGCCAGGCGAACGGGTCGGAGTCGGCCGTCTTGTACTCGAGGCCGACCGGGCCGGCGTAGCCGGCGGCACGCAGGTCGCCGATCCAGCGCTGGATCGGCAGGTCCCCGCTGCCCGGGGCGCCGCGGCCGGGGGCGTCGGCGATCTGCACGTGCGCGATGCGGTCGCCGTAGGTCTTGAGGTCGAGGTCCACGTCGGAGCCGTTGACCGACAGGTGGTAGACGTCGAACAGCAGGCCGAGGTTGGCCGCGCCGTGCTCGTCGCGCACGCGGTCGAGGACGGCGACCGCGTCGGCCGACGTCTTCAGCGGGTAGGCGGGGGCGCCGGACACCGGCTCCAGCAGCACCGTGCCGCCGATCCGCTCGACCGCCTTCGCCGCCAGCGCGAGGTTCTCGGCGCCGAGCGCGTCCTGCGCCGCCGGGTCCTCGCCCTCGACGCGGTTGCCGTACAGCGCGTTGAACGCGCGGCAGCCGGTGCGCTCGCCGATGCGGGCGACGACGTCGAGGTTGGCGCGCAGGTCGGCGGAACGCTCGGGCCAGGAGACGAGGCCGCGGTCGCCGCCGGGCATGTTGCCGGCGTCGAAGTTGAGCCCGGTGAGCTGCACGCCGGCGTCGGCCAGGGCCCCGACGAACGCGTCGATCTCGCCGGCCGCGGGCGTCGGGGTGGCGAAGGGCCACCAGAACTCGACGCCGTCGAAGCCGGCCGCCTTCGCGGCCGCCGGACGCTCCAGGAGCGGCAGGTCCGTGAGGAGGATCGAGCAGTTCACGGTGTA
Organism: Isoptericola sp. NPDC056605; assembly: GCF_042792795.1. NCBI lineage: Bacteria > Bacillati > Actinomycetota > Actinomycetes > Micrococcales > Promicromonosporaceae > Isoptericola > Isoptericola sp. NPDC056605. The sequence continues at coordinate 8,191 of NZ_JBHTVT010000020.1, read as the reverse complement.
GGGGATCTGGTCCGTCATCGCTGACTCGCTTTCGCCAGATGGAAGTTTGGTTCCTTGTAGTGAAAACGCTACGCCGGGTCGGCCGCATCGGTCAACCCCTGCCCGGGGCGGTCCCGCGGTGCGGTCGTGATGCCGCGCACACGACGACGGCCCGGCAGGACGTCGTCCTGCCGGGCCGTCGTGGCCGTGCGCTGTGCCGATACCGGACGTCAGCCCCCGAGCGGGCGCGTCACGATCGCCGTGAGCTCGGCCGGCTGCAGACCGGTGCGCTCGACGATCTCGTCGGCGCCCAGGGCACCGCAGTCGACGCCGCGCTTGAGGTACCACGCGAGCGCCTTGGCGGTGGCGGGCTCGTCGAGCACCGCCCCCGCCACCTCGTTCACGTAGTTCGACAGCCGCTCTGCCGCGGGCTCGAAGCCCTCCCGGTAGAACGCGTACGTCGCCGCGAACCGGCTCGGCAGCTGCGCCGGGTGCAGGTCCCAGCCCTGGTAGAACCCACGCTCCAGCGAGCGGCGCACGAGGCGTCCGTGGCCCGCCCAGGCGGCGCGGACCTGCGCGTCGTCGCCCACCGGCAGCACGTTCGTCGAGCCGTCCGACAGCCGCACGCCGGTGCCGGCCGCCGCGAGCTGCATGACCTCCTTGGCGAGGTCCGCCGCCGGGTGCTCCATCGACTGGTACGCCGCGGCGATCCCGAGCGACGCCGAGTAGTCGTACGTGCCGTAGTGCAGGCCGCTCACGCGCCCCGCACCCGCGTGGATCATCCGCGCGACGGTCGCCGTGCCCGCGGAGTCGAGGATCGACTGCGGCGTCTCGACCTGCACCTCGAAGCGCAGGCGCCCGGCGGGCAGCCCGTTCGCCTCCTCCAGCCGCTCGCACACCGCCACCATCGCCTCGACCTGCACGACGCCGGTCACCTTCGGCAGGGTCAGCACGAGCCCGTCGGGCAGGCCCCCCGACGCCGCGAGCGTGCTGACGAACACGTCCAGCGTGCGCAGGCCGCGGGCCCGCGTGGGCCGCTCGAAGCACTTGAACCGGATGCCGACGAACGGTGTCGCTCCCCCGGCGTCCAGCTCGGTCCGCAGCGCGGCGGCCGCGGCGGCGGCGACCTCGTCCTCGTCGGCGTCCGGGTGCGTGCCGTACCCGTCCTCGAGGTCGATGCGCAGGTCCTCGATCGGCTCGGTGGCGAGCTTGCGCTCCACCTGCGCCGCGACCGCCTCGCGCAGGTCGTCCCGCACGCCGACGGCGTCCAGCAGCGCGTCCGTGCCCTGCGCCTCGACGACCGCGAGGGCCTGGGCACCCCAGTCCCGCGCGAGCCCGGCCGCGTACCGGTGCGCCGGCACGTACACGGTGTGCACGGGCTGGCGCGTCCCGTCGTCGCCCGGGTAGGCCCGCTCGAGGTGGACGTCGTGCGCGGCGAGCCGGCGCTCGACGTCGTCCAGCGAGGCCTGGTCGAGGGAGGCCTTCATCGGGCCACCGCCGCGCTCTCCGAGTGCAGCGCGCGGCCCAGGTGCTGGGCCAGGTGCTCGGCGTCGCCGGCGCGGTGCTCCTCGACCGGGACCTCCTTGAGCCCTTCGGCCCGGACGGCGTCCGCGACGGCCTCGGCCACGCGGCTGTCGAACACGCCCGGGATGACGAAGGCGGGGTTGAGCTCGTCGTCGCCCACCACCGAGGAGATCGCGACCGCGGCCACGCGCAGCATCTCGTCCGTGATCTGCGTGGCGCCGGCGTCGAGCAGGCCGCGGAACAGTCCGGGGAACGCCAGCACGTTGTTGATCTGGTTCGGGTAGTCGCTGCGGCCGGTCGCCACGACCGCGGCCGTCTCGCCGGCGGCGATCGGGTCGACCTCGGGCGTCGGGTTCGCGAGGGCGAACACGATCGCGTCGTCGTTCATCGCCGCGACGTCCGCGCCCGTGAGGATGTTGCCCGCCGAGACGCCGACGAAGACGTCGGCCCCGGCCAGGCCCTCCTTGAGGGTGCCGGTAAAGCCCGAGGGGTTGGTGTTCTCGACGATCCAGGTGCGGTTCTCGTCGTCGCCCGCCGACTCGGGCGTGAGCGCCCCGTGCCGGTCGAAGCCGATGATGTCGCGGGCGCCCTGGGCGAGCAGCAGGCGGATGATGGCCGACCCCGCGGCGCCGACGCCGGAGACCGCGATGCGGACGTCCTCGATCTTCTTGTTCACGACCTTGAGGGCGTTGATGAGCGCCGCGAGCACCACGATGGCGGTGCCGTGCTGGTCGTCGTGGAAGACGGGGATGTCCAGCTCCTCGCGCAGGCGCTTCTCGATCTCGAAGCAGCGGGGCGCGGAGATGTCCTCGAGGTTCACGCCGCCGAAGCCGGGGGCGATCGCCTTGACGGTGCGGATGATCTCCTCGGTGTCCGTCGTGTCGAGGGCGAGGGGCCAGGCGTCGACGTCGGCGAACTGCTTGAACAGCGCCGCCTTGCCCTCCATGACGGGCATGGCGGCCTCGGGGCCGATGTCGCCGAGGCCGAGGACGGCCGTGCCGTCGGTGACGACCGCGACGGTGTTGCGCTTGATGGTCAGGCGGCGCGCGTCCTCCGGGCGGTCGGCGATCGCGAGGCAGACGCGGGCGACGCCCGGCGTGTACGCGCGCGAGAGGTCGCGGCGCGTCTTGAGCGGCACCTTGGGGGTGACGGAGATCTTGCCGCCGAGGTGCATGAGGAACGTCGAGTCCGACATCTTCAGCACCCGCACGCCGTCGAGGGCGTCGAGCGCCGCGACGATCCGCTCGCCGTGCTCGGCGTCGACCGTGTCGCAGGTGACGTCGACGACGATCGTGTCCGTGTGCGACTGGGCGATGTCGACGCCCATCACCGAGCCGCCGGCCGTGGCGATCTCGTGGACGATCTCGCTCGTCGCGCGCTGCGAGGCGGGCGCCTCGACGCGGAGGGTGATCGTGTAGCTGGGGCTGGGCATCGCCATGGCCTGGGTTCCTTTCGTGGTGCTGATGACTGAAGTTTCGAGATGTGGAAGGATGGTTTCTAGAACCGGGATCGGTTCACAAGACGCTGCAAAGGGGGACCACACGCATGGCGAACGGCACCGGAGTGCAGTCGGTGGACCGGGCGATCGACCTGCTCGAGATCATGACCGACCTCGGCGGCGACGCCGCGCTCAGCGAGCTGGCGGCCGCCGCCGGCCTCCCGCTCCCCACGATCCACCGGCTCATGCGGACGCTCGTCGGCCGCGGCTACGCCCGCCAGCTCCCCAACCGCCGGTACACCCTGGGCCCGCGGCTCATCCGGCTGGGCGAGAGCGCCGGCCGCCAGCTCGGCGCCAGCGCCCGTCCGCACCTGGAGCGGCTCGCCCGCGAGCTCGGCGAGAGCGCCAACCTCGCGATGATCGACCGCGACATGGTGGTGTACGTCGCCCAGGCGTCGTCGTCCCACTCGATGCGGATGTTCACCGAGGTCGGACGGCGCGTCTACACGCACTGCACCGGCGTCGGCAAGATGGTGCTCGCCGAGCTGCCGGACCAGACGATCCGCGACATCGTCGGTCGCGTCGGGATGCCGCCCGCCACCGACCTGTCGATCACGGACGTCGACGACCTCCTCAAGGAGATCGCCACGATCCGCGAGCAGGGCTACGCCGTCGACGACGGCGAGCAGGAGATCGGCGTGCGGTGCTTCGCCGTCCCCGTGAAGGACGCGCCCACCCCGACCGCGCTCTCCGTGTCCGGGCCCGCGGCCCGCGTGACCTACGAGTTCGGCGAGGCCGCGCTCCCCGTGCTGCACGAGGTGGCCGACACCATCTCGAAGGAGCTGCTCTCCGCGGCCTGACGGCACGCGGCGACCCGGCGCGGGGCGCGAGGCGGGGGTCCCGCCTCGCGCCCTGCGTCGTGCCGGGGCGGGCATCGTCGTCACCCGTCCCTCGGTCCGGCGGTGCCCGCGTGCACCAGCTCCGGGCGGGCGTCGCCCGCCGGAGCCTCGACGCCGGGACGACGGCCCGCGACCGCGTCGCGCGCCCCCTCGCGGATCTGGAGCACGTCCGGCACGCCGTCGGCGTCCAGGTCGATCGCGGACACGCAGCCCGACCGGCGGCCGTGGCCGTGACGCACCCGCGCCCGCACGTCCGCGTTGAGGCGGGCGCGTCGGCGCTCCTCCTGGCGCTCGGCGCCCAGCCGCGCGAAGTACTCCGCCCGGCGCTGCTCCTGCTCCTCCGTCACGACCAGGCGCGCCGACGAGCCCGCGGTGAACACCGACGGGTCCTTGCTGCGCCGGCCCCAGCGGATCTCGTTGAACACGAGGTTGAGCAGGACGGCGACGACGGCGGCCGCCGCGATCCCCGAGTGGAAGATCATGCCCACCCAGGTCGGGAACCGGTCGTAGAAGTCCGGCACCGCGATCGGGATGATGCCGAAGCCCAGGGCCACCGCGACGAGCGTGAGGTTGAGGTTGCCCTCGTACTCGACCCGCGACAGCGTGCGGATCCCGGACACCGCCACCGACCCGAACAGGACGATGCCGGCACCGCCCAGCACGGGCGACGGGATCGCCGCGACCACCTGACCCAGCAGCGGGAACAGGCCCAGCACGAACAGGACCGCACCGCCCGCCGCGACGGCGAACCGCGAACGGATGCCGGTGATCGCGACCAGGCCGACGTTCTGCGCGAACGCCGAGGCCGGGAACGAGTTGAGGAACGGCGCGACCAGCGTGGCGGCCATGTCGGCCCGCAGGCCGTCACCGACCCGCTTCGCGTCGACCTTGGTGTCGAGCACCTCGCCGATCGCGATGAGGTCGGCCGTCGTCTCGGTCATGATCACGAGGATGACGATCGTCATCGAGATGATCGCGCCGATCTCGAACACCGGGGCGCCGAAGGCGAACGGCGTCGGCAGCGCGAACGCCGCCCCCTCGCCGACGCCCGAGAAGTCCGCGAGCCCGAGCGGCACGGCCGCCACGGTGCCGAGGACGATGCCGAACAGGATGGACAGGCGGGAGATCGTGCCCTGCAGGAACCTGCTGAGCGCGAGCACCACGACGAGCGTGCCGAGCGCGAGCGTGATGTTGGGCACCGAGCCCCAGTCCGCCGACCCCTCGTCGCCGCCCATCATCCAGCCGGCCGCCGTCGGCAGCAGCGAGACCCCGATGATCGTGATGATCGTGCCCGTCACGACGGGCGGGAAGAACCGCACGACCTGCGCGAAGAACGGGCTGATCGCCAGGCCGATCACGGCGGCCACGATGATGGCGCCGAAGACGGCGGGGAGGCCGCCGTCCCCGCTCGCCACCGCGACCATCGTGGACACGGTGGCGAACGAGATGCCCTGGACGAGCGGGAGCTGCGACCCGAAGAAGCGGATGCCGAGCGTCTGGAGCGCGGTGGCCAGGCCGCTGACGAGCAGCGCGGCCGACACCAGGACACCGATCTCCGCCCCGGACAGCCCCGCCGCCTGCCCGACGATGATCGGCGGCGCGATCACGCCGCCGTACATCGTCATGATGTGCTGCAGGCCGTAGAGGAAGGTCTTGCCGAGCGGGTAGCGCTCGTCCTCCGGTCGACCGCCCTGCGGCGTGCCGGTCACGGCCCCCGCGTCGATGGTCGTCGTGCTCATCTCGATGCTCCTTCGAACCGACTGCACGGTGCTTCGCTGATCCGCAGGACCGTGATCAGCAGAACCCGGTGACGGTCGCCCACGCGCGCGGCTCCTGGTCGGCGCCCTCCCGCTTCACCTCCGCCTCGATCTTCCCGTAGGGGCGGTCGGCGACGTAGAAGACCTCGTTCGGGTTCTCCAGGCCGAAGGGCTCGAAGTCCACGACGAAGTGGTGCAGGTTCGGCATCGAGAACTTGATCTCGCCGATCTCCGGGTGCGCCTCGAGCACCCGCTTGCCCATCTGGTAGAGGGTCTGCTGCAGCGCGAGCGAGTGCACGTCGGCGAAGGTCTCGAGCAGGATGCGACGCACGTCGTCGTAGACGGCGTTGAAGTCGAGGTCCAGCGAGGTGTAGCGCCAGCGGGCGGTCACCGACGTCGCGAGGATGCGGTCGGTGGTCTCCTGCAGGGTGGTGTAGCGGTCCTTCGGGAAGCCGTGGAACTCGGAGCCCGTCGACTTGAGCACCTTGAGGTCCTCCAGTCCGGACACCACGAAGACCTCGTCCCCGTCGCGCTGGACGACGGTGGTCCGGGTCTCCGTGCCGCCCTTGACGAACGCGTGGTCGTGCTCGCCGTCGGTCACGTGCGAGGTGAGGGAGGAGGGGATGTGCTCCCAGGTGTACTCCTTGGCCTCCCAGCGGCCGCCCTCGATCCAGTCGAAGCTCGAGACGAAGTGCTCGCCCAGGCGGAGGGCGAACTCCTCCGGCGAGGGGATGCCGTCCTTGGCGAGGGCGAACACCGTGTTCTTCTGCGTGTCCGTCGGGACCACGCGGCCCTGGTCGCCGTCGATGTGCGCGGCGGAGAAGTCGCCGCGGAGCTGCGAGGTCACCGAGAGCTCGGTGATCCGGTGGCGCGCCTGGTCGCGGTCGACCTTCATGACGCGGACCTCGGCCTTGCCGTACTGGTTGTCCCCCAGCACGATCGTGCCCGTGCTGACCTGGGGGTCGGTGGCGGTGGCGGTCATTGCTGACTCCTTCATCTGTTGTTGCGTTGCGCGGGCCCACCCCTGCAGGGCGGCCCTCGACGTCTCCGATGACGATGACGCACGCCGCGGCGCCTGTGCCGCGGCCTGTGATGGCGGGTCGCTGAGGACCCGTCAGCTCCCGCGGTACGTGGAGTACGCGAACGGGCTGAGCAGGCAGGGCACGTGATAGTGGTCGCGCCCGGCCTCGACGGTGAAGTCGATGGTGATCGACGGGTAGAAGGTCGCGACCCCCTGCGCGGCGAAGTAGTCGCCGGTCGCGAAGGTCACGCGGTAGGTGCCGGGCTCGAGCGACTCCGGGCCCAGGTCCTTGACCCGGCCGTCGGCGTCGGTCGAGGCGTCCGCGAGGCGCGCGGCCGCGTCCGCGCCGACGCTCCACAGTGAGACGGCCACGCCGGCGGCCGGCAGCCCGGACACGGCATCGAGCACGTGAGTGGTGATGTGCGAGGTCATGAGAGCTCTCCTTCCAGCCGCAGCACGGCGATCTCCCGCAGCTGCTGGCCGGCGATGCGTCGCTCGGTGGCGGGATCGTTCCCCAGTCGCTCCTCGAGCGAGGACAGGATCTCCTCGGCGGTGCGGCCCGCGGCCCGGATGAGGAAGACGTGACCGAACCGCTCCTCGTACGCGAGGTTCCCCGCGCGCAGGCGCTCCTCGACCGAACCGCTGAGGTCGCCGAGCCCGGCCTGCTCCCGGCGCGAGTGCGCCGCGTCCACGTCGTCCCCGGACGCGCGCTCGCCGATGCGCGGGTGCCGCGCCAGCGCGGAGTCGATCTCCTCCTCGCTCCACGGGTCGGCGACGGCACGAGCCGCCGCGAGTGCAGCCTCGGCGTCCGCGTACGGGCGGCCGGCGACCACCGCGTCCGCCCACCGGCTCACGGCCGCGCACGAGAGCACCTGAGCGCGGGCGGCGTCGATGTCCGCCGCGTTGAATGCCTCGAGACCTGCACTCACCATCGAGCGATCCTCCTTCGGGGGATTCCACCCACCGGAAGCGGGTTTCCGTTTAGTGAAGTCTCGCTCTCGCCCGTGCGCCCTGTCAAGTGAGTCTGCGCTCAGTGCGGGCCCGTCGCACGACACCACCCCAGCATGTCCTCTGCTCGGCGTCATCTCCCCAGGCCACAGGCCTCACAGGGTTGGCAGAAGGGTCCGTGACGAGCGCGCGAAGGCACCTGGCGTGGGCCGGAACTCGCCGTCCGCAGCATCCGGCGACCTCGAGCGGGCAGGCAGTGTGACGCGCCAGCGGCAGCGTTCACGTACAAGGAAGTCGACGAGGACGTCCACGGACCGCGGGGCTCCCGTGCGGGCGCCTGGCCACGGGTCACGTCCCGGCGGGCACACCCTCCGCCCTCGGTGCCGCGCTGCCACCTCGCCGGGGGGATCGATCCCGCCGGAGAGCTGGCACGCGCCGGCGCGCCGGCGCGCGGGCCGCGGCGCGTGGCCGGGCCGAAAAGGGGCTCGCCCAGCGGGAGCCTCAGCCGGCGGCCGCCCCTCGGCCTACCAGGGGTCTGTTCGGGGGTATGCGAAAGGCCCACCCCGGTGTGGGGTGGGCCTTTCGTGAATGGGTGTCCGGCGGCGTCCTACTCTCCCACCCCCTC
>NZ_JBHTVT010000019.1:102643-105834 GCF_042792795.1 Isoptericola sp. NPDC056605 | reverse complement strand
ATTGACTATCAAACACACTGTTGAGTTCTCAAACAACCGACGCACACCGCAGAACCAGAACCAACCGTTCCGACCCCGCCGGGGCAACCCCTCAACCTTACTCGGTTCGTTCTTCCCCGTCAACTCCCGGCCGTTGGCCCGGCGTGTCGGTTCGAACGTCCCGGTCCCGAACGAGGGCGCACTAGTCGACCTCGTGAAGAAGGATTCGGGTGTCCGCCCCGGGCCGGCCACCGGTACCCAGCCTCGCGACTGTCTCCTCGGTGTCCGTTCTCCCTGTCGGGCGAACGACCAGAACATTACACACACTCCGGCCGGGGCGCCAAATCGCGCTCTGACCTGCAGGAATACCGGGACGTCGCACGATCTGGTGCGGCCGTCGACGCCGTGCGGGCCGCGCTCGACGTGCGGCGAGGGCCCCGGGGGAGCTCGCGCTCCCCCGGGGCCCTCGACATCACGCGGACGACAGCACGCGGGGCATCACTCCGCGACGGCCACCGCGAGGGTCCGCTTGCCGCGACGAAGGACGGCGTAGCGGCCGTGCAGCAGGTCCTCGGTGCGCAGGGCCGCGTCCTCGGACTCCACCTTGGTGTTGTTCACGTAGGCCCCGCCCTCGCCGATCGCGCGGCGCGCGGCGGCCTTCGACGCGACCAGGCCCGAGCCCACGAAGGCGTCGACGACGAGGTCTCCCGCCTTCGCCGTCGTTCGCGGGAGCTCCGCGACGGCGGCGCCGAGCGTCCCCGCGTCCAGTCCCTGCAGCTCGCCGCGCCCGAAGAGGGCCTGGCTCGCCGTGATGACGGCGTCGGTCGCCGCCTGACCGTGCACCAGGGTGGTCAGGTCGCCGGCGAGCGCCCGCTGCGCCTCGCGGGCGAAGGGGCGCTCCGCCACCTCGCCCTCGAGCGCCTCGATCTCCTCCCGCGACCGGAAGGTGAAGACCTTGAGGTACTTCACGACGTCCGCGTCCGCGGTGTTCACCCAGAACTGGTAGAAGGCGTACGGGCTCGTGAGCTCCGGGTCGAGCCAGACCGCCCCGCCCTCCGACTTGCCCATCTTGGTGCCGTCGGCCTTGGTGATGAGGGGCGACGTCAGGGCGTGCACGGCCGCGCCGTCCGTCTTGCGGATCAGCTCGACCCCGGACAGCAGGTTGCCCCACTGGTCGTTGCCGCCGAGCTGCAGCGTGCACCCGTGGCGCTCGTACAGCTCCCGGAAGTCCATGCCCTGCAGCACCTGGTAGCTGAACTCGGTGTAGCTGATGCCCTCGTCCGACCGCAGGCGCCGGGCCACGATGTCCTTGCCGAGCATCGTGCCCACCCGGAAGTGCTTGCCCACGTCGCGCAGGAAGTCGATCGCCGACATGGCGCCGGTCCAGTCGAGGTTGTTGACCATGCGCGCGGCCGCCGGCCCCTCGAAGTCCAGGAACGGCTCGATCTGCGCGCGGATGCGGTCCACCCAGCCGGCGACGACGTCGCGCGACTGCATCGAACGCTCCGTGGTCGGGCGCGGGTCGCCGATCAGCCCCGTGGCCCCGCCGACCAGCGCAAGAGGACGGTGCCCGGCGAGCTGGAGCCGACGCATGTTCAGCAGCTGGACCATGTGCCCGACGTGCAGGCTCTGCGCCGTCGGGTCGAAGCCCGCGTAATAGGTGACGGGTCCCTCGGCCAGCGCAGAACGCAGCGCGGCCTCGTCGGTGGACTGCGCCACCAGGCCTCGCCAGTGCAGCTCGTCGAGAACGTCGGTCACCGTGTGCTCCTCGGGGAAAGGGATCGCGACCCGGTCGGGCCGCCCTCCTAGTGTGCCCGACGCCTACCGCCGTCGGCGCCGGGATTCCGCGGCCCGGTACGGCGAGACCGTCGGGTCACCCGCCAGCCACACCCGCCACGGGAACCGGTCCGCCCGGCCTCCCTCGCCGCTCACGCCGACGCGGGGACCCGTCGCGACCTCATCGGCGGCACGGTCGGCGGCACGGTCGGCGGCACGGTCGGGCACCCGCAGCACCAGGTCGCCGTCCGGGTCCGTGACGTCCGCGCCGTCGTCGTCCCGGTCGATCGCCAGGGCGACCGTGAGCCGCGCCGGGCCGCGCGCCAGGTCGACGTCGGACCGCGTCACGCCCGCCGCCGCGCGCCGCTCGCGGGCGAGGTCCGCTCCCCCGACCACCTCGCCCGCCCGCAGCAGCACCGCCGACGCCTCGCCCGGCGGGCTGCACACGACGTTCATGCAGTGGTGCAGCCCCAGGTGCCGGTACACGTAGACGTGTCCGGGCTCGCCGAACATCGTGCGGTTGCGCGCCGTCTCACCCCGGAACGCGTGCGACCCCGGGTCGGCCGTGCCCGCGTACGCCTCCACCTCGGTGATCCGCAGGGTGACGGCGCCGTCGGGCGTGCGGCGGGTGAGCAGCGCGCCGAGCAGGTCCCGCGCGACGAGCCGGACGTCCCGCGCGAACCACTCGCGCGGCGGCACGACGGCGTCCCGCTCGCCGCCCCGCACCGTCAGATCCCGTGCGTCGGCCACGTGACCTGACCCCAACCGTCCAGGCGCACGTCGGCGCGGCGCGCGGTCCGGTGCGCCGCGTAGAGCGCGCTCTCCGCCGCCATCCACGCCTTCCAGTGCCCCCGCGCCTCCTCGCCGTCGCGCGCGAGGCCGCGCGTGAGCCGCAGCGCGTCGTCGGTCTCGACCCACACGAGCAGGGCCGCGACGTCGTCGACCCTCGGGTCCCCGGCCCCGCAGCCCTCTACGACGAGGTACGGCGCGCGCGGGACGTCGTGCCACTCGGCGTACCCGCCGCTCTCCCAGTCGTAGCGCTGGTAGCGGCCGTCCTCGCCCGCGGCGAGCGGGCCGAGGACCTGCTCGTGCAGCCGCTCGACGCCGGCGGCCAGCCCGGACCAGCCGTCGTAGAGGTCGTCCATGTGGACCACCTGCGCGGGCAGAACCCGTGCGAGCTGCGCGGCCAACGACGACTTGCCCGAGCCCGCCGGGCCGTCCACGACCACGAGCCGAGTCCCCTCCTCCGGCCGGTCCGCTCCCCGGGCGGGCAGCCTCGGCGGCGTCGCGCGCACGCGCGACACCAGTCGCCCCAGGACGTCGTCGGGCACCGTCACGCCTGTCCCTCCTCGAGGTCGGTCGTCGTCACGTCGGACATTCTCCCTGCCGGACGACCCGCACCGCGGACGACGTCGGCCGCGCCCTCCGGAGAGGGC
>NZ_JBHTVT010000019.1:0-102633 GCF_042792795.1 Isoptericola sp. NPDC056605 | reverse complement strand
CAGTCGGGTTTCCCCCCTGGCGGTCGGTCCCGCCCCGGGGCCCCTGACGCCCGGCCCCTCGGCCCGCCGCGCGGCCGACGTCGGTACGGATCCGCTCAGCTGTCCGCCCAGATGCGGAACTCGGCCGAGCGCTCCTTGGCGGCCTCCACCTGCTCGGTGACCCGCGCGGGCGCCGTGCCGCCGACGCCGTCGCGCGACGCCACGGAGCCCTCGACGCTCAGCACCTCGCGCACCCCCGGGGTCAGGTGCTCGGAGATCGCGGCGAGATCGGCGTCCGTGAGGTCCCACAGCTCGATGCCGCGCTCCTCGCAGACCCGGACGCAGGCGCCCGCCACCTCGTGCGCGACCCGGAACGGCACGCCCTCGCGCACCAGCCACTCGGCGATGTCGGTGGCCAGCGAGAAGCCCTGCGGGGCGAGCTCGGCCATCCGCGCCGTGTCGAACGTGAGGGTGCGGACCATGCCCGCGAACGCAGGAAGCAGCACCGTGAGGGTGGAGACCTGGTCGAAGACCGGCTCCTTGTCCTCCTGCAGGTCGCGGTTGTACGCCAGCGGCAGGCCCTTGAGCGTGGTGAGCAGCCCGGTGAGGTCACCCACGAGCCGGCCCGCCTTGCCGCGGGCGAGCTCCGCGATGTCGGGGTTCTTCTTCTGCGGCATGATGCTCGACCCGGTCGACCACGAGTCGTCCAGCCGCACGAAGCCGAACTCCTTCGTGTTCCAGAGGATGATCTCCTCCGAGAGCCGGGACAGGTCGATCCCGACCATCGCGGACACGAACGCGAACTCCGCGACGACGTCGCGCGCGGCCGTGCCGTCGATCGAGTTCTCCACCGGGCCGTCGAAGCCGAGCTCGGTCGCGACCGCCGCCGGGTCGAGCCCCAGCGACGAGCCCGCGAGCGCCCCCGACCCGTAGGGCGAGCGTGCCGCGCGCACGTCCCAGTCCACGAGCCGGTCGACGTCGCGCAGCAGCGGCCACGCGTGGGCCAGGAGCTGGTGCGCCAGCAGCACCGGCTGGGCGTGCTGCAGGTGCGTGCGGCCCGGCATCACGGCCTCGCCGGCGTCCTGCGCCTGCACGATGAGCGTGTCCACGACGTCGAGCACCTGCCGCACGACGACGCGCGCCTGGTCGCGCAGGTACAGCCGCACGAGGGTGGCGATCTGGTCGTTGCGCGAGCGGCCCGCGCGGAGCTTGCCGCCGAGCTCGGTGCCCGCGCGCTCGATGAGGCCGCGCTCGAGGGCCGTGTGCACGTCCTCGTCGCCCAGCACCGGGAGGAACCCGCCCGACTGGACGTCGGCCAGCAGGACGTCCAGCGCGTCGAGCATGCCGGCCAGCTCGTCGTCGGTCAGCAGGCCCGCCGCGTGCAGCACGCGGGCGTGCGCCCGGGAGCCGCGGATGTCGTACGGCGCGAGCACCCAGTCGAAGTGCGTCGACTGGGACAGCGCCTGCAGCTCCGGCGACGGGCCGCCGGAGAACCGGCCGCCCCACAGGGAGACGTTGTCGCCCTGCGTCGTCACCGCGCCGGGCCCTGCGCCCGGCGTGACCTCGGAGCCCACGTCAGAACTCCCCGACGCCGAAGTCCACGCCGTTGCCGAACTTCTCGTCACGGGCCGCGGCCTGCTTGGCGGCGAGGCCGTAGATCTCGATGAAGCCCCGGGCGTGCGACTGGTCGAACGAGTCGCCCTCGTCGTAGGTGGCGAGGTTGAAGTCGTACAGGCTCGACTCCGAGCGACGGCCGGTCACGGTGGCCCGGCCGCCGTGCAGCACCATGCGGATGTCGCCGGAGACGTACTTCTGGGTCTCGTCGACGAAGGTGTCGAGGTTCTTCTTCAGCGGGGAGAACCACATGCCGTCGTAGACCAGCTCGGTCCAGCGCTGCTCGACCTGCCGCTTGAAGCGGGCCTGCTCGCGCTCGAGCGTGACGTTCTCCAGCTCCTGGTGCGCGGCGATGAGCGCGACGGCACCGGGCGCCTCGTAGATCTCGCGGGACTTGATGCCCACGAGGCGGTCCTCGACGATGTCGATGCGGCCCACGCCCTGGGCGCCGGCGCGGCGGTTCATCTCCTGGATCGCCTGCAGCGGGGTCACGGCGACGCCGTCGAGCGCGACCGGCACGCCCTGGTCGAAGGTGATGACGACCTCGTCGGCGACCGGCGGGAACGTCGGGTCGTCCGTGTAGGAGTAGACGTCCTTGGTGGGCTCGTTCCAGATGTCCTCGAGGAAGCCGGTCTCCACCGCGCGACCCCACACGTTCTGGTCGATCGAGAACGGGTTCTTCTTGGTGGTCGCGATCGGCAGGTCGTGCCGCTCCGCGTAGTCGATGGCCTTCTCGCGCGTGAGCGCGAGGTCGCGCACCGGGGCGATGGACTTGAGGTCCGGGGCCAGCGACGTCGTCGCGACCTCGAAGCGGACCTGGTCGTTGCCCTTGCCGGTGCAGCCGTGCGCGACGGTCGTCGCACCGAACTGGCGCGCGGCGCGCACGAGGTGCTTGACGATCACCGGGCGGGAGATCGCGGAGACCAGCGGATAGCGGTCGAGGTACATCCCGTTGGCCTTGAGCGCGGGCATGCAGTACTCCGCCGCGAACTCGTCGCGCGCGTCGGCGACGTACGCCTCGACGGCGCCGCAGTCGAGCGCGCGCTTGCGGATGACGTTCATGTCCTCGCCGCCCTGGCCGACGTCGACGGCCACGGCCACGACCTCGGCCCCGGTGGCCTCGGCGATCCAGCCGATGGCCACGGAGGTGTCCAGGCCGCCCGAGTAGGCGAGCACGACGCGATCAGTCATCACAGTTCTCTTTCTTGCGAGGGGGTTCGGGTCAAGTCTGGCAGTGCGGGACCGTGGGGGCCACGGTCCCGCGTCGTCCGGACCGGGTCAGGGCCCGGTCAGCTCGAGGAAGCGCCGGGCCAGGTCGTCGCCGCCGAGCGGGTCGCGGGCGATCACGAGGATCGTGTCGTCGCCCGCGATGGAGCCGAGGACGCCCGGGAAGACCGAGTGGTCGATCGCGGACGCGAGGTAGTTGGCCGCGCCGGGGGGCGTGCGCAGCACCACGAGGTTGGCGGACGCCTCCGCCGACACGAGCAGGTCGTTGCAGAGCCTCGCGAGACGCGCGGCGACGTACTCGACGTCGTGCTCCCCCACGCCCGCGGCCTGCACGCTGCGGTCGCCGCCCTCGCCGGGGACGGCGTAGACGAGCGCCCCTGCCGCGTTGCGCACCTTCTCGGCCCGCAGCTCGATGAGGTCGCGCGACAGGGTGCCCTGCGTGACGCTGACGCCCGCGTCGGCGAGCTCGCGGGCCAGCTCGGCCTGCGAGTGGATCGCCGTGCGCCGCACGATCTCGACGATCCGCGCGTGCCGGGCGGCCTTCGTCGTCGGGCCCGCGACCTGGCCCGACGGGGCCCCGTCCGCCGCGCTCACCGGTGCTCCAGCAGCCAGGTCAGCAGCGCCTTCTGCGCGTGCAGGCGGTTCTCCGCCTCGTCCCAGACGACGGAGGACGGGCCGTCGATCACCGAGGCGCTGACCTCCTTGCCGCGGTAGGCGGGCAGACAGTGCAGGAAGATCGCGTCGTCGGCCGCGGCGGCCAGCAGCGCGTCGTCCACGCGGTAGGCGTCGAGCGCGGCGAGCCGCTCGGCGGCCTCGTCCTCGTCGCCCATCGAGACCCAGGTGTCCGCCGCGACGACGTCGGCCCCGGCGACCGCCTCCCGGACGTCGGTCGTGACCGTCACCGAGCCACCGGTCGTGGCGGCGATCTCCCGGGCGCGGGCGACGACGTCCTCGGGCGGGAGATAGCCCTCGGGGCCCGCCACGGCGACGTGGAGGCCGGCGGTGACGCCGCCGAGCAGGTACGACGCGGCCATGTTGTTGCCGGCGTCCCCGACGTACGCGAGCCGCTGCCCGGCCAGGGCGGAGATGCCGCCCCGGTGCTGCGCGACCGTCAGCAGGTCGGCCAGGATCTGGCACGGGTGGAAGCCGTCGGTGAGCGCGTTGACGACCGGCACCCGCGAGACGGCGGCCATCTCGTCGATGCGCTCCTGGCCGAACGTGCGCCACACGATGGCCGACACCTGACGGTCGAGCACGCGCGTGACGTCCGCGACGGACTCGCGCACGCCCACCTGGGCGAGGCGGCCGTCGACGATCACCGGGAAGCCGCCGAGCTCGGCGACGCCGGTCGAGAACGAGACCTGCGTGCGCAGCGTCGGCTTGTCGAACAGCACGGCGACGCCCTGCGGGCCCGCGAGCGGCGTGCGCACGAACCGGTCCTCCCGGAACGCCATGCCGAGCTCGAGGACCTCGCGCTGCTCGTCCGGGGTGAGGTCGTCGTCGCGGAGGAAGTGGCGGGGCATCAGGGCTTCCCTTCAACGGGCTGGTCGACGGGCGTCGAGGCGGGGACGGTGACGGCGGCGAAGAACCGGGCGACGTCGCGCGCCTGCTCGGCCGTGAGGATCAGCGGCGGGGCCAGGCGGATCGCGTCCGGTGCGACGGCGTTGACGACGAAGCCCGCCTCGAGGGCCGCCGCCGCGACGTCGGCCGCGACGGGCCGGGTGAGCTGGACGGCGAGCAGGAGACCCTGCCCGCGCACGCCGGCGACGAGCGGGTTGCCCGCCGCCTCGATCTCGGTCCGGAGCACCTCGCCGACGCGGCGGACGTTCTCGAGGAGGCCGTCGCGCTCGATGACGCCGAGCGTCGCCAGCCCGGCGGCGGCCGCGACGGGGTTGCCGCCGAACGTGGTGCCGTGCTGGCCACGGCCGAGCAGCGTCGCGGCGCGCTCGCCGAACGCGATCGCGGCACCCACCGGGAAGCCGCCGCCGAGACCCTTGGCCACGGTGACGACGTCGGGCACGACGCCGCCGCCGATCTCCGGCTGCTGGAAGGCGAACCAGGAGCCTGTGCGGCCGACGCCCGTCTGGACCTCGTCGAGGACGAGCAGCGCGCCCGCCTCGGCGGTGAGCCGGCGGGCGTGCGCCAGGTAGCCCGGGGGCAGCGGCCGCACGCCGGCCTCGCCCTGCAGCGGCTCGACGACGAGCGCCGCGACGCCGCCCCGCTCCGCGACGGCCTCCGGCGAGAACGCCTCGTCGAGGGCGGCGGTGTCGCCGAACGGCACGTGCTCGACGCCGCCGGGCAGCGGCTCGAACGGCTCGCGGTAGGCGGACTTCGCCGTGAGGGCGAGGGCGCCCATCGACCGGCCGTGGAAGCCGCCCTCCAGGGCCAGGACGCGGGTGCGGGTGCCGTCGTCGCCAGGTCCGTCGGAACGGTTGCGGCGCGCCATCTTGAACGCCGCTTCCACCGCCTCGGTGCCCGAGTTGGTGAAGAACACCCGGGAGCCCTCGGGCGCGCCCGCGAGGTGCAGGAGCCGCTCGGCCAGGCCGATCTGGGTGGGCGTGGCGAAGAAGTTCGACACGTGCCCGAGGGTGCCCAGCTGCGCGCTGATCGCCGCCGTGAGGGTGGGGTGCGCGTGGCCGAGCGCGTTCACCGCGATCCCGGCGAGCAGGTCGAGGTAGCGCCGCCCGTCCGCGTCCCACACGTAGGCGCCCTCGCCGCGCACCAGCACACGCTGGGGCGGGCCGAACGTGTCCATCACCGCATGGGTGTAGCGAACGGTCCAGGCGGCGTTCGAGGCGTCGGCGAGGGCGCCTCCGCTCACCGACTGCAGGGTGTCGCTCACGCGCCTGCCTCCTTGCTCGCAGTGGGATCGGTGGTGGTGGCCGTCGGCGCGGGCACGACCATGGTGCCGTTGCCGCGGGTGGTGAAGACCTCCAGGAGCACGGAGTGCGGCTGGCGGCCGTCGATCACGGTGGCGCGCGGCACGCCGCCCTGGACGGCGCGCAGGCACGCTTCCATCTTGGGCACCATGCCGGACGTCAGGCTCGGCAGGAGGGCCGCGAGGTCCGGCGCGGAGATCTCCTCGACGAGGGAGTCCTTGTCGGGCCACGACGTGTACAGACCCTCGACGTCGGTGAGCATGATGAGCTTGCTCGCGCCGAGCGCCACCGCGAGCGCGGAGGCGGCCGTGTCGGCGTTGATGTTCAGCACCTGGGTCGGGTCGTCGACGTCGGGCGCGACGGTCGACACGACCGGGATGCGGCCGGCGTCGAGCAGGTCCTGCACCGCCCCGGCGTCCACCTGCACGACGTCGCCCACGAGGCCGACGTCGACCGGCTCGCCGTCGACCACGGCGTGGCGGCGGGCGGCGCGGAACAGCCCGGCGTCCTCCCCCGACATCCCGACGGCGTGCGGGCCGTGCGCGTTGATGAGGCCGACGAGCTCGCGCGAGACCTGGCCCGTGAGCACCATGCGCACCACGTCCATCGCCTCGGGCGTGGTGACGCGCAGGCCGCCGCGGAACTCGCTGTGGATGTCCAGGCGCTCCAGCATGGCGTTGATCTGCGGGCCGCCCCCGTGCACGACGACGGGCCGCAGGCCCACCTGGCGCAGGAAGACCATGTCCTGGGCGAACGCGGCCTTGAGCTCGCCGTCGATCATGGCGTTGCCGCCGTACTTGACGACGACGAGCGCCCCGGCGAACTCCTGGAGCCACGGCAGCGCCTCGAGGAGCACCTCGGCCTTCTGCTCGGGCGCGAGCCCGTTCACGACGTCGCTGCTCATGAGCTGTACGCGCTGTTCTCGTGGACGTAGTCGTGCGTGAGGTCGTTGGTCCACACGGTGGCGGACGCGTCGCCCGCGTGCAGGTCGACCACGACGGTGACCTCGCGCGCGGCGGCGAGGTCGACGAGCTCGCGCGGCTCCCCCACCCCCTGCGCCCGGCAGACCTGGACGCCGTTGACGGTGACGTCGAGCGCCAGCGGGTCGTACGGCGCGACGTCCTCGGGCACGGTGCCGACGGCGGCCACGATGCGGCCCCAGTTCGGGTCGTTGCCGAAGATGGCGGCCTTGAAGAGGTTGGAGCGCGTGACGGCCCGCGCGACGGTGACCGCCGCGTCCTCGGTCGTGGCGCCGGTGACGGTCACGGCGATGTCGTGGCTCGCGCCCTCGGCGTCCGCGACGAGCTGGCGCGCGAGGGAGGCGGTGACCTCGGTGACCGCGGCCGTGAGGTCCGCGAGCCCGACCTCGACGCCCGACGCCCCGCTGGCGAGCAGGATCACGGTGTCGTTGGTCGACATGCACCCGTCGGAGTCGACCCGGTCGAACGTGGCGCGGGTCGCGGCGCGCAGCGCGGCGTCGGCCGTCGCGGCGTCGACCACGGCGTCGGTCGTGATCACGGAGAGCATCGTGGCCAGGCCGGGCGCGAGCATGCCCGCGCCCTTCGCCATCCCGCCGACGCGCCAGCCGGCGCGCAGCGCGACGGCCTGCTTGGACACCGTGTCGGTGGTGCGGATCGCGTCGGCCGCGGCGTCGCCGCCGTCCGCCGAGAGGTCGGTGATCGCGTCGTGCACGCCGTCGAGGAGCTCCGTCATGGGCAGCCGCACCCCGATGAGCCCCGTCGAGCAGACCAGCACGTCGCCCGCCCCGACCTCGTACTCGAAGTCGCCCATCCACTCGGCGGCCAGCTCTGCGGTCCGGTGCGTGTCGGCAAATCCTTCCGGGCCCGTGCAGGCGTTCGCTCCCCCGGAGTTGAGCACGACCATGCGCGCGGAGCCGTCGGACACGGCCCGCCGGGTCCACAGGACAGGGGCGGCCTGGACCCGGTTGGTCGTCAGCACGGCGGCGGCGGTGGTGAGGGGCCCGTCGTTGACGACGAGCGCGACGTCGCGCCCGCCCGACGCCTTCAGGCCGGCGACGACGCCGGCGGCCCGGAACCCCCGCGGGGAGGTGACGCTCACGGTGCGACTCCTTCGGTGACGAGGCCGGCCGTCTCCGGCAGGCCGAGGGCGAGGTTCATGGCCTGGACCGCCTGACCGGCGGTGCCCTTGACCAGGTTGTCGATGGCGGTGACGGTCACGACCCGCCCGGCGGCGGCGTCGAGGGCGACCTGCACCAGGGCGGTGTTGGCGCCGAGCGTGGCGGCCGTCGTCGGCCACTGACCCTCCGGCAGCAGCTCGACGAACGGCTCGTCGGCGTAGGCCTCCGCCCAGGCGGCGCGGACGTCGGCGGCCGTGGCGTCCTCGTGGCCCGGCGCGAGGCGCGCCGTGACGGTGGCGAGGATGCCGCGCGACATGGGCACCAGGGTGGGCGTGAAGCTGATCGACACCGCGGGCGCCCCGGCGGTGCGCAGGTTCTGCGCGATCTCGGGGATGTGCCGGTGCGTGCCGCCGACGGCGTACGGCACGGCGGAACCCAGGCCCTCGGCAGCGAGCAGGTGCGGCTTGAGCGACTTGCCCGCGCCCGAGTAGCCGTTGGCGAGAACCGCCACGACGTCGGCCGGGCTGACCAGGCCGGCGGCGACGCCCGGCTGCAGGCCGAGGGTGACGGCGGTGACGTTGCAGCCCGGCACGGCGATCCGGCGGGCGCCCGCGAGGTGGTCGCGCTGGGCCCCGGTGACGTGCCCCGCGCCGTCCGCGTGGAGCAGCTCCGGCAGGCCGTAGGGCCAGGTGCCTGCGTGGGCCGAGCCGTAGAACTGCTCCCAGTCGGCGGCGGACGCGAGGCGGTGGTCGGCACCGAGGTCGAGGACGAGCACGTCGTCGGGCAGCTGCGCGGCGATCTCCCCGGACGCCCCGTGCGGGAGTCCGAGCACGACGACGTCGTGGCCCGCGAGCGCCTCGGGCGTGGTCGGCTCGAGGACACGGTCGGCGAGCGAGCGCAGGTGGGGCTGCAGCGCGCCGAGCCGCGCGCCCGCGTTCGAGTGCGCCGTGAGCGCCCCGATCTCCAGCGCGCGGTGGCGCGACGCGAGGCGCAGGAACTCGCCCCCGGCGTACCCGGAGGCACCGGCGACGGCGACACGAAACGTGCGCGACTCAGTGCTGACCATATGCAGCACTATACATACCTATGCAGAGCGTCGGGACCTGTTTCTCACGGCACGGGCGCCGCGGGTCACCCGACGAGCGGCAGGTACATCACGTGCAGCCCGACGTACCCGTGCGACGGGCTGCGGAACGCGCCCGGCACCGTGCCGACGACCTCGAACCCCAGCGACCGCCACAGCCGCACGGCCACCTCGTTGGACTCCACCACCGCGTTGAACTGGATGCCGCGGAAGCCCTGCTCCCGGTGCCACGCGACGACGTGCTCGCCGAGCGCCCGGCCCACCCCGAGCCCGCGCGCGGCGGGCGACACCATGAACGACGCCGTGCCCACGTGGTCGCCGTGGCCCGGCCGGTTCGGCCCCATCTTGGCCGTGCCCAGCAGCGCCCCGTCGGCGCCCACCGCCACGACCGTCGCGCCCGGGGCGCGCTCCATCCAGATCTCCCGCGCCTGCGCGCTCGTGAGGTCCAGCGGGTAGACGTAGGTCTCGCCCTCGCGCACCACCGCCTCGACGGTCGGCCAGAGGGCGGGCCAGTCGTCGTCGGTCGCGGGACGGATCATGAACGGCGCGCGGGTGTCTCGGGTCACGGGCGAAGCATAGGGTCGAGGCCGTGACCTCCCGTCCGGCAGACCTCCCCGCCGACGCCCCGGCCGACAACGTGTCCGTCGCGGTCGCGGCGGCCTACGACGCCCGCGCCGCGACGTACGACGAGAGCGCCATGCACCGCGACCTCGCCGCCCGGGTCGCCGCGTTCTGCGAGCTCGACGACGTCCGCGACGTGCTCGACGTCGCCACGGGGACGGGCCTGGTGCTGCGGGCGCTCGTGGCGCTGGCCCCGCGGCCGCTGCGCCTGACCGGCGTCGACCTGTCCCCCGACATGCTCGCCGTCGCCCACCGCGGCTCGCCGGGCGCGACCCTGCTGCGGGCCGACGCCGCCGCCCTCCCCCTGGCCGACGGGTCGGCAGACCTCGTCACCTGCGTCACGGCCCTGCACCTGGTCCCCGACCCGCGGGCGGTGCTGCGCGAGTGGGCGCGCGTGCTGCGGCCCGGCGGCCGGGCCGTCACCGCGACGTTCACGGCGTTCGGCGGGCCCGGGCCCGGACCGCGCGCCTTCCCCACCCACCACGACGCGTTCGCGGACCCGGGCCTGCTGGCGACGCAGGCCGCGGCCGCAGGGCTGCGCCTGCGGCGGCACGCGGACTGGCGCCACGACAACGGCGACGCCTTCCTGCTCGGCGAGCTCGAGGTGGCGGCATGACGCCGCAGGTCGCCCTCGAGCTCGCGGACTGGCGGCGGAGCGTGGCCGAGCTCTACGCCGCCGTCCGCGCGGCGCCCGACCCCGCGAGCGGGCACGCGACGTGGCGGGCGGGCCGCGACGGCCTCTTCCGCGACCACCCGCAGAGCCCGCTGTCCGCCGACGACCCGCTGCGCGCCACCGGCCTGCCGTACTGGCCGTACGACCCGGCCGTGCGCTTCGAGGTGCCGCTGCGTCCGGCGCCGCCGGCGCGGCTCGAGCTCGAGACGGGCGCGGACGGCACGACGACGATGGAGCGGGTCGGCGTGCTCGAGCTCCCCGGGCTGGGCACGCTCGACGCCTGGTGGCTGGCGCAGTACGGCGGCGGGCTGTTCGTGCCGCTGCGGGACGGCACCGCCGGTGCCGAGACGTACGGCGGCGGACGGTACGTCCTCGACACCGCCAAGGGCGCCGACCTCGGCGGGCGCGACGGCCTCGTCGTGGTCGACCTCAACCTGGCGTACCACCCGTCCTGCCGGTACGACCCCGCCTGGACCTGCCCGCTCGCCCCGGCCGGCAACCGGGTCGACGCGCCCGTGCGCGCGGGCGAGCGGCTGGACCGGCCTCCGGCTGCGTAGGCTCGGACGCATGCACGCAGTCGTGGCCCGCGCGGCGGGTGGTCCCGAGGTCCTGGAGTACGTCGAGCAGCCCGACCCCGCGCCCGGCGCGGGCGAGCTCCTCGTCCGCGTCGCGGCGGCGGGGGTCAACTTCATCGACACCTACCGCCGGGCGGGCGTGTACCCCATGCGCTACCCGCACGTCGTGGGCGTCGAGGGCGCCGGGACGGTCGAGGCGCTCGGCGACGGCGTGGAGGGCTTCGCCGTCGGCGACGAGGTGGCCTGGAACGAGGCGCCCGGCTCGTACGCCGAGCTCGCCGCCGTCCCGGCGGCGAACGCCGTGCGCGTCCCCGCGGGCCTCGACCTCGTCACGGCCGCCGCCCTGCCGTTGCAGGGGATGACGGCGCACTACCTCGTCGCGTCGACCTTCGAGGTCGGGCCCGGCCACGACGTGCTCCTCACGGCCGGCGCCGGCGGCGTCGGCCTGCTCGCGACCCAGCTCGCGGTGGCGCGCGGCGGGCGTGTCATCACCACCGTGTCCTCGCCCGAGAAGGCGGCCCTGTCGTCAGCGGCCGGCGCCGCGCACACCGTCGACTACGCGGCGATGGGCGACCTCGCGACCGAGCTGCCCGCCGTCGTGCGGGACCTCACCGACGGGCGCGGCGTGCACGTCGTGTACGACGGCGTGGGCCGCGCCACGTTCGACGCCTCGCTCGCGTCCCTGCGCCCGCGCGGCACGCTCGTGCTGTTCGGCGGGGCGTCGGGACAGGTGCCGCCCTTCGACCCGCAGCGGCTGAACTCCGGCGGGTCGCTCTACCTCACCCGGCCGACGCTGGCCCACTACCTCCTCACCCGGGGCGAGCTCGAGTGGCGGGCCGCCGAGGTGCTGGGGGCGGCCGCCGCGGGCGACCTGGACGTGCGGATCGGCGAGCGGCTCCCGCTCGCCGACGCGGCGCAGGCGCACCGCGCCCTGGAGGGGCGCGGCACGACGGGCAAGGTCCTCCTGGTCCCCTGACCGGTGGCGGTCAGCCCGCCGTCGGGCTCGAGACATGCCAGCGGTGCCCGTACGGGTCCACCACCCACGCGCTGCGCCAGCCCTCCTGGGGCCCGTCGTCGACCCCGCGCTCGAGACGGGCCTCCTCGATCCGGAAGCGCTCCTGCGCGCCGAAGGCCCTGCGGTAGTAGTCGATCGCCTCGGACGCCCCCCGCACGGCGAGGTACGGGACGACGGTCGCGGGGGTCGCCCCTCCGCGGCCTGGCGGCGCGATCCTGTCGGGCTCCACGTCGACAGCCTGGTGCGTGCGGGGCCCGCACGCTAGTCTCTCGACATCAAGAGACTTGATGTCGAGAGGAATTGTCGTGGCCGACTGGTCCCCCACCGCGTACCTGCGCTACACCGACGAACGGTCGCGCCCCTTCGGCGAGCTCGTCGCGCGCGTCGTGCGCGACCCGGCGAGCATCGTCGACCTGGGCTGCGGCCCGGGGCACCTCACCCCCGTGCTGCGCGAGCGGTGGCCGGCCGCCACGTTCGTGGGGCTCGACGCCTCCCCCGCGATGATCGAGAAGGCGCGCGCCGCGGACCCCGGGGGCCGCTACGAGCTCGCCGACGTGCGCGACCACGCCGCCGGACGCGGCCCCGCCCCCGAGGCCGACCTCGTGATCAGCAACGCCACCCTGCAGTGGGTGCCCGGGCACCGCGACCTGCTCCCCGCCCTCGCCGCCACGGCCCGCCAGACCTTCGCCTTCTCCGTCCCGGGCAACCACGACGCCCCGAGCCACCGCACCCTGCGGGAGGTCGCCGGGCGCGGGCCGTACGCCGCCGTCGTCGGGCCCGTCGAGCGCCGCGCCGTCGGCGACCCCGCCGAGTACCTCGCGCTCCTCGGCCGGCCGGGATGGTCGGTCGACACCTGGGAGACCACGTACACGCACGTGCTCGACGGCGAGGACCCGGTGCTGCGCTGGATCTCGGCGACCGGCGCCCAGCCGGTGCTGCACGCGCTCGACGCGCACGACGCCGCGCACGGCACCGACCTGCGCGCCCGGTTCGACGCCGAGCTCGGCGCCGCCCTGCGCGAGGCCTACCCGAGGTACCCGTTCGGCACGCCCCTGGCCTTCCGCCGCGTCTTCGTGGTCGCCACGCGGAGCTCGTGACGGCGACGGGCACGAACGGTCGTAGGCTCGCGCCGTGACCGAGACCAGCCACCCGATCCGCATCGGGGTCCAGCTCCAGCCGCAGCACGCCGACTACGCCCAGATGCGCGACGCCGTCCGGCGCGCCGAGGACGCCGGCGTCGACGTGATCTTCAACTGGGACCACTTCTTCCCGCTCTCGGGCGACCCGGACGGCAAGCACTACGAGTGCTGGACGATGCTCGGCGCCTGGGCCGAGCAGACCGAGCGCGTCGAGATCGGCGCCCTCGTCAGCTGCAACTCCTACCGCAACCCCGACCTGCTCGCGGACATGGCACGCACGGTCGACCACATCAGCGGCGGCCGGCTGATCCTCGGCATCGGCGCCGGCTGGTTCGCCAAGGACTACGAGCAGTTCGGCTACGAGTTCGGCACGGCGGGCTCGCGCATCGCCGACCTGGGCGCGGCGCTCCCCCGCATCAAGGCGCGGCTCGCGGCCGCCAACCCCGCCCCGACGCGGGAGATCCCGATCCTGATCGGCGGGGGCGGCGAGAAGAAGACGCTGCGCCTCGTGGCCGAGCACGCCGACGTCTGGCACTCCTTCGGCGACGTCGACACCCTGACCCGCAAGTCCGCGATCCTCGACGAGCACGGAGAGGCCGTCGGGCGCGACACCGGTCGCCTCGTGGAGCGGTCGGTCGGCGTGGGCGCGCCGCCCGAGGAGGTCGGGCAGAAGCTGCTCGACGCCGGGGCCACGCTGTTCACGATCGGCACGAGCGGGCCCGACTACGACCTGTCGCTCGTCGAGCAGTGGGTGCGCTGGCGCGACGAGCGCCGCTGACCCGCCGCTCGCGCCCCGGCCGGGGTGCCCCGGTCAGCGACCGGTGAGCACCTCGGCCAGCGGGTCGTCCGCCGCCGCGGGCTGCACGCGCAGCCGGCGGGCGGCGGGGGCCGCCGCCTCCTGCGCGAGACGTGCCAGGGACTCCGGGGTGTCGTGCGAGGCGCGGACGAACCAGCCGGAGCAGGCGTCGAGGTCGCCGCGCGCGAACGCCGTCACGAGGTCGACCGTCCGCTCGACGGGCGTCCACTCGGTCCGCCCCTCGTGGGCGCGCATCGCCCCCGTCATGTCCGTGCGCACGACGCCGGGCGCGACCTCCAGCACGCGCAGGCCCCGGTCGTGGCCGGCGAGGTGGAGACCGGCGCCGAGGCGCATCAGCGCGGTCTTGCTCGCGTTGTAGGCGGTCGCGTCGCCGTTGTCGTGCGAGCCGGCGCCGCTGTTGAGGTCGACGACCCGCCCGCCGCCGCGCGCCAGCATCCCCGGCACCGCGTGCCGGGCGAGCAGGAACGGGCCCCGGACGTTCGTCTCGAGCACCGACCACCACTCGTCCGGGTCGGCCTCCCACAGCGGCACCTCGGCGTCGATGCGGCCGGCGTTGTTGACCAGCAGGTCCACCGACCCGAGCCCCCCGTCGGCCGGGGACGCCTCGGCCGCCCGCACGGCGGCCGCCACCGCCGCGCCGTCGGTGACGTCGGCCGGCAGTTCGAGGGCGACCCGGCCGAGGGCGCGCACCTCGCGCGCGACCTCGGCCAGCCGGCCCGCGTCTCGCGCCACGAGCGCGACGTCCAGCCCGGCCCGGGCGAGCCCGAGCGCGACCGCGCGGCCGATGCCGCGGCTCGCCCCGGTGACGAGCGCGGTCCGGGCCGCGGGGACGTCGCCCCGCGGCCCGGACCCGGCGGCGCGCTCAGCCACGCAGCACGGCCCCGACACGCTCGGTCGCCGCGGCGACCACGCCCTCGCGGACGGCGCGCACGTCGTCGGCCGTCAGCGTGCGGTCGGCGGCGCGCAGCCGCACCGAGTAGGCGAGCGACTTCTTCCCTTCGCCGACCTGCTCTCCGGTGAAGACGTCGAAGAGGCGCGCGTCCTCGAGCAGCGGGCCCGCGCCGGCGACGACGGCCGCGTGCACGTCGGCGGCGGGCACGCCCGCGTCGACGACGAACGCGAAGTCCTCCTTCGCCGCGGGGAACGCCGACACCGGCTCGGCCGCGACCGGGGCGTCCCCGCCGGCGGCGATCAGCGCGCCCAGGTCGAGCTCGAACGCCACCGCCCGGGCGGGCAGGCCCAGGGCCTCGACCACCTTCGGGTGCAGCTCGCCCGCGTGCCCGACGACGGCGCCGTCGGGCAGCGTCACCGCCGCGCAGCGGCCGGGGTGCCACGGCATCGTGCCGGAGTCGGCCCGGACCGTGACCTCCGCGCCCGCGCGCTCGGCGACGAGGCGCGCGGCGTCGAGGGCGTCCGTCCAGTCGGCCGCGCGGCCGTCGCCCCACCAGCCGGCGGGCACCGCGCGGCCGGTGAGCACGCCCGCGACGTGCCGCGGCTGGTCGGGGACCGCGGCCACCAGTGCCGCCAGGTCGTCTTCGGACGGCCGCACGCCCACCGGGAGCTGCGGCGGGGCCGGGGTGCCCGGCGTCGGCCGCGTGACCAGGCCGACCTCGAAGACCGCCACGTCGGGCAGGCCGCGCGAGACGTTCCGGCGTGCGGTCTCGAGCAGCGTCGAGAGCAGGTCCGCGCGCAGGAACGGCCGGTCGTCGGCCAACGGGTTGGCCAGGCGCAGCGTGGTGCGGCGCACGTCGTCGTCGGGCAGCCCGAGCGCGTCCAGGTCGGCCTCGCCCACGAACGGGTAGGACAGCACCTCGACGAGGCCGGCCTCCGCGAGCGCGCGCGCCACCGACCGGCGGGCCCGCTGCTCGGGCGTGAGGCCGCGGCCTCCCGAGGCGGACGGGAGCACGGACGGGATCTGGTCGTAACCGGCGATCCGCACGACCTCCTCGACCAGCGCCGCCGGCTCGGTGAGGTCGGGGCGCCACGACGGGGGCGTCACGCGGACGGCGTCCACGCTGGCCCCGGCGACGGCGTCCGTCACGGTGCACCCGATCTGCTCGAGGATGCCGACCACGGTGGCGCGGTCGTACTCCACGCCGGACAGCCGCGTGGGCAGGCTGACGTCGAGCCGCACCGGCTTGGGCGGGGTCGTGGTGTCGAGGTCGCTCACGGCGCCGTCCGCGGCGCCGCCGCCCAGCTCCACGAGCAGGTCGACCACCCGCTGCGCGGCGACGGCGGGCAAGCGCGGGTCCACGCCGCGCTCGAACCGCTTGGCAGCCTCGGACGGCAGCCGGTGCCGCCGGGCGGTGCGGGCCACGGTGATCGGGTCGAAGTGCGCGGCCTCGACCAGGACGTCGGTCGTGGTGGGGCTCACCTCGGACGACGCGCCGCCCATGACGCCGGCCAGCCCGAGCACCCGCGCGCCGCGCTCGCCCGCCGGCGAGTCGGTGATGAGCAGGTCCTCGGCGTCCAGCGCGCGGTCGACGTCGTCGAGCGTCGTCAGGCGCTCGCCGGGGACGGCACGGCGGACGACGATCGGCGCCGCGACCCGGTCCAGGTCGTAGGCGTGCAGCGGCTGGCCCAGGTCGAGCATCACGTAGTTCGTGACGTCGACGGCCAGGGAGATGGACCGCATCCCCGACCCCTCGAGGCGACGCTTCATCCACGGCGGGGTGGGCGCGGCGGGGTCGATGCCGCGCACGATGCGCGTGACGAACCGGTCGCAGCCGACCTGCCCGTGGATCGGCGCCGCGTCGTCGACCTCGACGCCGAACCCGTCGGCCGTGGGGGCGGGCGGGGTGGTGCCGAGGTTCTCGGGCAGCCCGCGGTCGGTGAACCGCGCGCCCGTGGAGTGGGCGTACTCGCGCGCCACGCCGCGGTAGCTGAACGCGTACCCGCGGTCCGGGGTCACGTTGATCTCGAGCACCTCGTCGCCGAGGCCGAGCAGGGCGATCGCGTCCTGGCCCGGCGTGAGGTCGGCGGCGTCGAAGCCTGCGCGCGTGAGCACGAGGATGCCGTCGTGGTCCTCGCCGATGCCGAGCTCGCGCACCGAGCAGATCATGCCGTCGGAGACATGGCCGTAGGTCTTGCGCGCCGCGATGGCGAAGCCGCCGGGCAGCACGGTGCCGGGCAGCGACACGACGACGTAGTCCCCCACGCCGAAGTTGTGCGCGCCGCAGATGATGCCGCGCGCGCCGCCGGCGGGGACGTCGGCGTCGTCGACGCCCTTGACGTGCGCCTCGTTGTGCTCGGGACCGACGTCGACGAGGCACCAGTTGACGGTCTTGCCGTTCTTCTGCGGCTCCGGGGTCTGCGCGAGCACGCGGCCCACGACGAGCGGACCGGTGACGGCGGCGGGGTGGATCTCCTCCTCCTCCAGACCGACCTTCACCAGGGCCGCCGCGAGCTGCTCCGCGGTGAGGTCCGCCGGCAGCTCGACGTGCTCGCCGAGCCAGTCAGTGACGATGCGGGGCATCAGATCTCCGTCCCGAACTGGGTGGAGAAGCGCACGTCGCCCTCCACGATGTCGTGCATGTCGGCGATCGAGTGGCGCAGCATCGCCGTGCGCTCGATGCCCATCCCGAACGCGAAGCCCTGGTACTCCTCGGGGTCGATCCCTGCCGCGCGCAGCACGTTCGGGTTGACCATGCCGCAGCCGCCCCACTCGATCCAGCCCGCGCCGCCCTTCTTCTGCGGGAACCACAGGTCCATCTCGGCGCTGGGCTCCGTGAACGGGAAGAAGCTCGGGCGCAGCCGCGTGCGCGCCTCGGGGCCGAACATGGCCCGCGCGAACGCGTCGAGCGTGCCGACGAGGTTCGCCATCGTCAGGCCCTTGTCGACCGCGAGGCCCTCGACCTGGTGGAAGACCGGGGTGTGGGTGGCGTCCAGCGCGTCGGTGCGGAACACCTTGCCGGGGCACGCGACGTACAGCGGCACGCCGCGCTCGAGCAGGGACCGCGACTGCACCGGCGACGTGTGCGTGCGCAGCACGAGGTTGGACGGCTTGTCCCCGTCGCCCGCGACGTAGAACGTGTCCTGCATCTGCCGGGCCGGGTGGTCCGGGTCGAAGTTCAGGGCGTCGAAGTTGAACCACTCCGCCTCGACCTCGGGGCCGTCGGCGATCTCCCAGCCGAGCCCGACGAAGAAGTCCGCGATGCGCTCCTGCACCAGCTCGATCGGGTGCCGCGCCCCGACGGCGCGACGGTCCGTCGGCAGCGTGACGTCGACGGTCTCCTCGACGAGGACGCGCTCGTCGCGCTCGGCCTCGAGCTCCGCCTGGCGCGCGGCGATCGCCTGGTTCACGCGGCCGCGGCGAGGCCCGACGTTCTTGCCGGCGGCCGCCTTCTCCGGCCCCGGCAGGGACCCGATGGCGCGGTTCGCGAGCGCGAGCGGGCTCTTGTCCCCGGTCTGCGCGGTGCGGACGGCCTTCAGCTCGTCCAGGTCGCGCGCGGCGGCGACCGCGGCGAGGGCCTCGTCGACGACGGCGTCGAGCGCCGCGACGTCCAACGGGTCGGGGCTCTGCCGTTCGACGCCGGGTTCTGGGGTGGGTGCGGGCGTGGACATGCGTGCCTTCCTGAGAGGGGCCCTGCGAGGGGTGTGGGCGGCGGGGTCAGTTTATGTGCCCGCCCGGGCCGGTCAGGTCGGCGTCCGCGGTGCCGCGCTCAGCGCGCGCGCGTCGCCGGGGCCGGGCCCGTGGCGGGCCCGGTAAATCGGCGGTCGCGGAGTGTCACGCCTCCCATGATGGCACGGGAGGCGTGACACGCCGGTCTCGTCACGTCTCAGGCGACCTCGTAGCCGCAGATCGCCTCGACCTTCGCCGCCGACGCGCCGGCGGGGTCGAACGCGTAGCCCAGCCACTCGCGCACGAGCCGGCGGGCGAGCTCCGGGCCGACGACCCGCTGCCCCAGGCAGAGCACCTGCGCGTCGTTGCTGAGCACGGAGCGCTCGACCGAGTACGAGTCGTGCGCCGTCACCGCGCGGACGCCGGGCACCTTGTTCGCCGCGATCGCGACGCCCAGGCCCGTGCCGCAGACCAGGAGCGCCCGGTCGGCCTCGCCGGCCGCGACGAGCCGGGCCGCCTCGACCGCGACGTGCGGGTACGCCGTGTGCCCGTCGGCACCCACGCCGACGTCCGTCACCGTCGCGACGCGGGGGTCGTCGGCGAGGTCCCCCGCGAGGAGGGACTTGAGGTCGAAGCCCGCGTCGTCGGACCCGACCACGAGGCGCAACCCCACGCCCGCCTCGGTCGCGCTGTCGTCCGTTGCTGTCATGCCGGTGTCTCCTTCTCCTGCCGCGCCGGTGCTGCGGGCGCCGCCAGGTGCTGATGGGTCTGTTCAGTCGCGGGCGAGGACCTCGCCCACGCGGGTGACGACGAGCGCGAACGAGGTCGCGCCGGCGTCCGGGGTGCCGAGGGACTTCTCCGCGAGCGGCCGAGCCCGCCCGACGCGCGGACGCAGGTCCGCGGTGGCGCGGGCACCCTCGGTCGCCGCGTCGGCAGCCGCCGCCCAGGCGTCCCTCGTCGGGGCGCCGGCCCCCGCCTGCTCACGGAACGACGCGGCGAACGGCAGCAGTGCGTCGAGCAGGGTCTTGTCCCCCGCCTGCGCGCGGCCGAGGTCCTGCACGGACTCGGCGAACGCGTCGATCGCGTCGGCGACCTTCGGGGGGTCGTACGCGTCCCCGTCGTCCCCGAGCGACCCGCCGAACGCCTCCAGCGCGGCGCCCCAGAGCACGCCGGAGGTACCGCCGGCCTGCTCGGCCCACGCCCGCCCCGCGCGGCCGAGCAGCCAGGCGGCACCGGCCTCGGGCGGCGCCTGCTCGGCGCTGCGCAGGGCCGCGGTGGCGCCCTTGAGCATGCCTCGGCCGTGGTCGCCGTCGCCGGCGACCGCGTCGATGCGGCCGAGCTCCTCCTCGTGCTCGGCGACGACCGCGTGCAGGGCGCGCAGCCCGTCGCGGACGGCGCCCGCGAGCGCCCGGGAGGCGTCGCTCGCCGGCGGCACGGCCTCGTCCTGGGCCACGCCCTCGGCGGCACCCCCGCGCCCCGAGGCGTCGAGCCGCTCGAGGGGCGCACGCTGCTTGCGGTACGCCGGGGTGTAGGCGTCGGCCGTCCAGCACCGCTCCAGCTCGTCGTCCAGCCACTGGAGGGTGAGGGACACGCCGCCCATGTCGAGGCTCGTGACGAGCTCGCCGACCTCCGGCTCCACCAGGGTGAAGCCCCGCTCGCGCAGCAGCCGGGCCACGTGCCGCCACAGGAGGAAGAGCTCCTCGTACTTCGTGGTGCCGAGGCCGTTGAGCACCGGCGCGAGGCGCGTCGACGACGAGTCCGGCGCCGCGGCGAGGAGGCGCTCCACGAGGAGGCCGGCGAGCTTCTCCGCCGGCAGCAGGGGGACGTCCTCGATGCCCGGCTCGCCGTGGATGCCGAGGCCGAGCCCCAGGTGCCCGGCGGGCACCTGGAAGAGGGGGGCTTCGGCGCCCGGCATCGTGCAGCCGGAGAACGCCACGCCGAGCGTGCGGGTCGCGGCGTTCGACGCGCGGCCGACCCGCTCCACCTCGTCGAGGTCGAGGCCCGCCGCGGCCGCGGCGCCCATCGCCTTGAAGACGGAGAAGTCGCCCGCGATGCCGCGGCGCTGCTCGGGGTCCTCGGCGGACGCGACGTCGTCGGTCACGACGACGACCCGCGCGTCGATGCCCTCCTTGCGCAGCCGCTCGGCGGCGATGCCGAAGTTCATGATGTCGCCGGCGTAGTTGCCGAAGCTGAGCACCACCCCGCGCCCCTGGTCGGCCGCCTTCGCGACGGAGTACGCCTGGGCCGCGGACGGCGAGGTGAAGATGTTGCCGACCACGGCGCCGTGCGCCAGGCCGGACCCCACCGTGCCGCAGAAGGCCGGGTAGTGGCCCGAGCCGCCGCCGATCACGACGGCGACCTGCGGCTCGCCGTCCGGCAGCGTCACGACGCCGCCGGGCACGCCGCGCAAGCGGTCGGCGTAGAGGTCGAGGAATCCGGCGAGCTGGTCGTCGGCGAACTCCTCCGGGTCGTCGAAGATCCTCGTCATGGGAGCGTCCTTCGTTCGTTCGGGTGTCGTGCGGAGGCGTGCGGAGCGGGAAGCCGGCGGGGCCCGCCGTCAGCGGACCGCCTCGGCGGCGGGCCGCCTGGTCGACCGGCCGGCCGGCGTGTGCCCCGGCTGGTCGACGGTGAGGCGGCCGACCATGACGAAGGCCGCGGCGTAGAGGGCCACGAACATCCAGACGATGCCCTGGCCGCCGAGGCCGACGGCGAAGCCCAGCGCGACGACGGCCGAGCCCAGGAAGGCGGCCCCGCCCGCGGCGGTCGTGTACATGGCCATCGCGGCGCCCTTCCGCTCGGGGGCGAGCGCCGGCATGATCGCGCCCATCGGGACGAACCCGGCGAGCAGGCAGCCGAAGACGCACCCGGCGGCGGTCGCGACCCAGAAGCCCCAGTCGGAGCCGTAGGGCACGAGCTGCGGCACGTACCACCAGGCGAGCAGGCCGAGCGACGACCCGAACACGCCGAACCACTTCACCGTGCGCTGCCAGCCGATGCGGTCGCCGATCCACCCGAAGAGGGCGTTGACGAGGATGTTGGTCGCGTACACGAGCACGGTCATCGTCAGCCACCGGGCCTGGCCCCAGCCGCGCTCGTCGGCGATCACGGCGGGAAGCACGATGAACATGCCGTACTGGGGCGCGGTGTTGATGAGGCGCACGAGGAAGCCCATGAGCACCTTGGGGCTGCGCACCGTCAGCGACAGGCCGGACAGCATGACCGTCGAGGCCGAGTCGCCGGCGGGCGCGATCCGGCGCGACCCGCGCGGGTCGCGCACGCCGAACCACGCGACGAGGAAGCCGAGAGTCACCGGGAGCAGCGACGCCCACATCGCACCGGCCTCGCCGGCGAACCCGCCGCCGAACGTCGGGATGGCGCCGATGGCGAAGAGCGAGCCGAGGGTGGGCAGCCCGCCGGTGAACGCGACGTAGAACCAGCCGACGGCGGAGCCGTTGCGCTCGGGGCGCGTGGCGACGTTCACCCAGACCAGAAAGCCGAACGCGAACAGCGGGTAGCCGAAGCCCCGGATCGCGTAGGTCAGCGCGACCGCCCAGAAGCTGCCGCTGTCCAGGGCGACGAGGAACAGGGCCTGGAAGACGACCCAGACGCCGAACCCGAGCAGCATCACCTTGCGCGGCCCGAGGAGGTCCGCGAGCGCCCCGGACAGATAGCTGCCCACGAGCACGGTGAGGCTGTACGCCGTGATGATCGTGGCGACGGTCGCCTCGGGGCTGCCGAGCGCCTCGACGAGGTGCGGGGTGATGAAGTTGGAGTCGACGCCGACCCCGGTCATGAACAGCAGGACGCCCAGATAGCCCCACGCGACGGAGCGGGGGATGCCCATCCGCTCCAGCCGGGACTCGGTGGCCGGCGACGGCGCGTCGTCGCGCGTCGTGGTCTCAGACATGGTTCTCCTTCGAACGGTCGGATCCGTGGCGGTGGGGCGAGGTCAGGACAGCGACGGGACGATCGACACCTTGACCGAGCCGCCCGCCGAGTCGCCGACCAGGTCGAGGGCGTCCTGGAAGCGCTCGAGCGGGAACTGGTGCGTGCACACCTCCTCGAGCGGGAGGGTGCCGGACTCGATGAGCTTGATGGCGGGGCGCCAGCAGTGCGGACCGAGGTGTGCGCCCAGCACGTCGAGCTCCTTGTCGTCCGAGAGGATCGACCAGTCCACGGTCACGTCGTCCTTGAAGACCGAGTACTCGACGAAGGTGCCGAGCTTGCGCAGCAGGTCGAGGCCCTGCGCGACGGCGGACGGGTGGCCGGTGGCCTCGATGTAGACGTCGGCCCCGTAGCCGCCGGTGAGCTCCTTGACCCGCGCGACGGCGTCCTCGGTCGTGATGTTGATCGTCACGTCGGCGCCGACCTTGCTCGCCAGCTCGAGCTTGGCGTCGCTCATGTCGAGCGCGACGACGAGGTACGGGTTCTTCTGGCGGGCGCCGGCGATGGCGCCGAGGCCGATCGGGCCCGCGCCGGCCACCACGACGACGTCGTCCAGCTGGATCCCGCCGCGCTCGACGGCGTGCATCGAGCAGGACAGCGGCTCGGCGAACGCGGCGTGCTGCGGCGCGATCGAGGGGTCGACCTGGTGCGTCAGGGCTCGCTCCGGCACCAGCACGTACTCGGCCATGGCCCCGTTGAAGCCCTTGAACCCGAACATGTCGTGCGGGCCGCACATCCAGTACGCGCCGCGCAGGCAGTACCGGCACTCCCAGCAGGGCACGATCTGCTCGCAGGCGAGCCGGTCGCCGAGCGCGGCCTCGCGCTTGTCGAGCGCGCCCTGGTCGCCGGCCGCGACGACGGTGCCGGCGAACTCGTGGCCGGGCGTCACGCCCTTCTGCGCCCAGGCCGGGCGGTGCTCGTCGCCCCAGAACTTCGCGGCGCCGTGGTAGCACTTCAGGTCGCTGGCGCAGACGCCGACGGCGTCGACGCGCAGCAGGAGCTCCCCCGGCCCGGGGACGGGCACGGGGAGGGTCTCGAGTCGGTAGTCCTCGGGACCGTGGACGACCACGGCGCGCATGGTCTCGGGAAGGGTGGTCTCGGCGTTCGTGACGAGGGGCACGGGTCTGGCCTCCGTTGGCTCTGGGTTCCGGACGCGGCCACCGTAGCCACTCCGTGAACATTTGTCACGCACACTTGTTCAGGAGAGGAGCGCCGGGCGCGCGGAAGGGGAAGAATCACCGTCGTCCGACGACGTCCCGAGACCCTGGGAGCACCGTGAGCGAGCGCGACGACGCGAGGCCTGACCGGACGGACCACCTGAGCGAGCACCGGAGCGAGCACCGGAGCGATCACGAGGTGACCGCCGCCGACCTGGCGTACCAGGCGGCGCGGATGTACTACGTCGACAACGAGACGCAGGCCGCCATCGCGGAGCGCCTGGACGTCTCGCGCCCCACCGTCAGCCGGCTCGTCACCGAGGCGCGCCGGCTCGGCCTGGTGCGCATCGAGGTCGTGGACCCCCGCTCCGACGAGCGCGGCGTGCTCGCCGCGCGCCTCCGCGAGGCCCTCGGCCTGGACGGCGCCCGCGTCGTGCCGCCCGTCCATCCCAGCCGGCTCGGCCCCGACCTCGCCCCCGCCGTCGGCGCGGAGATCGAGGACATGGGCCTGGAGCCCGGCGACGTGCTGCTGCTCTCGTCCGGGCGGACCGTCTACGAGGTCGTGCGCGAGCCGCTGCCCAAGATGACCGGCGTGCAGGTCGTCCCGACCGTCGGCGGCCTCAGCGAGCCCGTCGCCTGGTACCAGACCAACGAGATCGCCCGCCTTGCCGCCGAGAGCACGGGCGCCTTCCCGGCGTTCCTGTTCACCGAGGTGCTGCCCACGGTCCCGATGCGCCGCTCGCTCGACGAGGACCCGACCTTCCGGCACGTGATCGGCCTCTGGCGGTCCGCCCGCGCCGCCGTGGTCGGCATCGGCGCGCCGACCGCCACCCGGAACTCGATCTCCCGCTCGATCCCTGCGGACGCGTCGACGTTCCGCGACGCCATCGGGGACGTGTGCATGAACTTCTTCGACGCCGCCGGCGCCGCGATCGAGTTCCCCGGCAGCGACCGGATGGTGCGCACCCCCCGCGAGCTGCTCCAGGGGCTCGACCGGTGCGTCGGCGTCGCCGTGGGCGTCGAGAAGGTGCCCAGCATCGTCGGCGCCGTGCGGGCCGGACTCGTGCGCTCCCTCGTGACCGACGCGCCGACGGCGCGCGCCCTGCTCGAGGCGCTCGACCGGCCGGCGGCGCGCCGCCCATGACCGGGGCCGTCCTCGGCGTCGACATCGGGACCTCGAGCGCGAAGGCGGTGCTCGTCGACCTCGACGGTCGTGTGCTGGCGCGCGCCACGATCGAGCACGAGCCCGACCGCCCTCGTCCCGGGCACGTCGAGATGGACCCGGAGGTCTGGTGGGACGAGCTCGCGGAGCTCACGGCGCGGCTGCGCCGCCGGTGCGACGTCCCTGTCGTCGCGGTGGGCACCAGCGGCGTCGGCCCCTGCGCCGTCCTCACGGACGCGGCGGGCACGCCCCTGCGCCCCGCCATCCTCTACGGCGTCGACACGCGCGCGTCCGCGCAGATCGACCGGCTGGAGGCAGAGCTCGGGGCCGAGGCCGTCGAGCGGGCCACCGGCTCCCGGCTCTCCAGCCAGGCCGTGGGGCCCAAGCTCGCGTGGGTCGCCGAGCACGAGCCGGAGGTCTGGGCCCGCGCCCGCCGCCTGTTCATGCCGTCGTCCTGGCTCGTCTGGAGGCTCACGGGCGCCTACCGCCTCGACCACACGTCGGCCAGCCAGGCCGCGCCGCTCTACGACCTGCGCGCCGGCACCTGGCACGAGCGCTGGGCCGACCGGCTGCGCGGCCAGGTCACCCTGCCCGCGCTCGGGCTGCCCGGCGACGTGGCCGGGAAGGTCACGGCCGACGCCGCGCGGCGGACCGGCCTGCCCGAGGGCACCCCCGTCGTGCTCGGCACGATCGACGCCTGGGCGGAGGCGGCCAGCGTCCCCACGGCCCCGGACGACGTCGCCCTCATGTACGGCAGCACGCTCTTCATGATCGCGTCGGGCCACCGCCTGCTGCACCACCGCGACCTCTGGTCGGCGGTCGGTGTCCGGCGCGGGACGTACGACCTCACGGCCGGCACCGCCACCAGCGGGGCGGTCACCGGCTGGCTGCGCGGGCTGTTCGGCGGCCCCGGGTTCGGCGAGCTGGTCGCGGAGGCCGAGCGCTCCCCGGCGGGCAGCCGCGGCCTCCTCATGCTCCCGTACTTCGCCGGCGAACGGACCCCGCTGCACGACCCGGACGCCCGCGGCGTCATCGCCGGGCTCACGCTCGAGCACTCCCGGGGGGACGTGTACCGCGCGGCGCTCGAGGCGACCGCCTTCGGCGTCCGCCAGAACCTCGAGCTCCTGCGCGGCGCCGGAGCGCCGGCGCTGCGCGGGGTGGCCGTCGGAGGGGGGTCGCAGGGCGCCCTGTGGCCGCAGATCGTCTCCGACGTCACCGGGCTCCCCCAGGTCCTCGCCGACGGGTCGTCGGGCGCGTGCCTCGGCGCGGCCTACCTCGCCGCGTCCGCCGTGGCGGAGGTCGACATCGCGCGGTGGAACCCCCTGACGGCCCGGATCGAGCCGGACCCTGCCCGGGCGGCGCGCTACGACATCCTCTACGACGGCTACCGGGAGCTGTACCGCACGACGCGGGACACCGTGCACCGCCTGGCGGACGTCCAGCACGCCTCGCCCGGCGCGGCCGACGCGCCCTAGGCGGCGCCTGCCAGCGGGACCTCGGCGACGGCCTCGTGCAGCGGCCCGCCCGACCGCCCCTCCCCGAGCAGGGACGCGACGACGTGCACGGCGTCCACCCGCCACGACGGCCCCCGGTACACGGCGAGCGCCCGCGCCCACGGCACCAGCGGCGACGCGTCGGCCTCCCGGCCGCGCGGCCCCCGCGTGCCTCCGCGTGCGGAGTCCACCCGCCGCCGGCCCGCCGCGGCAGGAACGGTCGCACGAGCGGTCGCCCGCGCGACCGTGAGGTGCGGCCGTCCCGACGTGCGGTCCGCGGCGGGCAGGCCCGACGCGCCGACGGCGGCGTCCTGCGCGAGCTCGCCGGCGCGCCTCAGGTCGTCGACCGACCCGGCCACACCCACCCAGAGCGTGCGGCCGCCGAAGGTGCCGCCGCCGCTCAGGGCCAGCTCGAACGGCGGCACGTCGGCCAGCGCGTCGCCCAACGCGTCCACGTAGTCCGGCACGGCCCCGTCCGGCACCTCGCCGTGGAAGACCAGCGTGACGTGACGCTGCTCGGGCGGCACCCAGCGCAGCCCGCGGCCCGGGTCCGTGACGGACGCGCCGCCCACGCCGGCGAGGGCGAGCTCCAGGTGGGCGAGGGCCTCGGCGGACGGGTACACGGCCGTGAACAGGCGCATGGCGCGATGCTAGGCCCCGCGGCAGGCTGGGGGCATGCCCACGACCCGCCGCGCGCTCGCCGGCACGACCCTGGCCGTCGCCGGCGTCGGCGCCGCGCTCCTGACCCGGCGCATGACCCAGACCTGGGGCACGGCCGCCCTGGAGGCCGACCAGCCGCTGCCCGGGGACGACCTCGTGCCGTCGGCCGACGTGGTCGCGACCCGCGCGGTTGGCGTCCGTACGCCCGCCTCCGCCGTGTGGCCCTGGCTGCTGCAGCTCGGCTACGGCCGCGGCGGGTTCTACTCCTACGACCGGATCGAGCGCCTGATGGGCCTGGACATCCGCTCCGCGGACCGCGTGGTGCCCGAGTGGCAGCGCCTCGGCCCGGGCGACCGGGTGCACCTCGCCGAGGGCTTCGGGCTCCGCGTGGCCGCGCTGGAGCCGCGGCGCCACCTGGTCCTGCTGGGCGACGAGGGCGGTCCCGACGGCGCGCCGCCCTTCGACTTCTCGTGGGCGTTCGTGCTGTGCCCGTGGCCCGGACGGTCCGCCGGGACGCGGCTGCTCGTGCGGGAGCGGTACCGGTCGCACGGCGTCGCGGGGCGGCTCGTCGTCGAGGCCACGCAGGTGGCGAGCTGGGTGATGTCGGCCGCGATGCTGCGCGGCATCCGGGACCGCGCCGAGGGGCGAGCGGACCGGCGGGGCTCAGGCGCGTCGCCCGTTCGGTGACTCGCTGTGATGGCCCGCGACGCGTTCGAGACCACCTTCGACGGCCGACCGAGAAGCGGACGGACCCGCCACGGCTTCTCGGGCGCACGTCAGGGGTTCAGCAGCCGGCGCGTGTGGTCGTCGGCAGGCAGGAAGGTCTCGAGGTGCAGACCGTCGAGGGTGACGTCGGAGGCGCTCTCGATCTGGCTGGCCACGCTGAACATCCGGAGCACCTCCCCACCCGCTTCGATCTCCAGCGGGACGACAGGGTCGGCCGATGGTCGGGTGGGGGGCTCACCGTCGCAGGGGTAGTCGACGACGTCCTCCCGGAGCGCGACCAGGTCGTGGTCGCCGCCGGTGCGGGCGATGCGCTGCTGGAGCTGGTGAAGCAGGTGCTCTCGCCAGGTGGGCAGGTTGCGGATGCGTGGTGCGA
Organism: Isoptericola sp. NPDC056605; assembly: GCF_042792795.1. Lineage (NCBI taxonomy): Bacteria > Bacillati > Actinomycetota > Actinomycetes > Micrococcales > Promicromonosporaceae > Isoptericola > Isoptericola sp. NPDC056605. Next base: position 74,835 of record NZ_JBHTVT010000019.1, on the reverse strand, counting down.
GTCCTCGCGGGTGTAGGCAGAGCCGGATCACGTTGAGCGGAGGCTCGAGCAGCCTCGGGTCGCAGCCGGCGACCAGCGCGTCGACGGGCCGGTTGGCGTCGACCACGTCCCAATGGTCGTCGAGGAGCAACGCCGGGTACGGCGCGTGGGCGTCCAACAAGGTGCGCAACCCGGCCATCACCGGCGCGAGCGCCTCGTCGTCGGTGGCACGGTGCGCGTAACGGGGAGCGAAGCCCCCCGCGAGCAGGAGGCGGTTCTGCTCGCCCAGGGGTACCCGCATCACCTCGGCCAGCCGGAGGATCATCTCCGGGGTCGGCCGGGATCTTCCGGTCTCGACGAAGCTCACGTGCCGGGTGCTCACCTCCGCCTGGGTGGCGAGCGCGAGCTGGCTCAAAGATCGCAGCTCACGCCAACGGCGCAGTTCGTTGCCGACCGATGGAGCCATCACCGTCGAGGTCATGGGAGGAGCGTAGGCAGCACCTGTCGAAGGCGACCATGACCTCAGAGGTCATCGACCGGACGGTTGACGAGCGGCGAGTCTTCGGGTGCAACGTCATTCGAGAAGGGAAGACGCCATGAACGAGATCGTGACCCGCTACCTCGACACCTGGAACGCCACCGACACGTCGGCCCGCGCCGAGCTCCTCACCAGCCACTGGGCCGAGGACTGCGCCTACGTCGACCCGCTCGCCGAGGCGCAGGGCCGCGAAGCGGTCGAGACGACCATTCAGGCTGTCCAGGCTCAGTTCCCCGGCTTCGTCTTCACCCCCGTGGGCGACATCGACGCCCACCATCAGCAGGTCCGCTTCCAGTGGGGCCTCGGACCGGCCGGCGAGGAGCCGGTCGTGATCGGCTTCGACGTCCTCGTGGTCGACGCGGACCAGCGCATCCGCGACGTTCGCGGCTTCCTCGACAGGGTTCCTGCCTGACGCCTCGCTCGACCGACGCCCACGACGTCCGACGAACCCTGTGACCGGAGGCCGCCGCGTCAAGAACCGCGTCAAGAGCCTGGCGCGGCGGCCTCCGGCAGCGTCCGCAGCACGAGGTCGAGGACCGGACACGCGGTACCGGGAAGACGTCACCTGGTCGGTCTGCCGCGCGCCTCGACGCGCGTCGAGGAGACGCGTCCTAGCGCTGGGCGCGCCCGCTGGCGTACAGGCAGACGGTCGCGGCGGTCGCGAGGTTGAGCGACTCGGCCTGGCCGCGGATCGGCACGCGCACGACCGCGTCGGCGAGGGCACGGTCGGCCTCGGGCAGACCCCAGGCCTCGTTGCCGAAGACCCATGCCGTCGAGCCGGAGAGGTCGGGCTGGTCGGGCTCTCGCGAGGCCGCGCCCGCGACGTCGAGCAGGTCGTCCAGGTCGTGGGTCCCCGCGCCGTCGGCGGCGAGGACGACGCAGCCGGCGGACCGGAGGACGGCGACGGCCTCGGCCAGCGACGCCCCGGTGACGACCGGGAGGTGGAAGAGCGAGCCGGCCGTGGACCGCACCACCTTCGGGTTGTGCGGGTCGACGCTGTGGCCCGCGAGGACCACCAGGTCGGCGCCGGCGGCGTCGGACGCGCGGATCACCGTGCCTGCGTTCCCCGGGTCGCGCACGGCGGCCAGCACGGAGACGAGCAGCGGGCGCCCCTCGGCGGCCCGCGCCGCGGCCAACGACGCCACCGCCTCGTCGAGTCCGTACGACCGTGCCCGCACGACCGCCAGGACGCCCTGGGCGTCGGGGCTCATCGCCTCCAGCACCTCGGGCGTCCCGACGTGCAGGTGCAGCCCGGCGTCGAGGGCGTCGCGCAGGATCTCGTCGTAGCGCTCGGCCGCGGCGGGCGTCAGATAGACGTCCCGGACGTCGTGGGCCGCGTGGCGGACCGCCTCGCGCACGCCCTGAGGGCCCTCGACGAGGAACTGCGCGTGCCGGGAACGCGCAGGACGCCCGGACAGCGCCCTGACCTGCTTGACCCGGTCCGCCCGCGGGTTCGCGAGCGTCACGTCGGGGATGCCTGAGATCATGCGCGGCATCGACAGGTCGGGGGTGTCCGGGCGTCCGGGTGCTGAGCGGTGGCTCAGGCGGCCTTCGGCGCGTTGACGTCGGCCGGCAGCGCGTCCTTGGCGACCTGGACGAGCGCGTTGAACGCCGCCACGTCGTTGACCGCGAGCTCGGCGAGCATGCGACGGTCGACCTCGACCTCAGCGGCCTTGAGGCCCTGGATGAGGCGGTTGTAGGTCAGCCCCTGCGCGCGGGACGCAGCGTTGATGCGCTGGATCCACAGCTTGCGGAAGTCGCCCTTCTTCGCCTTGCGGTCGCGGTACGAGTAGACGAGGGAGTGGGTGACCTGCTCCTTCGCCTTCCGGTACAGGCGCGAACGCTGGCCGCGGTAGCCGCTGGCGCGCTCGAGGGTCGTACGGCGCTTCTTGTGGGCGTTGACCGCCCGCTTCACGCGTGCCACGTGATGCTCCTTGCAGTGTCGGGTCGGAAGTGGACCCGGCGGCCGTGCTCCTCGGTGTCACCGGGAGCGGGTGGCCGCCGAGGGCTCACTTGCCGAGCAGCTTCTTGATGGTCTTGACGTCGGCGGCCGAGACCACCTGGTCCTGGGCCAGACGACGCGTGCGGCGGCTGGACTTGTGCTCGAGGTAGTGGCGAGCGTTCGTCTGCTCACGCATGATCTTGCCGCTGCCGGTGACCCGGAAACGCTTCTTGGCGCCGGAGTGCGTCTTGTTCTTCGGCATGACTGCCGTCTCTCCTCGTGTCGGTCACCCGCCGGCCGGCGGGGACGTGGTGCGGACCGGGGCCGGCGAGCGGCCCGGTGCCAGATGGTCGTGTGTGTTCGGCCTCAGCGCCCTGCGCGGGGGCTCGGCTTCGGCGGCCGCGGCGCGGCCGGCCGAGGGGTGCTCGGCTTCGGCGTCGCGGGCTTCGGCGTCGCGGCGGCCGGCTTCGGCGCAGCGGCCGGCCTGGCCGGAGCAGCGGCCGGCTTGGCCGGAGCGGCGGCCTTCGCCGGAGCAGCGGCGGGCTTCTCCTCGGCGACCGGTGCAGGGGTCGGCTGCACGGCCTCGGGGGCCGGCGCCTCCTGCACCTCGACCTCGGGCTGCGTCGGCTCGGGCTCCGTCGGCTCGGGCTCCGGCGTCGGCTGCGAGGGCGCAGCCTGGGCGCGGGCCTCGGCCTTGACCTCGGACTTGGTCTTGCGCTGCGCGTTGATCTCGCTGGACCGCTTGCGCTGCTCGACCTTGGCGTCGGCCTTCTTCTTCACCGGACCGAGCACCATGGTCATGTTGCGGCCGTCCTGCTTCGGCATCGACTCGACGAAGCCGAGGTCCGACACCTCCTCCGCGAGGCGCTGCAGCAGGCGCACGCCCATCTCGGGGCGGGACTGCTCACGACCACGGAACATGATCATGACCTTGACCTTGTCGCCGGCCTCCAGGAAGCGCACGACGTGGCCCTTCTTGGTGCCGTAGTCGTGCGGGTCGATCTTCAGGCGGAACCGGATCTCCTTGAGGACCGTGTTCGCCTGGTTGCGCCGCGCCTCGCGCGCCTTCATGTCCGACTCGTACTTGAACTTGCCGTAGTCCATGAGCTTGGCGACGGGCGGACGGGCGTCCGGGGCCACCTCGACGAGGTCGAGGTCGGCGTCCTGGGCAAGCTTCAGGGCGACTCCCGTGGCGACCACGCCGACCTGCTCCCCGCCCGGGCCGATGAGTCGGACCTCGGGGACGCGGATCCGATCGTTGATGCGAGGCTCGCTGATGGTGATGCTCCTAGGAACTCGTCGGTAGACCGCCAGGGACGGGAAAGGCCCCCGACCTGAGCACAGGTGGAGGCCATCTACCGACGCCGGGGCGCGAACGCTCCGACGACCGAGGCGGACGTCCACGAGGGACGTCCGACCGGGACCCGGCTCCTGTCGGCGCCGGGGGCGCTCGGTCGGTGCTCGGGTGGGATGAGATCCACTTGATGCACCTGAGCCCTGCAGACGCTCCGCGGAGCGGCGTACGGACGGACCCAGGTCGGTCAGCTGTCAAGGCTAGCACGGGATCGCCGCCCGTCCGGCCGGTGTGGCGAGCGTCTCGGCCGACCCTGCCACGACCTTTACTGGAATCGTTCCAGAAAGTGTGGCAGGGTCGCGGCCATGACCACGGCGAGGACGGACGAGACGTTGCTGAGGGAGCGGGGCCTGCGCGTCACCGGTTCCCGGCTCGCCGTCCTGCGCGCGCTCTCCGAGCACCCGCACGCCACCGCGGACGACGTCGTGCGCGCGGTGCGGGCCGACCTCGGCTCGGTGTCCGTGCAGGCCGTCTACGACTGCCTGCACGCGCTCACCTCGTCCGGCCTCCTGCGCCGGATGGAGCCGGCCGGGCACCCCGCGCGCTACGAGCGCCGCACCGGCGACAACCACCACCACGTGGTGTGCCGCTCGTGCGGCGCCGTCGCCGACGTCGACTGCACCGTGGGTCACGCACCCTGCCTGACGCCCAGCGCGTCCCACGGGTTCGCCGTCGACCTCGCCGAGGTCACCTTCTGGGGCCTGTGCCCCGACTGTGCCGGACGCTCCGCCGCCGACCCCGTCCCGGCGGCCGGCCACGGCACGACCTTCTGAACCGGAACCCCCCTGAGAAAGGACGTCATCTCATGACGACGCCGTTCACGACGACGCAGACCGGCACCCCGGTCGCGAGCGACGCGCACTCGCTGACCGTGGGCGCGGACGGGCCCACCGTCCTGCACGACCGCTACCTGGTCGAGAAGCTCGCCTCCTTCAACCGGGAGCGCGTGCCCGAGCGCAACCCGCACGCCAAGGGCGGTGGCGCCTTCGGCGAGCTCGTGATCACCGAGGACGTGTCGCAGTACACCCGCGCCGCGGTCTTCCAGAAGGGCGCGACGAGCGAGACGCTGCTGCGCTTCTCCTCCGTCGCGGGCGAGCAGGGCTCCCCCGACACCTGGCGCGACGTGCGTGGCTTCTCCCTGCGCTTCTACACCACCGAGGGCAACCTCGACATCGTCGGGAACAACACCCCCACGTTCTTCCTGCGCGACGCGATGAAGTTCCCGGACTTCATCCACTCGCAGAAGCGCCTCGGCGCCTCGGGCCTGCGCGACGCCGACATGCAGTGGGACTTCTGGACCCTCTCCCCCGAGTCGGCCCACCAGGTCACCTACGTCATGGGCGACCGCGGCCTGTCGAAGTCGTGGCGGCACCTCAACGGCTACGGCTCGCACACCTACCAGTGGGTCAACGCCGAGGGCGAGCGCTTCTGGGTGCAGTACCACTTCCTGTCGAACCAGGGCGTGGAGCACATGTCGGCGGAGGACGCCGAGCGCATCGCCGGCGAGGACGCCGACTACTACCGCCGCGACCTGTACGAGGCCATCGACCGCGGCGAGTTCCCCTCGTGGGACGTCTACGTGCAGGTCATGCCGTACGAGGACGCGAAGACGTACCGCTTCAACCCGTTCGACATGACGAAGACCTGGTCGAAGAAGGACTACCCGCGCATCAAGGTCGGGACGTTCACGCTGAACCGGAACCCGCAGAACTTCTTCGCCGAGATCGAGCAGGCCGCGTTCTCGCCGGGCAACCAGGTGCCGGGCACCGGCATCTCGCCGGACAAGATGCTCATGGCCCGCGTGTTCTCCTACCCGGACGCCCAGCGCCACCGCATCGGCACGAACTTCAACCAGCTGCCGGTCAACCAGCCGCACGCCGCCCCGGTCGCGAACTACATGCACCAGGGCAACATGCAGTACCACTTCAACGGCGCCGAGCACCGCGTGTACACGCCGAACTCGTTCGGCGAGGCCGGCGGCCCCGTGGCCGACCCGCTGCTCGGCGTCGAGGCGGCGTGGGAGTCGGACGGCGCGCTGCTGCGCTCCGCGCAGACCCTGCACGCCGAGGACGACGACTTCGGCCAGGCCGGCACCCTGTACCGCGAGGTCTTCGACGACGGCGCCAAGGCGCGGTTCCTCGAGACCCTCACCGGCCAGGGCCTCGCCATCACGATCGACGAGATCCGCGAGCGGTTCTTCCAGTACTGGACGAACGTCGACGCCGAGCTCGGCGCCAAGCTCCGCGCCGAGGTGTCGGCCGGGCACGTGCCGTCGCCGGCCGCCGTCGGCTCGGGCCCGGACGTCGAGCCCGTCGGCATCTGACGCGACAGGCACGGCGACGCGCGTCCGCCGTCGCCGCTCACCGAGGCCGGGTCCCCGCGGGGGCCCGGCCTCGGCCGTCCCCCGCGGGCCGTCACGGTCCCGCCCGATGCGAAGATGGACCCCATGAGCACCTCGCCCGACGCCATCTCCACCGACTCCGCGACCGCGACCCCCGCGACCCCCTCCACCGCCGACGCCGCGGCCGACGACGCCACCCGTGACATCGCCGACGTCGCCGCGGTCGAGGTCATCACCGCCGCGGCCGTGCACCTCATGAGCGCCGCCGCCGTGAAGTGCGGCCTCGCGGAGGACGCCGACGCCCAGGGGCACCTGGACCTCGACGAGGCGCGGAAGCTGATCACGGCGCTCGCCGCGCTCGTCGTGACGAGCGCCCCCGACATCGGCAACCAGCACGCCCGATCGCTGCGCGACGGCCTGCGGTCCCTGCAGCTCGCGTTCCGCGAGGCGTCGGTCGTGCCGGACGCGCCCGGCGAGGGCCCCGGCGAGAAGTTCACGGGCTCCGTCGTCTGAGATGTCCGCCCCGTCCGCCTGGCCGCCGCCCCCGGACCGTTCGCCACCCCCTGCGGGGAGCGGCGCACCCGTCCGTCGCCGCGACCGCCGCCCGGTCGTGGCGGTCCTGGCCGTGCTGCTCGCCGGGGCGCTCGGCATCGGCGCGTACCTGTGGGTGACCACCACGCGCTGGCAGGCGCACAGCGCGGCCTGGGAGGACGAGGCGCGGGGGTACGCCGACCGGGTGGCGTCCCTCGACGCAGAGCTCGACGCCACCGACGCCGAGCTGGTCGCGGCCCGCGAGCAGCTCGCGACCGCCACGGCCCGCATCACCGACCTCGCCAACGAGAAGGCCCAGCTCGGGGACGAGAACGTCGCCTCGCAGCAGTACCTCGACTACCAGCGGCGCGTGAGCGAGGCGGCGGGCGTCGTGACCACGGCGCTCGGCGACTGCGTCGACGCCCAGTCGCAGCTCATCACGTACCTCGAGGACCGCGGCTCCTACGACGCGAAGGACCTCGACCGGTTCGCCTCCGACGTCGAGACGCTGTGCCGGCAGGCCTCCGAGGCGAACGACCAGCTCGAGCAGGAGCTCGAGCAGTGACCCGACCAGGTACCCGGCCAGGTACCCGGCCAGGCCGCGCGCGCGGCCTGCGCCCGGCGCCGGCCCTCCTCCTCGCCGCGACGCTCGCCGGCTGCGGGGTGCTCCCCGCGCTCCCGCCCGCGGTCCCGGACGACGTCGTCCCGACGCGCGTCGCGCCGTCCGCCCCGGCGTCGCTCTCCCCCGACGACGCGGAGGGCCTGTCCCCCGACGGCTTCGACGCCGTGCAGCGCATGGCCGTGCGGATCCGGAACGTCGGCTGCGACGGCCTGTCGACCGGGTCCGGCTTCGCCGTCGACGCGCACACCCTCGTCACCAACCGCCACGTCGTGGCGGACTCGGAGTCCCTGGAGGTCAGCACCTACGACGGGCGCGACCTGGAGGTCTCCGCCGCGGGCAGCGCATCCCTGGCCGACCTCGCCCTCGTGCGCACCGCGGACCCGCTGCCCAGCTACCCGACGCTCGCGGAGGCCGACCCGCGGCCCGGCGACGCCGTCACCGTGGTCGGCTATCCCGAGGGCGGCGAGCTGACGATCACCGCCGGCGAGGTCATCGGGCCGACGACCGACCCGCTGCACGAGAACCTGGGCGAGGTGCTGCTCACCGACGCCCCCGTCGAACCGGGCTCGTCGGGGTCGGCCGCCCTCGACACGCGGGGACGGGTGATCGGCGTCGTGTACGCGAAGACCTCCGACGGCCGCTCGCTGCTGGTGCCGCTCTCCACCCTGGAACGGCTGCTCGACGACGCCGACGGCTTCCGGGCGCTGCCGCCGTGCGCACAGCCGTCCGGCAGCCCGTCCGCGACGCCCACCGGCTAGGAGGCCCGGCGACGCCGGGTCGGCACGCCGGGTCGGCACGCGGGTCAGCGCGCCGCGCCCACCCGCAGCTCGAGCGAGTCCACGCGGCCGGAGATCACCGTCGAGGCGCCGAGACGGGCGTTCACCTGCGCGAGCACGCGGTCCAGCCCCGGCCGGTCCAGCCCCGGGTCCAGGGCCAGGACGACGGCGACCTCCGCGCGGCGTCCGCGCTCGGCGTGCGCGCGCACCACGTGCTGCACCGGCGCCGCGGCGTCCGCGACCGCGGCCGCGACCTCCGGGTCCACGTCGAGGGCGCCGTCCGGGCCCGCGGGGACCAGCGCCGGGCGCCACTCCTCGCCCTGGGCGAGCGCCCAGACCGCAGGCCGGGGCACGAGGGCGGTGGCCGGCCCGGCCGGGTCCACGACCAGCAGCGACCAGTCCTCGCTCACCGCCGAGAGGGCCGCGCGGGCCGCCTCGACCGGGACGGGACGGGCGTCGGGCCGCCAGGCCGTCATCGCGCCGACCGACGTGAAGACGGGGAGCGCGCGGCGACCGTCGGGCGCCTCGATCGCCACCACGCCGGCCGCGGCCTCCTTGTCGACGTGCAGCTCCTGCGTGCCCGAGGGCCCCTCGTGCTCGACGACGTCGGCGACGGCCAGCTCGGCGAGCACGGGGACCAGCACGCGGGTCGCGGCGAGGCGCCGCACGACGTCCTCCAGCGACCCCGTGCCCGCGGCGTGCGCGACCAGCAGCGCGGCGAGCTCCGGGTCGGCCGAGCCGTCGTCGCCCGCGAACTGCGACGTCGGCTGGATGGACTTCAGGTGGCCCGGCAGGGCCCGGCCGTCCCCGGCCGTCACGGCCGGCCCGCCACGTCGAGCGCCTCGGGCAGCGTGAACGCCCCGGCGTACAGGGCCTTGCCCACCACGGCGCCCTCGACGCCGTCCGGCACCAGGGCGCGCAGCGCCTCGAGGTCCGCGAGCGAGGAGATGCCGCCGGACGCGACCACCTTGGCCGGCGTGCGCGAGGCGACCTCGCGCAGCAGGTCGACGTTCGGGCCGCGCAGCGTGCCGTCCTTGGTCACGTCGGTGACGACGTACCGGGAGCAGCCGGCGTCGTCCAGGCGGGCGAGCACCTCCCACAGGTCGCCGCCCTCCTGGGTCCAGCCGCGGGCGGCGAGCGTCGTGCCGCGCACGTCGAGGCCCACGGCGACGGCGTCCCCGTGCTCGGCGATGACGCGGGCGGTCCACTCCGGGTCCTCCAGGGCGGCGGTGCCGATGTTGACGCGCCGGGCTCCCGTGGCGAGCGCGCGCTCGAGCGAGGCGTCGTCGCGGATGCCGCCGGACAGCTCGACCTGGACGTCGAGCTCCGCGACGACCTGCGCGAGGAGGTCGGCGTTCGAGCCGCGACCGAACGCCGCGTCGAGGTCCACGAGGTGGATCCACTCGGCGCCGCCCGCCTGCCAGTCGCGGGCGGCGGCCAGCGGGTCGCCGTAGGACGTCTCCGAGCCGGCCTCCCCCTGCACGAGGCGGACGGCCTGGCCGTCGGCGACGTCGACGGCGGGCAGCAGCACGAGGCGGTCGGTCATCAGGGTGTCTCCAGCTTCTGGAACGGCAGGTTCGGGTGCGGGGGTGATCGGGTCGACGGCGCTCAGAGCGAGCGGACCCAGTTCTCGAGCAGGGTCGCGCCGGCGTCGCCGGACTTCTCGGGGTGGAACTGCGTGGCGGCCAGCGGACCGCTCTCGACGGCGGCGACGAACCGGGACTCCGCGCCCGGCGCCCCGTGCCGCGCCCAGGTGACCAGCGGCGGCGTGTAGCGCGGGTCCGCGTCGCCGTCGTGCCCCTGCGTGAACTGCTGCGCCGCGTACGAGTGCACGAAGTAGAACCGCTCGTGCTCGACCCCCGCGAAGAGGCGGGAGCCCTCGGGAGCCTCCACGGGCGACCAGCCCATGTGGGGCACGACCGGGGCGTCGAGCCGCTCGACGACGCCGGGCCACTCGCCCAGGCCCTCGGCGCGCTCGCCGTGCTCCACGCCGGCGTCGAACATGACCTGCATGCCGACGCAGATGCCCAGCACCGGGCGACCCCCCGCGAGGCGCCGGTCGATCACCTGGTCGCCCCGCACGGCACGGAGGCCGGCCATGCAGGCGGCGAACGCGCCGACGCCCGGCACGACGAGGCCGTCGGCCTCGGCGGCCCGCGCCAGGTCGGCGGTGAGCTCCACGTCGGCACCGACCCGCTCGAGCGCGCGCACGGCCGAGCGGACGTTGCCGAAGCCGTAGTCGAGCACCACGACGTGGGAGCGTCCGTCCGGGCGCGCGGGCGCCGGCGCGGGGTTGAGGTCGGCCGCGGCGCCGCCGTGCGGCAGCAACGGCGTGATCCCCGCCGCCTCCTGCGCCGCGGTGATCCTGTCCCGGTCGACCGTGCCTGTCGAGTTGCTGGTCGAGTTGCTGGTCGAGTCGCTGGGCGTGTCCGGCATGCGTCTCCCCTACTGCTTCTTGCGGGCCTTGCGCGCGGCGCCCGTGAGCATCCGCATCGCCTTGAAGCGGCCGATGCTCGTCGACGGCACGACGCCCGGCAGGTCGGCCACCGTGAGCTGGCCGGTGACGAGGTCCTCGAGCGCCTCCGGCGCGCCGCCCAGCACCAGGCCCGGGGGCAGCTCGCCCTGCGCCTCGCCGTCGGCGTAGCGCACGCAGGTGAGCTGCTCGCCCCAGCGGGTCACGAGCACCAGCGGGACGCCCGCCACGAGCTTCGAGATCGCCGCGGCGGCGTGGTCGGGGGCATCGTCGCTCGTGTCGCGCAGCACGGCGACGGCGCCCACGGGCGTGGGCACGGCGTCGACGTCGAGCTCCGCGAGCGAGCAGGCGGCCGCCAAGGGCTCCGCGCCGGCGATCTGTGTGATGAGGACCGCCAGGTCGGGGTCCTTGCGGGTGCCGTCGAGACCCGACAGGTCGTCGGGGACCTCGAAGCCCTCGGGCAGGTCGTCGGGCAGGTCCGGCTGCGGCTCGGGCTGCCGGTCGGGATCGGTGGTCATGCGGCTACAGCGCACCCTTCGTGGACGGGACGCCCTCGACGCGCGGGTCGGGGGCGACGGCGGCGCGCAGCGCGCGGGCGAGCGCCTTGAACTGGGCCTCGACGATGTGGTGGGGGTCGCGGCCCGCGAGGACCCGCACGTGCAGGCAGATGCCCGCGTGGTGGGCGATCGACTCGAGCACGTGCCGCGTGAGGGACCCGGTGAAGTGCCCGCCGATGAGGTGGTACTCCTGCCCCTCCGGCTCGCCGGAGTGCACCAGGTACGGCCGGCCGGAGACGTCGACGACCGCGAGCGCGAGCGCCTCGTCGAGCGGCACGGTCGCGTCGCCGTAGCGGGAGATGCCGCGCTTGTCGCCCAGCGCCTCGCGCAGCGCCTCGCCGAGCACGATGGCGACGTCCTCGACCGTGTGGTGCGCGTCGATGTGGGTGTCGCCGGTCGCGCGCACCGTGAGGTCGATCAGCGAGTGCTTGCCGAGCGCGGTGAGCATGTGGTCGTAGAACGGCACGGTCGTCGAGATCTCCGTGCGCCCCGTGCCGTCGAGGTCCAGCTCGACGACGACGCTCGACTCGCTCGTCGTGCGCTCCACGCGGGCCGTGCGGTGCTGCATCAGTCCTCCTCCTCGGGCGCCGTGGCGCCGGTGACCGTCTCGCTGACGACCTCGATGAACGCGGCCCGGAACGCGGCGTTCTCGCCGGGCGTGCCGACGGAGACGCGCAGCCAGCCGTCGGGCCCCGTCTCGCGGATGAGGACCCCGCGGTCGAGCAGGCCCTGCCAGACGGCGTGCCGGTCCTCGAACGTGCCGAACAGCACGAAGTTCGCGTCGGAGTCCGCCACCTGCAGCGGGCGGCCGTCCACGCGCTGCGCGCGCAGCCACGCCACGAGGGCGTCGCGCTCGTCGCGCAGGTCACGCACCTGGGCCCGCAGCTCGTCGTGGTGCGCCAGCGCTCCCCGTGCGGCCGCCTGCGTGACGGCCGACAGGTGGTAGGGCAGCCGGACGACACGCAGGGCGTCGACGAGCGCGGTGGAGGCGGCCAGGTAGCCGAGCCGCAGCCCGGCCGCGGCGAAGGCCTTCGACATCGTGCGCGAGACCGCGAGGTGGGGGTGCGTGCCGAGCAGCTCGAGGGCCGACGGCGTGCCGGGGCGGCGGAACTCCGCGTACGCCTCGTCGACCACGACGACCGCGCCGGCGCGGCGACCGTCGCGCTCGGGGGCGTCGAGCACCTCGGTCCTCGCCGCGGCGTCCAGGATCGCCTCCACCGTCGCGAGCGGCAGCGCCGTGCCGGTCGGGTTGTTCGGGCTGGCGAGGAGGATTACGGACGGGCGGACCTCCTCGATCGTCGCGACCGCGTGGTCGACGTCGAGCGTGAAGTCGGTCTCGCGGCGGCCGGTGACCCAGCGCGTGTGCGTGTCGCGCGCGTACTCGGGGTACATCGAGTAGGTCGGCGCGAAGGACAGCGCGGTGCGGCCGGGACCCCCGAACGCCTGCAGCAGGTGCAGCATGACCTCGTTGGAGCCGTTGGCGGCCCAGACCTGCTCGGGCGCCACCCGCACCCCCGACTCGAGCGCCAGGTAGTCGGCCAGGTCGCCGCGCAGGGCGGCGAAGTCGCGGTCCGGGTACCGGTTGAGCCCGCGCGCCGCCTCGGCGACGTGGTGGGCGATCGTCGCGACCACGGCCTCCGACGGGGCGTACGGGTTCTCGTTGACGTTCAGCCGCACGGGCACGTCGAGCTGCGGGGCGCCGTAGGGCACCTCGGCGGCGAGCTCGGGACGCAGCGGCAGCCGCGCGCCGTCGACGCCGCCCGCGGGTGCGGCGGACAGGGGGGTGGTCACCGCGCCAGTCTACGGAACGGCCGGAGCGCCCGAGGGCGGCGTCCGCCCCTCGACCGGGCACGCGAGCCCGGGTCGGGCCGACCGCTGCCGACCGTGCCGGATCGACCGACCATCCACTTTGTGAAGGATTACACATGCAGCGAACGGCCTGATCGTGCGGCTTGTGACAGCCTTCACAAGGCCCTGGGGCTGCGTCGCGGAGGCATCGCGCCTACCGTCGAGGTATCAGCAGTTCGACATGTGGGCCGCCCGCGAGCGGCCCGTGAGAGGGAGAAGCAGATGAGCACCATGCAGGCCGCGGTCGTCCACTCGTTCACCGAGCCCCTGACCGTCGAGGACCGAGAGATCCCGACGCCCGGCCCGCACGAGGCCCTGGTCAAGGTCGACTACACCGGGGTGTGCCACACCGACCTGCATGCCGCGCACGGCGACTGGCCGGTCAAGCCGAGCCCGCCGTTCGTCCCCGGCCACGAGGGCGTCGGGCACGTCGTCGCCGTCGGCGACCAGGTGACCCGCGTCAAGGTCGGCGACACCGTCGGCAACGCCTGGCTGTGGAGCGCCTGCGGCGAGTGCGAGTACTGCGAGACCGGTTGGGAGACCCTCTGCCCGAACCAGAAGAACGGCGGCTACTCGGTCGACGGCTCCTTCGGCCAGTACATGCTCGTCGACTCCCGGTACGCCCCGATCGTCCCCGAGGGCGTCGACCTGTCGGCCGTGGGCCCGATCCTGTGCGCCGGCGTCACCGTCTACAAGGGCCTCAAGGTCACCGACACCAAGCCGGGCGAGTGGGTGCTGATCTCCGGCATCGGCGGCCTCGGCCACATCGCCGTGCAGTACGCGGTCGCGATGGGCCGCCGCGTCGCCGCGGTCGACGTCGACGACGCCAAGCTCGAGCTGGCGCGCAAGCACGGGGCCGAGGTGACCGTGAACGCGGCCACCTCCGCCGACGCCGCGGCCGAGCTGCAGGAGAAGACCGGCGGCGGCGTCCACGGCGCACTGGTGACCGCGGTCAACGCCCACGCGTTCCCGCAGGCCGTCGGCGCGCTGCGCCGCGGCGGCACGGTGTCCCTCGTGGGCCTGCCCCCGGAGAAGTTCCCGCTGGACATCTTCACCACGGTCCTGTTCGGGCTCACCGTGCGCGGCTCGATCGTCGGCACCCGCAAGGACATGGCGGAGGCCCTCGACTTCTTCGCCCGCGGCAAGGTCGACCCGACCTACACGGTGCGCCCCCTCGGCGACATCAACGGTTTTTTCGAGGAGTTGAGGGGGGGCTCCTTCGACGGCCGGGTCGTATTGCACTTGGGGTGCGGCCGCCCCCCGCCCCCGCGGGGGGCCGGGGGCCCGGGGCCGCGGGGCCCCCGTCGTCCGTGCGCCCCGTCACGCGAGCACGACGTCGTCCCCCGAGACCTCGACCTGGATCGACGGGAGCGGCTCGGGCGCCGGCCCGCCGAGCACCGCGGCGTCCGTCAGCGCGTAGCGCGACTGGTGGCACGGGCACAGCAGCTCGCCCTCGCCGGGCGCGACCGTGCAGCCCGCGTGCGTGCAGATCGCGCTGAACGCGTGCACCTCGCCCTGGGTCGGCTGGGTCACGAGCACGTCCTGACCACCGACCTTCGCGGCGACGGCGCCGCCCACCGGCACGTCGGCGAGCGCGACGACGACCGTGCCCGCGCCCGCCGCGCTCGCGGAGGCCGCGGCCTCCTGCGGCGTCGGCTTCTGCTCGGCACAGGCCGCGAGCACCCCGGCGCCCGCGATCGCGCCCGCCGCCGCGCCCGTGCCGCGCAGCAGCTGTCGGCGGGTCGGGCCGCAGGAGCAGGCGGCCGCGTCGGGCACGGTCGGGCTGGCCTGAGGGCTGGCCTGAGGGCTGGCCTGAGGGCTGGTCGCTGGGCTGGTCGGCATGGCGCCTCCGGTGGGTCGGGCCCCGGCCCGCCGGACGCTTCCGCTGACGGCACCACCGAGGAGTGGGAGCATCATCATCATGGACTCGTCGCACGGCGCGGTGCCACCCCGGCCGCGGCCCACCCCCTCGGCCCGGCCGCCCGTCGCGCGCGGCTGGCGACTCGCGGCCGCGATCGCGGTCCTCGTCTCCGCCGTCGTCCACGTCGTGCTGTACGTCGACGGCTACGACACGATCGCCGTCGTCGGCCCCCTCTTCCTCCTCAACGCCGTGGCGGGCGTCGTGCTGGCCGGGCTGCTCGTGGCCTGGCGGCACTGGCTGCCGCTCGTCGGCGGCATCGGCTTCGGCGGCCTGACGCTGCTCGCGTTCGTCCTGTCGACGACGGTCGGCTTCTACGGCGTCAACGAGACGTTCGCGGGGGCCACCGAGATCGTCGCCGCCGCGGCCGAGGTGGTCGCGGTGGTGGCGTCGTCCGTGGCGCTCCTGCGGGAGTACGTGCGCTGACGGCCTGTGGAGGACGGGCCGGAGCCGTCGGCGGCGCCCCCTACGATCGAAGACGTGAGCCACCCCGACGACCCGTACGCCGACCTCGTGTTCGACCCGACGGACGAGGACGTCCCGCCGCCTGACGACCAGGCGCCCGAGAACGAGAACGAGCACGGCGCCCCGCCCGGGCCGCGGACCGCCCCGCCGCCCGTCCCGTCCCCCGAACCCGCGTCGGCACCCGACGCCGCCAAGCGCGCGAAGCTCGCGATGCTCCGCGGGCTGCTCGACAGCGCGGGCGAGGGCGGCGGCACGCTGCGCGAGCAGGCCGAGGAGTCGCTGCGCGCGCTGGTCGGCCGCGAGGACGCGACGCTGCGGGAGGACCAGTGGCGCGCGATCGAGGCGCTCGTCGCGTTCCGCCGCCGCGCGCTCGTCGTGCAGCGCACCGGGTGGGGCAAGTCCGCCGTGTACTTCGTCGCGACGTCCCTGCTGCGGTCCCGGGGCGCGGGTCCCACCGTCATCGTGTCCCCGCTCCTGGCGCTCATGCGCGACCAGATCGCGGCGGCGTCGCGCGCCGGGATCCGCGCCGTGACGATCAACTCCTCGAACGTCACCGAGTGGGACCAGGTGCACGCGGACATCGCGGCGGGCGAGGTCGACGTGCTCCTGTGCTCGCCCGAGCGGCTCAACAACCCGGCGTTCCGCGACGAGGTGCTCCCCCGGCTGGCGGCCGACGCCGGCCTCGTGGTGATCGACGAGGCGCACTGCATCTCCGACTGGGGCCACGACTTCCGGCCCGACTACCGCCGCATCCGCACGCTGCTCGCCGACCTGCCGCCCGGCATCCCCGTCCTCGCCACGACGGCCACGGCCAACGCCCGCGTCACCGCCGACGTCGCCGAGCAGCTCGGCGTGCACGGAACGGCCGCCGGCGGCGACCCCGTCCCCGACGAGGACGTGCTCGTGCTGCGGGGCGGGCTGGACCGCGAGTCGCTGCACCTCGCCGTGCTCGAGCTCCCCGACCAGCCCACGCGGGTGGCGTGGCTCGTGGAGGCGCTGCAGGACGTCGAGGGGTCGGGCATCGTCTACAGCCTCACCGTGTCCGCCGCCGAGCAGGTGGCCGAGCAGCTCCGGGGCGCGGGGCTGGCGGTCGCGGCCTACACCGGCCGGACCGACCCCACCCAGCGGGAGCAGCTGGAGGAGGACCTCAAGGAGAACCGGGTCAAGGCCCTGGTGGCGACGTCCGCGCTCGGCATGGGCTTCGACAAGCCCGACCTCGCGTTCGTCGTGCACCTCGGCGCCCCCTCCTCCCCCATCGCCTACTACCAGCAGGTGGGCCGCGCGGGCCGTGGCGTGGACGACGCCGTCGTCGTGCTCCTGCCCGGGCACGAGGACCGGGCGATCTGGGACTGGTTCGGGTCGCAGGCGTTCCCCGCCGAGCCGCAGGTCCGCGCCACGCTCGGCGCCCTCGGGGCGTCCGAGGGCGCGCAGTCGACCGCCGCGCTCGAGACGCAGGTCGACCTCAAGCGGTCCCGGCTCGAGACGATGCTCAAGGTGCTCGACGTCGACGGCGCGGTGCGCCGCGTGCAGGGCGGCTGGGTCGCCACCGGCACCCCCTGGGCGTACGACGCCGAGCGCTACGCACGGGTGGAGGCCACCCGCCAGGCGGAGCAGCAGGCCATGGTCGACTACGTGGCCACCTCCGGGTGCCGGATGGCGTACCTGCGCGCCCAGCTCGACGACCCGGAGCTGCCCGACGGCTGGGCCTGCGGCCGCTGCGACCGGTGCGACGGTGTCACGCTGCCCGCCGTCCCCGACGCGGAGGCCGTGGCCGCCGCGCGCGCCGACATGGACCGGCCCGGCGTGGAGGTCGGACCGCGCGCGATGTGGCCGTCCGGGCTGGCCGCCCTCGGCCTCGACCTCAAGGGCAAGATCGCGCCCGGCGAGCGCGCCGAGCCGGGACGCGCGGTCGCCCGCCTCGACGGCCTGGGCTGGTCGGGCCCGCTGCGCGACCTCTTCGCGGCGGGTGCACCCGACGGCGAGGTGCCCGTGCCGCTGCGACACGCCGCCGCGCGGGTCCTCGACGACTGGGACGCCATCCACCCCGGCCGCAGCGACGGCGGCGACGGGGCGGACGACGCGGGCGCGTCCCACGCGATCGAGGGCGTGGTCGCGGTGCGGTCGGCCACCCGTCCGCAGCTCACCTACCACCTGGCCTCGGGGCTGGCCGCCTACCTGGGCGTGCCGCTCATCGGCGCGGTCGGGCCGGCCGCCGGCTCCGAGCAGCCCGACCGGCACGACGTGAACTCGGCGATGCGCCTCGCGGGTGTGGCGCGGCGCCTGCGACCGGAGCTGGGCGACGCCGCCCTGCGCGGCCTGCCGGGCCGCACCGTGCTGCTGGTGGACGACTGGACCGAGTCCGGCTGGACGCTCACGGTGGCCGCTCGGCTGCTGCGCCAGGCCGGTGCCGCGGCGGTGCACCCGTTCGTGCTCGGCGTGCGCTGACGGGTCCGCGCCGCCGCGGCGGCGCCCCGCGGCGGCGCACCGGGGTCAGCCGTTGAGCAGCCCCCGGACGTCGTCGGCCGCGAGCGCCCCGGCGAACGTGCCCGCCGCGTCGTCGAGCACGGCGTCGAACAGCGCGGCCTTGCGCCGCGCGAGCGCCATGACCTTCTCCTCGATCGTGTCCTGCGCGACCAGGCGCGTCACGACGACGTTGCGGGTCTGCCCGATGCGGTGGGTGCGGTCGACGGCCTGCGCCTCGGTGGCGGGGTTCCACCACGGGTCCAGCAGGTAGACGTAGTCGGCCTCGGTGAGGTTGAGCCCGACGCCGCCCGCCTTGAGCGAGACGAGGAACACCGGGGCGTCGCCCTCCTTGAAGGCCCGCACGACGTCCGCGCGCCGGCGGGTGGCGCCGTCGAGGTAGACGACGGGCAGCCCGGCGGCGGTGACGCGCTGCTCGACGCGCCGCAGGAACGACGTGAACTGCGAGAAGACGAGCGCCCGGTGGCCCTCCGCGGCGATCTCGGTCAGCTCGTCGGTCACCACGTCGAGCTTGGCGGAGCCCACGCCCGCGTACGCGTCGTCGAGGAGCGACGCGTCGAGCGCGAGGCGGCGCAGCGTCGTCAACGACCGGAAGATCGCCACGCGGTTCGCGTCGAAGTCCTCCAGCAGCCCGAGCAGCCGCTGTCGCTCGCGCTGCAGGTGGGTGTCGTAGACCTTGCGGTGGTCGGGGGTGAGCGGCACGCGCAGCACGCGCTCGGTGCGCTCGGGGAGCTCGGGGGCGACCTGCTCCTTGGTGCGGCGCAGCACGAGCGGGCGGATGCGCCGCTTGAGGCGTGCGAGCGCGCGGTTGCCGGCCGCGACCACCTGGGGGTCGTCGTCGGCGGCCGCGGCGTCGACCACCCGCGCGGTCTCCGCCTTGAAGCGGTGCATCGACGGGTACAGCCCCGGCGCGACGATCGCGAGGGCCGCCCACAGCTCCATGAGGTTGTTCTCGAGCGGCGTGCCCGTGACCGCCAGCTTGAACGGGGCGCGCAGCAGCCGGGCGGTCTCGTGCGCCCGCGTGCGCGGGTTCTTCGCCACCTGCGCCTCGTCGAGGATCAGCCCGCCCCACTCGAGCGCGTCGAACGCGTCGAACTCGAGACGGAAGACGGCGTACGACGTGACGACCACGTCGGCCCCGGCGGCGAGCTCGGCCAGGTCGGTGCCGAGCGTGCGCGAGGTCGCGGGCATCGCGACCACCCGCAGCCCGGGGGTGAAGCGCGCCGCCTCGTCCACCCAGTTCCCGACCACGGAGGCCGGGGCGACGACGACGAAGGGCGGGGCGTCCGCCGCCGTCGTCCGCGCGTGCGCCAGGAACGTGAGCGTCTCGACCGTCTTGCCGAGCCCCATGTCGTCGGCCAGGATCCCCCCGAGCCCGTGCTGCCACAGGAAGGTCAGCCATTCGAACGCCTGCCGCTGGTACGGCCGCAGCTCGGCGCGCACGCCGTCGGGCACGTCCAACGCCTCCGCGACACGCTCCCCCGCGGCGAGCGCGCGCAGGCCGGCCAGCGCCCGCCGCCAGGCCTCCGCGGCCTCGACGACGTCCGCCACGTCCTCGAGCTCGCCCCACAGCTGCGCGTCGTAGCGGCTGACCCGCGCCTTGCCCGGCCGGTCGCTCAGCGCGGTGGCCTCCGTGATGAGGTCACGCAGGCGGCCCAGCACCGGCTGGTCGAGGCGCAGCCACGACCCGTCGACGAGGAGCAGCCGCTTGTCGCCGCGCGCGAGGGCGGTGAACAGGCGGGCGAAAGGGAGCTCCTTGCCGCCGACGGTCACCGAGACGCCGAGATCGAGCCAGTCGGAATCCCCCGAGGGCGCGCCCGAGACGACCACGCGGGGGGCGGCGTCCAGGTGCAGGTAGTGCGGCACGTCGCCGGCCTCGACGCGCACGTCGCCCGTGGCGGCCAGCGCGGGGAGCACGCCGTGGGCGAGGTCGAGTGCGTCCAGGCCCTTGACGTCCGTCCGGGCGGCGAGGTCGAAGCGCTCGAAGCCGGGCACGCCCCGGACGGTCGCCTGCGCCTTGGCCCGGATCTCGGCCTCGGCCTCCGGGTCCCGCACCGGGTCCGACGTCGCCCCGTCCAGCGCGACGCGACGCACTCTGCCCGCGCCCGGGGTCGTGTGCTCGAGCGTCGGGTACTCGAACGCCCACGTCAGGAGCGCGTGCTCCGGCGACGGGAAGGCGACCTCGGCGACGAGCACCGGGCGCGGCGGGTCGGGCAGCGCGACGGAGCCGTCGGTGACGACGCGCACGGCGCGACGGAGCGCGGGGAGGTGCTCGGCGTAGAGCTCCGCCACGTCGTCGCCCGGCACCTCCACCCGGCCCACGACGACGAGCTCCCGCGCGGCGTCGGACAGCCGCCGCGGCGTGGGCCCCAGCCGGAGCACGGTCCGCCGGCCGGAGGCCTCGACCGCGTACAGGCCGGTGTCCCCCACCGTGCCGAGCGGGGCACCCGGGGCCACGTCGACGCGGTCGAAGGCCACGACCGGGTCCAGGTGCACCCCGCCGTCCGCCGCGCCGACCGCGGTCCCCACCCTCAGGCGGAGCTCCGCCGCGTCCGCCAGGAGCACCTCGTCACGCGCCCCGTGCGCGACGAGCGGGATCTCCAGGTCCGCGGCCTCGGCGAGCAGCGCCCACAGCCCGCGGCCGCCGGCGGCCAGGGGGCGCCAGGCGCGCCGGCCGCGGCCGAACCCGCCCCCGTCGCCGAGGGCGGACCCGAGGTCGGCGAACCAGCGCCGCACCTCGGGCGCGGGCGTGGCCCGCACGTCGGCGAACGCGTACAGGCCGGTGGCCAGCGCCTCCCAGCTCGCCTCGGGCGCGACCTTCCAGCCGGTGCGCCCCGGCACGACCGGCCGCACCGAGAGCTCCGGGGGCAGGCCGCCGAACTCCTCGTCGAGCCGGAACCGCAGCGCGACCGGCAGGGTGCCGCCGTCGCGGGTGCCGTGCGCGGCCGGACGGCGGGACCCGGCGTCCGGGGCTCCGGTCACCGCGGCGAGGCGCCCCCTCCAGCCCACGGGTTCGTCGCCGTCCTCGTCACCGCTGACGGCGGCCACGGCGGTCCCGACCGCCTCGGGCCGGGCACCGACGTGCAGCAGGACGGCTGCGACGTGCTTGCAGTCCGCTCGCACCGGACAGCTGCAGGTCGACCCGTCGTAGGCGTACCGCCCGTCGGCCCCGACGGTGAACGTCACGCGACAGGCGTAGGGCTGCGCCCCGCTGCCCGCGACGCGGGCCGTGAGCGCCCGCGCGTCGGGGTCCCAGTGCCAGGTGCGCACCATGCCCGCACGCTGGTAGCCCTGGGCGCGGCGGAACGCGGCGCTCCCGACGACGTCGCCCACCACGACCGGGTCGAGGCGGGGTGGCGGCGCGGGCATGCGTCCATGCTCGCACGGCCCTCCGACGCGGCCGACGCCGTGGGCCGTGCCGCTTGGCACACTATTCCGCGCGCCGGCGAGGACCGGTCGTGGGCGTGGTGCGGCCGCTCAGAGGAAGCGCCCGCGGACGGCCTCGCCGTGCGCGGGCAGGTCCTCGTCGTTCGCGACGGCGACGATGCGGTCGGCGAGCTCCTCGAGCGCGTCGCGGGTGTACTCCACCACCTGGACGGACTTGAGGTAGGCGTGGACGCCGAGGCCGCTGGAGAAGTGCGCGGAGCCGCCGGTGGGGAGCACGTGGTTGCTGCCCGCCATGTAGTCGCCGAGGGAGACGGGCGACCACGGGCCGACGAAGATCGCCCCCGCCGATCGCACGCGCTCCGCGAGCGCCGCTGCCCCCTCGGTCTGGATCTCCAGGTGCTCCGCGCCGTAGGCGTCCACCACCGCGAGACCCTGCTCCAGGTCGTCGACGAGCACGGCGGCGGACTGCGGTCCGCCGAGCGCCTGGAGGACGCGGGCCGAGTGCTTGGTGGAGCCCACCAGGTCGCTCAGCCGGGCCTCCACGGCGCCGGCCAGCTCCACGGACGGCGTGACCAGGACGGAGGCGGCCATCGGGTCGTGCTCGGCCTGGCTGATGAGGTCGAGGGCGACGTGCCCCGAGTCGGCCGTCTCGTCGGCGAGCACGGCGATCTCCGTGGGCCCGGCCTCGGCGTCGATGCCGACGACGCCGCGCACCAGGCGCTTGGCCGCCGTCACGTACACGTTGCCGGGGCCCGTCACGACGTCCACCGGGTCGCACAGCACGTCGCCGTCCTGCGGCTCGGTGCCGGCGGCGCCGTACGCGAACATCGCCACCGCCTGGGCCCCGCCGACGGCGTAGACCTCGTCGACGCCGAGCAGCGCGCACGCGGCGAGGATCGTCGGGTGCGGCAGCCCGCCGGCGTCCTTCTGCGGCGGCGACGCGACGGCGAGCCCGGGCACCCCGGCCTCCTGCGCGGCGACCACGTTCATGATCACGGACGACGGGTACACGGCGCGGCCACCGGGCACGTACAGGCCCACGCGCTGCACGGGGACCCACCGCTGGCGCACCACCGCACCCGGCGCGAGCTGCGTGGCGTGCTCCGTCGGCACCTGCGCGGCGTGCACCGCCCGGACCCGCCGGATGGCCTCCTCGAGCCCCGCCCGCACCTGCGGGTCGAGCCCCGAGAGGGCGGCGGCCAGGGCCTCCACCGGGACGCGCAGATGCTCCGGACGCACGCCGTCGAGGCGCTCCGACAGGTCGCGGAGCGCGGCGGCACCGCGGGCCCGGACGTCGGCGATGATCGGGGTGACGGCCTGGACGGCCTCGTCCACCCCGATCTCGGGGCGCGGCAGCACCCCGAGCAGCTCGGTGCGGGTCAGGTCCTGCCCGCGGAGGTCGATGCGTCGGATCACCGGACCAGTCTAGGCCGGGCCCCGGTCCGGCCACCGGCCCGCCCGCTCCTTAGGATCGGTGCGTGACCACGCCCCCCGCGCCCCGCGGCGACAGCCGCTCGCTGCGCGAGACCGCCTACGAGACCATCAAGGCACGCATCATCGGCCTCGACCTCCATCCGGGTCAGCGGCTGGTCGAGAGGGACATCGCCGCCGAGCTCGGCGTCTCGCGCGTCCCGCTCCGCGAGGCGCTGCAGCAGCTCGAGGGCGAGGGCCTGGTCATCCTGGTGCCCCGGCAGGGGGCGCTGGTCGCGCCCTTCACGCGCGAGGACGTCGAGCAGCTCTTCGAGGTCCGCGAGAGCGTCGAGGTGCTGGCGTTCCGGCTCGCGGCGCTGCGTCGCACGGCCGCCGACCTCGAGACGATGGCGGCCGCCGTGCAGGCCGCGCGCGAGGCCCTCGACGCCCACGACGACGCCGCGACGGCCGCGGCGAACGCCGGCTTCCACGCGGCGGTGGTGCAGGCGTGCGGCAACACGCTGCTGCGGTCGATGCTCGCGCCGCTGGACGCCCGGGTGCGCTGGCTCTTTCACCTCACGAAGCGTCGGGACACCCGCGAGCAGTGCGAGGAGCACGCGGCGATGCTCGCGGCGATCGAGGCCCGCGACGCGGAGACCGTCGGCGCGCTCGC
Organism: Isoptericola sp. NPDC056605; assembly: GCF_042792795.1. Taxonomy (NCBI): domain Bacteria; kingdom Bacillati; phylum Actinomycetota; class Actinomycetes; order Micrococcales; family Promicromonosporaceae; genus Isoptericola; species Isoptericola sp. NPDC056605. The sequence continues at coordinate 51,540 of NZ_JBHTVT010000019.1, read as the reverse complement.
CCAGCGGCACGTGGCCTCGGGACGCGGGCCGAGCCTCGCGCTCGCCGAGACCTGGGCCTCCTCCCCCGTCGACCCCGTCGAGGCGACCCGGTCGCGCAACCGGGGCCGGCGCGCCGGCTGACCGGTGCACGGTCACGCAGCATTTACGGCCGGTTGACCCCCTGGAAACACGACGTCCCGAGACTCCTCCATTAGTGGTATACCGCTAACTCACTGGAGGACGACATGCGCAGCCCCCGCCCCGGAACCCGCACCCACCGCACCGGACCGTCTCCCGCCGCACCGACCCGCCGGCGCCTGGCCACCGCGCTCGCCGCCGCGGGGACCCTCGCTCTCGCGGCCTGCGGCACCCCTGCCGCCTCCGGCACCGACCCGACGACCGACGGGCCTCTGGCCGTGGGCGTGTTCCTCCCCGGCTCGACCTCGGACACGGGGTTCATGCAGTCGGCCTACCTCGGGTACCAGCGGGTCGAGGAGGAGCTCGGCGACGAGGTCGACATGTCGTTCGTCGAGGAGGTCGCCGCGGCCGACTACGAGCAGACGCTGGTGCGGCTCGCGGGCAGCTCCGACCTGGTGATCTCCGTGGGCGGGCAGACCGACGCCGACCTCCGCAAGGTGGCTCCGCAGTTCCCCGACGTCACGTTCGTCGAGATCGGCGGGCCGGCCGACGCCGAGCCGCTGGACAACCTCGCCTACTACGACCCGCAGCAGGCGGAGGCCGAGTACCTCTCGGGCGCCGTCGCGGCCCTGTCGTCGTCCACCGGGAAGATCGGCTTCATCGGCGGGGTCGAGCTGCCGGCCATCGTCAACGCCTCGGCCGCCTTCGCGAACGGCGCCGAGGCCGCCGTCCCGGGCACCACCGTGGTGACGCCGCAGTTCCTCGGCGACTTCAACGACCCGGCCAAGGCGAAGCAGGCCGCCGCGGCGAACTTCGGCGTCGGGGTCGACGTCGTCGGACAGATCGTGAACCTCGGCAAGCAGGGCATCGAGCAGGCCGCGGCCGACGCGGACGCCGCGATGATCGGCGGGCCGATCCCCGGCGAGTGCACCGGACCGTACGCCGGGTACGTGCGCACGGACATCGGCACCGAGGTCGAGTACGCCGTGCAGGCGGTGCTGGACGGCACGTGGGAGGCGGCGCAGGTGCCCTTCGGCCTGACGTCCGAGCGTGGCGGTACCGAGTTCGTCCTGTGCGGCGACGACCCCGAGACCGCGAACGCGCTCGCGACCCTCACCGAGTCCGTCGCCAGCGGCGACGTCGCCCCGTACTGACCCGGCCCGTACCGACCCGGCCCCGTACCGACCCGGATCCGTCCCGGCGGACCGACCACCGACCGAGGAGGTCCCGTGCCCCCACCGCGACCGGGCGACACGCCCGCGCTCGAGCTCCGCGGCGTCACCCGCCGCTTCGGCGCGCACACCGCGCTCGACGACGTCGACCTCACGGTCGCCGCCGGTGAGGTGCACTGCGTGCTCGGCGAGAACGGCGCCGGCAAGTCGACGTTGTGCCACCTCGTCTTCGGCACCCTGCCCCCCACCCGCGGCGAGCTGTTGCTGGACGGAGCGCCGTACGCCCCCGCGTCCCCCGCCGAGGCGATCCGCCTGGGCATCGGCATGGTCCACCAGCACTTCTCGCTGGTCCCCACGCTCACCGTGCGGGAGAACCTCCTGCTCGGGCGCGGGCGGCGGCTGCGCCCCGACCTCGCGGGGCTCACGACGCGGCTCGCGGAGATCGAGGACGACCTGGGCCTGCGTGTCGACCCGGCGGCCGTGACCGGGGAGCTCAGCATCGGCGCGCGCCAGCAGGTCGAGATCGTGCGCGCCCTGCTCGACCGGCCGCGCCTGCTGCTGCTCGACGAGCCCACGGGCGTCCTCGGTCCCGAGGACGTCGAGCGGCTGCTGGGGACCTGTCGCCGCGTCGCGGCCGCCGGGACGGCCGTCGTCCTCGTCACCCACAAGCTGGCCGAGGTGCGGCGCGTCGGCGACCGCGCCACGGTGCTGCGGGGCGGGCGCGTCGTCGGGGGCGGCCGGATCGCCCGCGCCGGCGACGGCGACGCCACGGCCGAGGACGGTGGCGATCCCGACGCGCTCGGCACGGCGGACCTGGTCACCCTGATGATCGGTCGCGACGTCGGGGGGCTCGACCCGGTGCTCGCCGCGAGCGTCGACGTGGAGGGGAAGGCGGCGGCCCGCCGTCCGGCCCCGCCGCGACCCGACGCGTCCCTGCCCGTCGCGCTGGACGTCCGCGGCCTCGTCGTGGAGGGCGCGGACGGCGAGCGGCTGGTGGACGACGTCGACCTGGCCGTCCGACCCGGCGAGGTCGTCGGGATCGCGGGCGTGGAGGGCAACGGCCAGAGCGAGCTCGTCGCGGCGCTCTCCGGGGCGCGCGCCCCGGCGGCGGGACAGGTCCTGCTCGACGGGCACGACATCACCCGCGCGACGCCGGGACGGCGCACCGCGCTCGGCCTCGGCGTCGTCCCCGAGGACCGCCACCACGAGGCCGTCGTCCCGGCGCTCAGCGTCACGACGAACCTCCTGCTCGGGCGTCTCGGCGCCTACCGGAGGTTCGGGCTCCTCGACCGGCGTGCGCTGCGCGCCGACGCGCGCGACCTCGCGGCCCGGTTCGACGTGCGGGCCGCCGACCTCGACGCGCCCCTCTCCTCGCTCTCGGGCGGCAACCAGCAGAAGGCCGTGCTGGCCCGCGAGCTCAGCCTCGACCCGCTGCGCTGCGTCGTCGCCGCCCAGCCGACGCGCGGCCTCGACCTCGGCGCCGTCGACGACGTCGTCACCCGCCTGCGCGACGCCGCCGCGTCCGGCGTCGCCGTACTGGTGGTCTCCAGCGAGCTCTCGGAGCTCCTCGCGATGTGCGACCGCGTGCACGTCGCTTACCGGGGCCGGCTGAGCGACGCCGTGCCCACCGACGCGCCGGACGCGCGCGACCAGGTCGCGCACCTCATGACGGGAGCAGCCGTATGACCCTCGCCGCACGCGCCCTCGCCGCCGCACGTTCCCCGCGGAGCACCGCGCCGGGCTCGCCGCCGGCGCCCCCGCCCACGCCGTCGAGCGGGACACCCACAGGAACACCGACCGGGACACCGAAACAGCCCGGCCCCACGAACTCCCCCGCCGACGGTGGTCGGGAGGCGCCGCCGCGCGGACCGACGGCCCGGCTCCGCGACCTGGCGCCCGTCCTCGTCCCGGCCGCGGCGGTCGCCGGCGCCCTGGCCGTGGCCGCCGCCCTCGCCGCGCTCGCCGGAGCGCCGCGCGCCGAGGCGGCGGCGGCCCTCTGGGACGGCATGGTCGGCACCCCGTACGCGATCGGCTCGGCCGTCAACACGGCGGCGGTCCTGCTCCTGGTGGCCGCCGGGTTCCTGCTCGCGCACCGCGCGGGCCTGGTCAACGTCGGCGGGGAGGGCCAGATCTGCGTGGGGGCGGTCGCCGGGACCGCGGTCGGTACCGCCCTGCCCCCGGGCGCGCCCCCGGCCGTCGCGCTGCCCCTCGTCCTGCTCGCCGCCGCCGCGGGCGGCGCGGGATGGGCCGCGATCGCGGCCTGGCTCGCCGTCCGGCGCGGAGTGAGCGAGGTCATCACCACGCTGCTGCTCAACTTCGTCGGCGCCGCGGTCCTCGTCCTCGCCGTGCACGAGGAGGCGCTCCTGCGCCAGCCCGTCACCAGCTCCGAGACGCTCCCGCAGTCCGCCCCCCTCGTGGAGGCGGCCCACCTGCCGTTGCTCGGGGTCCCGGGCTCGCCGGCGACCGTCGCCGCGGTGCTCGCCCTCGTCGCCGCGGGCGTCGTGGCGCTCGTCCTGCACCGCACCGGCACCGGCGTCCGGCTCGCCGCCGTCGGCCTGTCCCGGCCCGCGGCGCACCGCCTCGGCCTCGGCGTGGACCGGCTCCGGTTCTCCGCGCTGACCGCCGCCGGGGCGGCCGCGGGCGTCGCGGGCGGCGTCCTCGTCGTGTCCGCGCCGTACGTGCTCGACGACGGCATCTCGTCGGGATACGGGTTCTCCGGCCTCGTCGTCGGCCTGCTGGCGCGCGGGTCGTGCGCCGTCGCCGTGGTCGTCGCGGCCGCGCTCGGCTTCCTGGTGTCGGGCGGGATCAACCTGCAGCTCGCCGCCGGCGTCCCCGCGTCGCTGACGCAGGTCGCGGAGAGCCTCGTCATCCTCGGCGTCGCCGGGACCGCGGTCTGGGCCGTGCGCCCGGCCCGGCACCGGCGCGCGCACCGCACCGTCCCGACGACCCCCCGACCGGAGGCGACCCCGTGATCGACACCCTCACCGACCTGCTCGCCGCAGGCGTCGCCCTGGCTGTCCCCGTCCTCGTCGCCGCGAGCGGCGAGCTCGTGGGCGAGCGCTCGGGAGTCCTGACCATGAGCGTCGAGGGCATGATGCTCACCGGCGCGTTCGCGTCCGTCGTCGGGGCCACGGCCTCCGGGTCGGCCCTCGTCGGCGTCGCCTGCGGCGCCGCCGCGGGGCTCCTGGCCGGGCTCCTGCAGGCGCTGCTCAGCGTCGTCCTGCGCGCCGACCAGATCGTCACCGGCATCGCCGCGAACGCGCTCGCGCTCGCCGGCACCACCTTCGGCGCCCGCCTGCTCCTCGAGCGCGGCACCGTCGTCCCGGGCTTCGACCGGGTCGCGGTGCCCTGGCTGTCCGACCTCCCCGTCCTCGGCCCCGCGCTGTTCCAGCAGACCGGCCTCGCGTACGTCCTGCTGGCCGTGGTCGTGGGGCTCGGCCTCCTCACGTCACGCCGCACGGCGTGGGGCATCGCCCTGAGCGCCGTCGGCGAGGACGCCGCGAGCGCCGACCGTGCGGGCGTGCCCGTGCTGCGCGTCCGGTTCCTGGCGGTGCTCGTGGTCGGGGTGCTGTCCGGCCTCGCGGGCACCCAGCTCGCCCTCGCGGAGGTGCGCACCTTCACGGACAACATGACGGCGGGCGTCGGCTACCTCGCGGTCGTGGCCGTGATCGCCGGGAGCTGGCGCCCGGTCGGCGTCGCCGTGGCGGCGCTGGTCTTCGGCCTGGCGCAGGCGCTGCAGTTCACGCTGCCCGCGCTGGGGGTGGACGTGCCGTTCGCGCTGCTCGTCATGCTGCCGTACGTCCTCGCGCTGCTGGCCGTCGCCGGGCTCGTCACCCACAGCCGCCCGCCGTCGGGGCTCACCACGCCCTTCGCCCGGCTCGGACGCACCGCATGAGCACCGCCGCGGTCCGTCCCACCGCCCGTCCCACCGACTATCCCACCGACCGTCCCACCGCCCGTCCCGCCGACCATGCTGGAGCGCCCGTGCCCCTCGTCCTCACCCGATCCGAGCTCACCGGGCTGGTGTCGCCCCGGGAGGTGGTCGACCTCGTCGAGCAGACCTTCGCCGACCTCGCGGACGGCGTCGCCGCGCAGGCGCCGCTCACGGCCGCGGCGCTCGACCCCGCCGCGCACTTCCTGCCCATGACCGCCGTGTCGGGCCGGGCCGGGCTCGCCGGCTCGAAGCTGCTGGCCGACGTCCCCGGCAACCGCGACCGCGGCCTGCCGGCCCAGCGGTCCGTCCTGGTGCTCGTCGACGCGAGCACGGGCGCGCCCGTCGCGGTGCTCGACGGCGCGGTCCCCACCCGGCTGCGCACGGCCGCCGCGAGTGCCGTGGCGACGCGGTGGCTGGCACGCGAGGACGCCCGCGTGCTCGGCCTCGTCGGCGCGGGCGCGCTCGCGCTCGAGCACGTGCGGGCGCTGGCCGAGGTCAGGCCGCTCGAGCGCGTCCTCGTCTGGTCCCGCACCACGGAGCGCGTCGCGACCTTCGCCGCGCAGGTCGCCGAGCACCTCCCGGACCTCGCCGTGGAGGCGGTCGGATCTCCCCAGGCCGCGGTCCGGACGGCCGACGTGGTGTGCACGCTCACCCCCGCCCGCGACCCCCTCGTCCAGGGGTCGTGGTTCGCCCCCGGCCTGCACGTGAACGTCGTCGGCGCGCCGCCCCGGCCGGACCACCGCGAGGTGGACGGGGCCGCGATGGCGCGCTCCCGCGTCGTGGTCGACTCCGTGGGGACCGCCCTGCACGAGTCGGGCGACGCGCTCCTCGCCATCGCCGAAGGGGCCATCGACGCCGACGAGTGCCGCCTCGAGCTCGGCGACGTCGTCACGGGCCGTGCGACGGGGCGCCGCGCCCCGGACGAGATCACCCTCTTCGACTCGGTCGGGCTCGGAGTCCTCGACATCGCACTGGGCGCGGTCCTGCTCGAGCGGGCGCGAGCGGCCGGCCGTGGCGTCGCGGTCGACCTGGCGGCGTGACACCCCGTCGCCACGCGCACGCGGCGAGGTGCCCGGACCGCGACCGCGAGGACGGACAATGGGTCCCATGAGCGCGCCGATCGAGGTCCCCATCCGCGACGACATGATCCGGCTGGGGCAGTTCCTCAAGCTGGCGGGCCTCGCGGAGTCCGGAACCCACGCGCGTGACCTGGTCGCCGACGGCGAGGTCCGGGTCAACGAGGAACCCGAGACCCGCCGCGGTCGCCAGCTGATCCGGGGCGACCGGGTGACGGTGGCCCTGCCCGAGGGCGACGAGACCGCCGTCGTCGCCTGAGCACCGCCGGGGGCCCGGGCGCTCAGGCCATGTAGGTCGAGGCCATCGCCCGGTCCGGGGTGAGGCGCAGGACGACGCGCTCGGGGTCGTGCTCCAGCGGCCGGTAGCGCTTCGAGTACCGCACGACGGCGTCCGCGATCTCGTCGGCGTCCTCGCTCACCGCGATCGTCCCCTCGAGCGTCAGCCACCGCCCGCCGTCCACCTGGCACAGCGCCGCGCGGGGGCGGCCTCCCGCGGAGGTCTCCCGGCGTGCGTTGGCCACCTTGGTCGACGACCGGCGGGCCGTGGTGCGCGCGACGCCCGCCTCGGCGTCCCAGGTGAAGGCGACGGGCACGACGTGCGGGCTCCCGTCGGCGCGCAGGGTGGTCAGGGTGGCGAGGTGGCGCTCGGTGACGAACACGAGCTGCTCGGGGTTGAGGCGGAACACGCCCCGAGCCTACGGCCGCGAGGCACACCGATGAGTCCGGGGGCGCGCGCCGGTCGAACCACCGACCGGACCAGCCGGGCCGCCCTGCCCCGGACCCGACCTGCCGAGGAGCCCGCCGTGACCGAGACCGCCGCCTCCCCCTCCCCCGTCGACCGCGCCACGTGGCTGCGTGACCGCGAGGCGCTGCGTGCCCGCGAGAAGGCGCACACCCGCGAGGGTGACGCGATCTCCGCCGCGCGGCGGCGCCTGCCGATGACCGAGGTCGACGCGGGCGCGCTGCTCGTCGGCCCCGACGGGCCGGTCCCGCTCCTGGACGTCTTCGACGGGCGTGACCAGCTGATCGCGTACAAGCACATGTGGCACGCCGGGCAGCCGGTCGAGGGGCAGTGCGAGGGCTGCACGGCCAGCATCTGGAGCGTGCAGGACGCCGCCTACCTGCACCACCGCGGCGTGACGTTCGCCGTCTTCTGCGAGGGCCCGTGGGACGAGGTCGCGCCCTTCGTGGAGTTCATGGGCTACCGGGTGCCCTGGTACTCGATGCAGGGCGTCACCGACGAGGCGGTGGGTGGCGGCCTCAGCGACGACCGCGGCCTGATCTCCTGCTACCTGCGCGTCGACGACCGGGTGTTCCTCACCAACGAGACCACGCACCGCGGCGTCGAGGCGATCATGGCGCAGGCCCAGCTGCTCGACCTGACCGCGTACGGGCGGCAGGAGGAGTGGGAGGACTCCCCCGCCGGCTGGCCGCAGCACCCGACCGCGACGTGGTGGAAGGACCGCGGGCGCCCCGTGCCGCAGTGGTCCCGGCCCGAGGCCGCGCCGTACGACCCGCACGCGGCGCACGGCCACCACCACTGACCGGCCGCGAGAGCCTCCCGGCGGGTCGCGCCCTCAGAAGCCGTCGGTGAGGATCGGCGGCACGCGGGTGCCGTGCCGTCCCTCGTCGTGCAGGGCGCGCAGCACCACGAGCTCGTGCGGCACGACCGGGTCGGGCAGCGCGACGAACGGGAACCACCGCAGGTCGCCGACCTTCGCGGGTTCGCGGATCTCGGGGCTGCCGGACCACCGGGTCGCGGTGAAGAAGAAGTCGGCGCGCTGCTCGAGCGCCGGGCCGCCGGGCTGTCCGCGGTGCATCGTCGTCACGGGCACCAGGTCGGCGGGGTCGACGACGACGCCGAGCTCCTCGCGGGCCTCACGCACCGCCGCCTCGAGCACCGACTCCCCCGCCTCGACGTGCCCCGCCGCGGCGGCGGCCCAGTGCCCGTCCCGGTACCCGGTCCCCTGCCGCAGCTGCAGCAGCACCTGCCCCTCGCGGCGCAGGTACACGTACGCCGCCGGCACCACCCGGAAGCGGTGGTCCGCCGAGCCGTCGTCCGGGCCCGCCTCGACCTTCGTCACGTCCGCGCTCACGACAGGCAGCTCGGGCCGAGGAGGGCCTTGAGGTCGCCGAACAGCGCGGGCGACTTCTCCACCCGCAGCGTGTCCGCCGCGCGCACCACCGTCCGCTTGCCCGGCTCCGCGACGCTCACGTGCACCTCCGCGGAGCCGGGGTGCGTGGCCAGCACCTCGCGCAGCCGCACCATGACCGGCTCGACGCAGCGGGTGTGCGGCACGGTGACCAGGACGGGCGCGTCGGCGACGGCGGACGTGTCCGGAAGCGACACCTCCATCGCCTGCAGCTGCATCTGGTCGTCGCGGCGCCGCACGCGGCCGCGCAGCGTGACGACCTGGTCCTCCGCGAGGATCGTCGAGTACGCGAGATACGTCTCGCCGAAGAACATCACCTCGACGGCGCCCTCGAGGTCCTCGACCGTGACGGCCGCCCAGGGGTTGCCGTTCTTGCTCATCTTGCGCTGCACGCTGGTGAGCAGCCCCGCGACCGTGACCTGGGAGCCGTCCTGGCGTCCTTCGTCGGCCATCAGCGCCGCGATCGACGTGTCCGCCGCGCGCGCCAGCACGTGCTCGAGCCCCGACAGCGGGTGGTCCGAGACGTACAGGCCGAGCATCTCGCGCTCGAAGGCGAGCCGCTGCTTCTTGTCCCAGTCGGGCAGGTCGGGCACGTCGACGGCGAACGTCATCGCCGCGTCCTCCTCCGCGCCGCCGAAGCCGGCGAAGAGGTCGAACTGGCCCTCGGCCTCCTTGCGCTTCACGGAGATGACCGAGTCCACCGCCTGCTCGTGCACCACGAGCAGGGCACGGCGCGGGTGGCCGAGCGAGTCGAACGCCCCGGCCTTGATGAGCGACTCGATGGTGCGCTTGTTGCAGACCACGGCCGGCACCTTGTCGAGGAAGTCCGTGAACGAGGTGAACGCGCCCTTCTCCTCGCGGGCGGCGATGATCGCGTCCACGACGTTGGCGCCGACGTTGCGGATGGCCGTCAGGCCGAAGCGGATGTCGGCGCCGACGGCGGTGAACTTGGCGGCGGAGTCGTTGACGTCGGGCGGCAGCACCGTGATGTGCATGCGACGGCACTCGCCCAGGTAGAGCGCCATCTTGTCCTTGTCGTCCCGCACGCTCTGCAGCAGGCCGGCCATGTACTCGGTCGGGTAGTTCGCCTTGAGGTAGGCCGTCCAGTAGGACACGACGCCGTACCCGGCGGAGTGCGCCTTGTTGAACGCGTAGCCGGCGAACGGCACCAGGGTGTCCCAGACCGCCTGGATCGCGGGCTTGGAGTAGCCGCGCTCCTTCATGCCCGCCTCGAAGGGGACGAACTCCTTGTCGAGGATCTCCTTCTTCTTCTTGCCCATCGCGCGCCGCAGCAGGTCGGCCTGGCCGAGCGAGTACCCGGCGAGGATCTGCGCGGCGCGCTGCACCTGCTCCTGGTACACGATCAGGCCGTACGTCTCGCCCAGGACCTCGCTGAGCGGCTCCTCGAGCTCCGGGTGGATCGGCTCGATCTTCTGCAGGCCGTTCTTGCGCAGGGCGTAGTTGATGTGCGAGTTCATGCCCATCGGCCCGGGGCGGTACAGCGCGATGACGGCGGAGACGTCCTCGAAGTTGTCCGGCCGCATCTGGCGCAGCAGCGAGCGCATCGCGCCGCCGTCGAGCTGGAACACGCCGAGCGTGTCGCCGCGGGCGAGCAGGTCGTAGGTGGCCTTGTCGTCGAGCTCGACGGTCTCGATCGCCACCGGCTCCTTGCCGTTCATGACGATGTTCTCGAGCGCGTCGTCGAGGATCGTGAGGTTGCGCAGCCCGAGGAAGTCCATCTTGATGAGGCCGAGGCCCTCGGACGTCGGGTAGTCGAACTGCGTGATGACCGCGCCGTCCTGCGGGCGCCGCATGATCGGGATGATGTCGATCAACGGGTGGCTCGACATGATGACGCCGGCGGCGTGCACGCCCCACTGCCGCTTCAGGCCCTCGATGCCGCGCGCGGTCTCGACCACGCGCTGGGCCTCGGGGTCGGCGTCGTGCACCGCGCGGAACTCCGCGGCCTCGGCGTAGCGCTCGTGCTTCGGGTCGAAGATCCCGGACAGCGGGATGTCCTTGCCCATGACGGCGGGCGGCATCGCCTTGGTGAGCTTCTCCCCCATCGCGAAGGGGAAGCCGAGCACGCGCGAGCCGTCCTTGAGGGCCTGCTTCGCCTTGATGGAGCCGTAGGTGACGATCATCGCGACGCGGTCGTCACCGTACTTCTCGGTGACGTACCGGATCACCTCGGCGCGACGTCGTTCGTCGAAGTCGACGTCGACGTCGGGCATGGACACGCGCTCCGGGTTGAGGAAGCGCTCGAAGATCAGACCGTGCTTGAGGGGGTCGAGCTCGGTGATGCCCATGACGTAGGACACCATCGAGCCGGCCGCCGAACCACGGCCCGGGCCCACCCGGATGCCCTGCTCCTTGGCCCAGTTGATGAAGTCGGCCACCACGAGGAAGTACCCCGGGAAGCCCATCTGGATGATGACCTCGACCTCGTAGTTCGCCTGCTTGCGCACGTCGTCGCCGATGCCCTCGGGGTAGCGGCGGCGCAGGCCCGCCTCGACCTCCTTGACGAACCAGCTGACCTCGTCCTCGCCGTCGGGCACGGGGAACCGCGGCATGTAGTTGGCCTTGGTGTCGAACGAGACGTCGCAGCGCTCGGCGATGAGCAGCGTGCTCTCGATCGCCTGCGGCAGCTCGGAGAACAGGCGCCGCATCTCGGCGCCCGAGCGCACGTAGAAGCTGTCGCCGCTGAAGGCGAACCGGCTCCCGCCCTGGTCGTAGGTCGGCTCGTCGAGCGTCGACCCGGAGTTCACCGCGAGCAGCACCTCGTGGGAGTGGGAGTCCTCCTGCTTCGTGTAGTGCAGGTCGTTGGTGGCCACCAGCGGCGCGTCGATGTGCTCGGCGAGCCGCAGCAGGTCCTTGTAGGTGCGGGACTCGATCTCGATCCCGTGGTCCATGAGCTCGACGAAGAAGTTCTCCTTGCCGAGGATGTCCTGCAGCTCGCCCGCCGCCCGCACGGCCTCGTCCCACTGGCCCAGCCGCAGGCGGGTCTGCACCTCGCCGGACGGGCAGCCCGAGGTGCCCATGAGGCCCTTGCCGTACGTCTCGAGGAGCTCGCGGTCCATGCGCGGCCACTTGCCCATCTGGCCGTCCAGGGACGCCAGCGACGACGCGCGGAAGAGGTTGTGCATCCCCTCGTTGTCGCGCGCCCAGAGCGTCATGTGCGTGTAGGCGCCGCCCGCGGAGACGTCGTCGCGCCGCTGGTGCTGCTCGCCCCAGAGCACCTTGGTGCGGTCGTGGCGGCTGGTGCCCGGGGTCACGTACGCCTCGACGCCGATGATCGGCTTCACCCCGTGCTTCTGCGCCGTGCTCCAGAAGTCGAACGCCCCGAACAGGTACCCGTGGTCGGTGATCGCGATGGCCTTCTGGCCGAGCCGCGACACCTCGCTGAACAGGTCGTTCATGCGCGTCGCGCCGTCGAGCATCGAGTACTCGGTGTGCACGTGCAGGTGGACGAAGTCGTCCTCGGCGGTACCGGTCGGCTGGGCGATGGGGGAACCTGCGTCGGGCATGGACCGAGTCTAGGCAGTCGCCTCCGACACTCCCGACCGCCCCGCCGAGGGGAACCTCACAGGGCCGCGACCGCCGTCACCATCGCACTAGCAGGCGGAGCACGGCCAGCCCGTCGTCCGTGCCCGGCCAGTGCCGGCGCACGACGTCGGGCCCCGCGCTGCGCACCACAGCCCGCAGGACGAGCACGACCACGACCACGTCGTCGGCCCAGCCGAGCACGGGGATGACGTCGGGGACGACGTCGAACGGCATCGCCAGGTAGCCCAGCAGCACGACGAGCAGCGCGCGCACGCGCCGCGACAGGGCACGGTCCGCGGCGAGCCGTCTGACCAGGCGCAGCACGTCGGGCAGCAGGCGCACGGCGCCCCGCAGCGAGCCGCGACCGGTGCGCCGCCGCACGACGAGCAGGCCGACGGCCAGCAGCGCCCAGAGGGCGAGCACGGCCATCACCAGACCGACGATGGCGTCCGCCCACCAGGGCAGGCCGGTCACCGGGCTCCCTACCGGTAGGCCCCGCGCACGACCTCGAGCGCGTGCGCCAGGTCGTCGGGGTACTCGCTGGTGACCTCCACCCAGCGGCCGGTCAGCGGGTGCTCGAAGCCGAGCCGAACCGCGTGCAGCCACTGGCGCGTCAGCCCCACCTTCGACGCGAGCACCGGGTCGGCGCCGTAGGTGAGGTCGCCCACGAGCGGGTGCCGCACCGCCTGGAAGTGCACCCGGATCTGGTGGGTGCGGCCGGTCTCCAGGTGCACCTCGACGAGCGACGCGGCCGGCAGCATCTCGAGCACCTCGTAGTGCGTCACGGAGTGCTTGCCGTCCGCGACGACCGCGAACCGGTAGTCGGCGCTCGGGTGCCGCCCGATCGGGGCGTCGATGGTGCCCGTCGTCGGCTCGGGATGACCCTGCGCGAGCGCGTGGTACACCTTCTCGACCGTGCGCTCCTTGAACGCCCGCTTGAGGCCGCTGTACGCCGCCTCGCTCTTCGCCACGGCCATGAGGCCCGACGTGCCGACGTCGAGCCGGTGCACGATGCCCTGCCGCTCCGCCGCGCCGGAGGTCGCGATCCGGTAGCCGGCCGCGGCCAGCGCACCGACCACGGTGGGGCCGGTCCAGCCCGGCGACGGGTGGGCGGCGACCCCGACCGGCTTGTCGACGACGACGACGTCGTCGTCCTCGTAGGCGATGCCCATGCCGGGCACCGGCTCGGCGACCACCGGCGCCGCCGGACGCGCGTCGGGGACGGTGACCTCGAGCCAGCCGCCGGCGACCACGCGGTCGGACTTGCCGACCGGGCGCCCGTCCAGGAGCACCGCGCCGGAGGCCGCGAGCTCCGCCGCCTGGGTGCGGGAGAAGCCGAGCATCCGCGCGAGCGCGGCGTCGACCCGCTCGCCCGCGAGGCCGTCGGGCACGGGCAGGGTGCGGGTGGACCCGGCCGACATCGTCAGCGCTCCCCCGTCGGCCCGGCCGGCTCGCCGGGCTCCGCCGGGGCGTCCCCGCCCTCGACGTGCCGTCGGCCGTCCAGGCCGATCCCCCGGAAGGACAGGACGACGATGAGCACCGCGGCGGCGACGATGGCGATGTCCGCGACGTTGCCGACGAAGACGCCGTAGTCGATGAAGTCGACCACGTGCCCCTGGGCGAACCCGGGCTCGCGGAAGAAGCGGTCGCCGAGGTTGCCGAGCGCGCCGCCGAGCAGGAGGCCCAGGGCCACCGCCCAGCCGGTGGAACCGATCCGACGGATGGCCCGCACGATGACGACCACCACGACGCACACCACGATCGTGAGGATCCACGTCATGCCGGTGGCGATCGACAGCGCCGCGCCGTCGTTGTAGATGAGGCGCAGCTGCAGCAGCTCGCCGATCAGGGGCTTCGGGTCGTCCCCCCAGACGAGGGCGGACTCGGCCCACCACTTCGTGAGCTGGTCGACCAGCAGCACGAGAGCGGCGAGGACGAAGGTCCCCCCGATCAGCCGGCGACGACGCGCCTCGGGCACCGCGGCCTCCTCGGCGACAGCACCTGCGTCCCCGGTGGGGACGGCGTCGTCGGGCGCGTCCGAGACGGGCGACTCGGGTGCGCCGTCGCGCGGCGCGGGCTCAGGGGCCGGGGCGGAGCCGGCGGGCGTGGTCGACATCGTCCGCAAGTGTAGGCGGACCGGGCCGGTCGCCGGGGCAGGGCCGCCCGGTCAGCGACGCTCCTCGCGCGCCTTCGCCTCGACCGAGAGCGTCGCGCGCGGGAACGCCTGCAGGCGTGCCTTGCCGATCGGCAGCCCGGTGATCTCGCAGGTGGCGTAGGTGCCCTTGCGGATGCGGTCGACGGCGTGCGCGGTCTGGGCGAGCAGGTCGCGCATGTTGTTGACCAGGGTGAGCTCCTGCTCACGCTCGAGGGCGCTCGACCCGTAGTCGGCCTGGTCGTCGCCCGCGCCGTCGCCCGAGTTGCGCAGCAGGTCCGACAACTCCTGGTCGGCGGCCGCGAGCTCGTGCTCGAGGCGCTCCTTCTCCTCGAGCAGGAAGGCCGCCAGCTCCTCCACCTCGTGCAGGGTCCAGGGCTCCTCGCCGTCGCGGACCGGGAACGTCTTCACGTCGCGCGCGAGGTGCGGGAAGTTCTCGCGCAGTGCCGCGCGCGTGGTGGTCGAGAGCTTGGCCATCGGTGCCCTTTCGTTGGTGCGTCGACGACGAGTCACCGCAGCGTAAGTGCGCCGAGCGGCCCGCACAACAGCACGCGCGGTGAACGCGTGCGTGTCGTGCGGGCCGCTCGGCGTGAGGCGTGACGAGGGAGCGGGGTGCGCGGGGTGACGGCCCCCCGCTCAGAGCTCCGAGCCGCGACCGGCAGCGGCGTTCTGCCGCTGCGGCGGCAGGGCCGAGCCGCGGGCGTCGAGGTCGCCCAGCAGGTTCTGCAGGAAGCTCTTGAGGCGCGTGCGGTAGTCGCGCTCGAAGAGGCGGAGCTCGTCGATCTTGCGCTCGAGGAGCGACCGCTCCTGCTCGAGCTGCGACAGCGTCCGGTGGCTGGTCTCCTCGGCCTCGCGGACGATGCGCGAGCCCTCGGACTTGGCCTCGGAGATGAGGCGGTCGCCCTCCTCCTGGCCGGACCGCACGTAGTCGTCGTGCAGCTTCTGGGCCAGCTGGAGCATCCCGGTGGCGGACTCCGGCTCCGCGGGCTGCTGCTTCGCGGCGGCCGGGGCGGGCGCCGGCGCCGGGGCGGGCGCCGGGGTCGGCGTGGGCTGCGCCTGCTGCGCAGCGTCCGAGCGGCTCAGCTCGGCGACCCGGTGCTCGGCCGCGGTGAGCTTGGAGCGCAGGTCGTCGTTCTCCTCCTGGACCGCCGTGAGGGTCCGCACGACCTCGTCGAGGAAGTCGTCGACCTCCTCGACGTCGTAGCCCTCGCGGAACTTGGTCGCGGCGAACTTCTTGTTCAGGATGTCCTCTGCCGTCAGCAGCGCCATCGTCTCACCTCATCGTTCTTGCAGGGTCGGTGGGACCCGGTTCCCGGGCCGTCTGGATGACCACGGTAGCGGACGTGTCGGCGGGCGACCTGCCCGGCGAGGTCGGGTCGTCCCGCCCACACGACGTCTTCACAGGTCAGCACCAGGGCGCTCGTCCCCAGCCGGCGCGAACCCGGCCGAGGTCACAGCAGAGCCGCCGCGGCGGCGGTCACATCGTGGCCAGGAACGACGCCACCCGCATGAGGATGCCCGTGCCGATGAAGAGCACGAGGAACGCGATGTCCAGCCGGATCTGACCGAGGGTCAGCGGCGGGATCAGCCCGCGCAGGAAGCGCAGGGGCGGGTCGGTCACCGTGTAGACCGCCTCCGCCAGCACCAGCAGCACGCCCTTCGGCCGCCAGTCGCGCGCGAAGAACTGCACCCAGTCGAAGACGAGCCGGATGATGAGGCACAGCAGGAACAGCCACAGGACGAGGTAGACCAGGTTGAAGACGAGGCTCACGGGACGAACCTACCCGAGCACGACGCAGGGCCGGGGCAGGACTGCCCCGGCCCCTGCCGGACGGTGCGATCGGCGCTCTCGGGCGCGCGCTCAGCTCTGGTTGTAGAACGCCCCGCGTCCGGGGGCGGCCTTCTCCGCCGGCGGCTCCTCGCCCGCGATCTCCACGTGCTCCGGCGAGAGCAGGAAGACCTTGTTCGTCACGCGCTCGATCGACCCGCGCAGCCCGAAGATGAGGCCCGCCGAGAAGTCCACGAGGCGCTTCGCGTCGGCGTCGTCCATGTCGGACAGGTTCATGATCACCGGCGTGCCGCCCCGGAAGGCCTCGCCGATGGTGCGGGCGTCGTTGTACGAGCGCGGGTGGATGGTCGTGATGCGTCGCAGGTCGGAGGCGATCACCGACTCGCTCCCTCCGCCACGGTGCAGCGGGGTGACCTGCGCCTGGTAGTCGTCACGGTCGCGCACCGGTGCCTCCAGCTCCTCGTACTCGTCGAGGTAATCCTCCGACTCACCCTGGTCGTCGGCGAGCCCCAGGTACAGCATCGTCTTGCGAAGCGCTCCGCCCATCGCCTTGCTCCGTTCGTCGCCACGTCCCGCCCTCCGTCCCGGACGGTGTCACGACGTTAACCACGCCCGCGGCGGCATCGGCGCACGACACGCCGGTGTGTCGCGCGTCGCGGGCGTGTCAGGTCACGACCGCGTCAGTTCGGCACGCCGGGCCGGCGGGTCAGGTCAGGACGACGACCCCCGCCTGCCGCCCGGTCGTCGTGCCCTGGGCGGTGGCGCGACGGTGGGAGTAGAGGTCGGTGTCCGTGAGCGTGCACCGGTCCACCCGGCTGGCGGTCACGCCGTGCGCCGCCAGCTGCGCGAGCACGCCGGCCGGCAGGTCGAGCGCAGGCGTGCCCGCCGTGGTCGTCGCCCACGTCTCGGGGACGACGGCGGCGACCTCGTCGCGCATCGCAGCCGGCACCTCGTAGCAGGCGCCGCAGACCGCCGGGCCGACGGCGGCCCGGAGGTGCTCGGCCCGGGCCCCGCGTGCGAGCAGCCGCTCGACCACCCGGTGCACGACCCCCAGGGCGACCCCGCCCCGGCCCGCGTGCGCGACCGCCACCAGGCGGGCCACCGGGTCCGCGAGGACGACGGGCACGCAGTCAGCGACCAGGACACCGAGCGCCAGACCGGCCTCCGCGGTGACCATGGCGTCGGCCTCGCCCGCCGCGACCGGCGGCTCCGTCGACGACCACTCGGCGAGCTCGGCGGAGCCCAGGTCCAGGACCTGGTCGCCGTGCACCTGGGCCGAGAAGGCCACGGGCGCACCGAGCCACGCCCCGACGCGGGCCCGGTTCTCCCGCACCCGCACGGGGTCGTCGCCCGTCGAGGTGCCCAGGTCGAGCGACGACCAGGGGGCGGGCGACACCCCGCCGTGACGCGTGGTGAAGCCCGCCACGACGCCCTCCCCGAGGTCCACCCGCAGCAGCCCCGCACCGAACTGGTCCGGCAACAACGCCTCCTGGGCCCAGCCGACCGCTCCGTGAGTCCCGCTCACCCGGCGCTCACTTGAGGAAGTCGGGCACGTCGAGCTCCTCGGCCGGACGGCGCGGCTCGTCGAACAGGCGCGGCACCTCGACCGGCCGCTCCACGGTGACGCCCTCGCCCTCGGCGTCCTCGACCACCGTGAACGGGCGGCGCTGCTCCGCAGGCCGCGCCCCGACCGGCGGGGCCGGCGGCGCGTCGAGGCTCACGGGGACGTCGTCCGGCTCCGCCGGGATCGGTCGCGGCTGCACGGGGGCCGCCGGCACCGACGCGGTGGCCGGCTGCGGCGGGCGCGGCGGGGCGGTCTGGACGCCGGGCTGCGGCACGGACGTCGCCGTCGTGCCCCCCTCACCGACGGTGACCGTCGGCTTGGCCGGCGCGCCGGCGATCTGGCCGAGACCGCGGCCGTCCTTGCGGGCCTGCGGCACGCCGCCGTCGAACCCGGCCGCGATGACGGTGACCCGCACCTCGTCGCCGAGCGCGTCGTCGATGACCGTGCCGAAGATGATGTTCGCCTCGGAGTGGGCCGCCTCCTGGACGAGGCGAGCGGCCTCGTGCACCTCGAAGAGGCCGATGTCGCTGCCGCCCTGGATCGACAGCAGGACGCCGTGCGCGCCGTCGATGGAGGCCTCGAGCAGCGGGGACGAGATCGCGAGCTCGGCCGCCTGCACCGCGCGGTCCTCGCCCCGGGCCGAGCCGATGCCCATCAGCGCCGAGCCCGCGCCCTGCATCACGGACTTCACGTCCGCGAAGTCGAGGTTGATGAGGCCCGGCGTCGTGATGAGGTCGGTGATGCCCTGGACGCCGGAGTGCAGCACCTGGTCGGCCGAGTGGAACGCCGCGATCGCCGAGACGCTCTTGTCCGACATGGACAGGAGCCGGTCGTTGGGGATCACGATGAGGGTGTCGACCTCCTCGCGGAGGGCGTCGATCCCCTGCTCGGCCTGCACGGAGCGGCGGCGGCCCTCGAACGTGAAGGGCCGCGTCACGACCCCCACCGTCAGGGCACCCAGCGACCGGGCGATCCGGGCGACCACGGGGGCGCCGCCCGTGCCGGTGCCACCGCCCTCGCCCGCCGTCACGAAGACCATGTCGGCGCCGCGCAGGACGTCCTCGATCTCCTCCGCGTGGTCCTCGGCCGCCTTCTTGCCGACCTCCGGGTCGGCGCCGGCGCCCAGGCCACGGGTGAGCTCGCGACCGACGTCGAGCTTGACGTCGGCGTCCGACATCAGCAGCGCCTGCGCGTCGGTGTTGATGGCGATGAACTCGACACCCTTGAGCCCGACCTCGATCATGCGGTTCACGGCGTTCACGCCGCCACCGCCGATACCGACCACCTTGATCACTGCCAGGTAGTTCTGCGGAGTTGCCACGTCGTTGCCTCTCGGGTCGTTCCTTGTCCCGACGTCCGGTCCTCGCGCCCCCGTCGCCCCGACCGGCCGACCCGCGGGTCTAACCTTAAGGTTCGAGTTGAGGGTTAGAGTTATGTCAGGTTGCTGCTGCGATCGACGGTAGGCGGCGCGGTGGGCGCGACGCCGGACGTCTCTCGGCGTGTCGCGCGCGCCCGGTGCTTGCCTCACCCGCCCGCGCCTGCTGCGCCCTCCCCGCCCCCCTCATCGGGTCACCGGCAGCTCGGGCGACGAGACGTCGATGGTCGGCGCGCCGTCGTCGAGCTTGCGCAGCGTGCGCACCGCCTCGACCTTGAGCGGAAGGTCCGAGCTGCCGCCCCAGCGGACCGTGGTGCCGTCCTCCAGCACCGTCTCGACGGCGTCCTGCGTGTCGGCGCTGACGTGGTCCACCTGGCCGGCGAGCTTGGCGGGCAGCGCCGCCAGCACGTGGAGCGCCGCCTGCAGCGCCAGCGCGTCGTCCAGCGGCACGTCCACCTGCGGCAGCCCCTTCGGCGCCGCGTCGCGCGTCGCCACGCGCACCCCGGCCGAGTCGAGGAGCGCCAGGCGGTCGCCGTCGGGCACGGCCGCGACCGGGACGCGCGGCGTGAGCTCCACCGCGAGCCCGTGGGGCCAGGCCCGCGCGATCCGCACGTCCTTCACCCCGCGCAGCCCGAGCACCTGCTCCCGCATCGCCACGGTGTCCAGGCGGGGCAGCGGGGTGCCGTCCGGGGCCTCGGCGATCTCGCGCACCCTGGCCTCGTCGACGTACCGCCCCGCGCCGGTCACGCTCACCTCCGCCTTCTCCAGGGCGAGCACCGGCGACCAGAGCGCCACCCACGCGAGGCCCACGACGAGCGCCAGCGAGAGGACCCACGCGAGCACGCGCCGCCAGGCGCGGTGCCGGCGCATCGCGGTGCGCTCGGCGAGGCGGTCCGCCATCGCCGTCGACACGCGGGGAGGGACCACCTGCCCGGCCGGGACCACCGCCGTCGCCGCGGTGCGGGCGCCGGGACGCCGGGGCTCGGCGGGCGCCGCCGGGGCCGTCTTGGGGGCCGCCTTCGAGGCCGACTTGGAGGCTCCGGTCGCCGGCCCCCGCGGGCTTCCCCTCGTCCCGCGCGTCCCCGGCGGCGTCCCGGCGCCCACCGAGGGCGTGCCGGTCGGCGCGGTCGCCGCTGATCGTCCCGACGTCGTGCGGCCCGACGTCGTGCTGGTCGGGCGCGGGCGGGCTGGCGGTCGCATCACCCCATGGTCGCGTCGGGGGCGCCGCCGCCCGGCGACGCCACGCCGGAGGTGCGCGCGGCGAGGTCCGCCAGGATCACCGGACCGAGCTCGGTGACGTCTCCCGCGCCGACGGTGAGCACCAGGTCGCCGGGGCGCGCGAGAGCGGAGGCCACGTGCGCGGCCTCCAGCCGGTCCTCGACGGCACGCACTCCCCCGCCGGACGACGTCCGGCCGAGCAGGTCGGTGATCGTGCGCGGCCCGACCGTCGGGTCGACGTCCTCGCGGGCCCGGTAGACACCGGTGACGACGACCTCGTCCGCGAGCGCCAGCGCCGCGGCGAACCGGTCGGCGAAGATCCGCGTGCGCGAGTACAGGTGCGGCTGGAAGAGCACGACGATGCGACCGTCCCCGGCCGCCGGCCGGGCCGCCCGTAGCAGCGCCTCCACCTCGGTGGGGTGGTGGTCGTAGCTGTCGAACACGCGGACCCCGTCGACCTCCCCCTTGGGCTCGAACCGCCGGCCCGTGCCGACGAACGTGCCCGCGGCCCGCACCGCGTCGCCCGGCTCGACGCCGAGCAGCACCGCGGTCACGACGGCGGCCGTCGCGTTGAGCGCGTTGTGCGCCCCCGGCACGGCGAGGCGCAGCGCGCGCGGCTCGCCGCCGAGCGGGCCGCCGGAGACGACCGCCTCGACGGTCCCCGCCCCGACGACGACGTCGCGCACCCGCACGTCGGCACCCGCGGCCTCGCCGTACGTCACCACGGCCCTTCCCGCGGCCCGGTGCGCGTCCGCGAGGGCCGCCGACCCGGCGTCGTCGGCGCACGCGACGAGCGTGCCGCCGTCGACGATCCGTCCGGCGAACTCCTCGAAGGCCCGCTCGAAGGCCGCTTGCGAGCCGTAGTGGTCCAGGTGGTCCGGCTCGACATTCGTCACGACGGCCACCGTGGGGGCGTAGTTGAGGAACGAGCCGTCCGACTCGTCCGCCTCGGCCACCAGCACGTCGGAGGCGCCGAGATGCCCCCCGGGCACCGCGCTCTCGTGGCCTTCGGCGTCCCGCACCCGCACCGTGCCCCCGATCGCGAACGACGCGTCGACGCCGCACGCGCGCAGCACGGTCGCGACCATCGCCGACGTCGTGGTCTTGCCGTGCGCGCCGGCGACGGCCACCGCCCGGCGCCCGAGCATCAGCGACGCGAGCGCCTGGGAGCGGTGCAGCACCCGGACCCCGGCCGCGCGGGCCGCGGCCAGCTCCGGGTTGGTCTCCCGCACGGCGGAGGACACGACGAGCGTGTCGACCAGGGGTGCGCCGTCCGGTCCGACGACGTGCGCCGCGTCGTGCCCGACCCAGACCCGCACCCCGTCGGCGCGCAGCGCCTCGAGGGCGGGGCCGGCCGCGGCGTCGGAGCCCTGGACGTCGACGCCGCGGGCCGCCAGCAGCCGCGCGACGACGGAGACGCCCGCGCCGCCCACACCCACCAGGTGCACGCGGCCGAGCTCCTCGACGGGCAGCGCCGGCGGCCGCGCCGACCCGGTGGCGCTCATGCCTGCCGCCCGGCGCCCGAGCCGGCGCCCGCCTGCGCGACCGCCGCGGCGACGAGGTCGGCCACGCGGGCGGCGCCGTCGCGCACCCCGGTCGCCCGGGCGGCGGACGCCATCGCGTCGAGCCGCAGCCGGTCGGCCAGCAGCGCCGGCACGTGCTCGGCCACCCAGGCGGGCGTGAGGTCGGCGTCGTCGACGAGGAGGCCACCGCCCGCCTCCACCAAGGGCGCCGCGTTGAGCCGCTGCTCGCCGTTGCCGATGGGCAGCGGCACGTAGACGGCGGGCACGCCGAGGGCGGCGAGCTCGCACACCGTGCCGGCACCCGAGCGGGCCACGACCAGGTCTGCGACGGCGAGGGCGAGCTGCATCTCGGACAGGTACTCGCGCACCTGGTAGCGCGCGGCCTCGTGCCCGCCCGCGGCCGTGGCGGCGTCGACCGCGGCCCGGACGGGTCCGTCCTTGCCCTTGCCCGTCAGGTGCAGCACCTGGACGCCGGCGCGCAGCAGCACCTCCACCGACCCGGCCAGGGCGGCGTTCACCGACGCCGCCCCCGAGGAACCCCCCGTGACGACGAGCGTCGGGAGGCCGGCGTCGAGGCCCAGCGCGTCGGCGGCCTGCACCCGCGCGGCCAGGGCGTCCGCCTCACGGGCCGAGACGAGGTCCGCGATCTCGGCCCGCAGCGGAAGGCCCACGACCTGGGCCCCCGGCAGCGGGGTGCCCGGGAACGTCGCCCCGACGGCCGCCGCCCAGCGGGCACCGAGCTTGTTGGCCAGGCCCGCACGGGCGTTCTGCTCGTGGATCACCACGGGGACGCCCTTGCGCCGGGCGGCGAGGTACGCGGGGGTCGAGACGTACCCGCCGAACCCGACGACCGCCTGGGCGCCGATCTCGTCGATGGCGGCCTCGGCCGCCTTCACGGCGGCGCTGAGGCGGCCCGGCAGCTTCAGCAGGTCGACGCTCGGGCGCCGCGGCAGCGGGACGCGAGGGATCGGCCAGAGCCGATAGCCGCGCTCCGGGACGAGGTCGGCCTCCAGCCCCGACGTGGTGCCGAGGGCGAGGATCCTGGCCTCCGGCTCTCGCGCGCGGAGCTCGTCCGCGACGGCGAGGAGGGGGTTGACGTGGCCGGCGGTGCCGCCCCCGGCGAGGACGACGGACGTGACTGCAGAGCTCTTCACAGGCAGGACCCTATCGGCCGCCGTCGCCCCCGCGGCGCCGCGCGCCCCCACCGGCGCCGCCGGCCCGGCCGCGCCTTGACAGGACCGCGACCGAGCGCTTGACGACGCTCCGGCGCGCGGCCAGGGCCTCGGCGGCGCCCGGCTCGCTGCGCGCGAAGCTGATCACCACGCCGAGCGCCACCATCGTCGTGACCAGGGCAGACCCGCCCGCCGACACCAGCGGCAGCGGGACGCCGATCACCGGCAGGACGCCGATCACCACGCCGATGTTCACGAAGGCCTGGCCCACGACCCAGCAGCCGATCGCGGCCGTGGTGATCTTCACGAACGGGTCCGGGTGCCGGCGCACCACCCGCGCCATCGCGATCCCGAGGACGGCGAACAGCGCGAGCACCAGCAGGGTGCCGAGCAGCCCCAGCTCCTCGCCGATCACGGAGTAGATGAAGTCGTTGTGCGCCTCGGGCAGGTACTTCCACTTCTCGCGGCTGGCGCCCAGGCCGACGCCGAACAGACCCCCGGTGCCGAGCCCGTACATGCCGTGGATCGACTGGTAGCACTGCCCCTGCGTGTCGGTGCAGGTGCCGTACGCGGCGAGGATGCGGGTGAGGCGGTCGGAGCTGCCCTGGTTGAGGATGAACGCCCAGCCGACGATCAGCGCCGCTCCGACGCCGCCCACGGCGAGCAGCGAGGCGGGCGCGCCCGAGACCCAGTAGGCGCCGAGGCCGAGCAGCGCGAGGATGAGCGCCGTGCCGAGGTCGTGCCCCGCCATGACGAGCCCGAGGACGGCGGCGAGACCGACCACGCCGGGCATGATGGCCTGGCCCCAGCGACCGAGCAGGTGCTGCTTGCGGCCCAGCACGGCACCGAGCCACACGGCGACGGCCAGCTTGGCGAGCTCCGACGGCTGGATCTGCACCGGCCCGAGCGGCAGCCAGTTCTGGTTGCCGTTCACCGACCTGCCGAAGAAGACCACCGCGACCAGCAGCGCCAGCGCCACCAGGAACGCGGGCCAGGCCAGCCGCTTGTACCAGCGCACGGGGAGCCGCGCGGCGACCAGCATGAGCGGCAGCCCGATGAGGGCGTACCGGCCCTGCACGAGGAAGGCGGCGAACGGCGAGTCCCCCTCGGCGATGGACGTCACCGTCGAGCTGGAGAGCACCATGACGAGACCGATGACCAGCAGCAGCCCGGTGGCCCCGACGAGCAGGTAGTAGCTCGTGACGGTGCTGTTCCACTGGCCGAGCCAGGGCCGCTCGGCCCGCTTCGGCGACGGTCGCGGCGACGTCCTGTCCCGCGAACCCTTGTCGCGCGTCGTCCTGTCCCTCGACGGACGGCCGGTCGACCCTCCCGGGCCGCGTCGGGTGCCCGTCGTGACCGCCATCCGACACCCCTCGCTCGTCCTCGTGGCGCCACGCGGGCGCCTACAGCTCCGCCACGGCCGTGGCGAACGCCTCCCCCCGCTGGGCGTAGGAGGCGAACTGGTCCATGGAGGCGCCTGCAGGAGCCAGCAGCACGGTGTCGCCCGGACGGGCGAGGTCCCGTGCCGCCGCGACCGCGCGACGCATCACCGACCCAGTGTCGCCGGGATCGACCACGACGACGGGGATCTCGGGCGCGTGTCGGGCCAGGGCCCCGCGGACCGGCTCCGGGTCGACGCCGATGACGACCGCCGCGTGCAGGCGGTCGGCCCGGTCGGCGACGAGGTCGTCGAACGACGCCCCCTTCGCGAGGCCGCCCGCCACCCACACGACGCTGCCGGGCGGGTAGGCCGCGAGCGAGGCCGCCGCCGCGTGCGCGTTGGTGGCCTTCGAGTCGTCCACCCAGGCGACGCCGTCGAGCTCGCGGACGCGGGCGATGCGGTGCGCGCCGGGCCGGAACGCCCGCAGGCCGTCGCGCACGGCGGCGGCGGGCACGCCGTGGGCGCGCGCGAGCGCCGCCGCCGCCAGGGCGTTCGCGACGACGTGCGGCGGCGGGGCGCCGTGCCCGGGAGCGAGGTGCGCGAGGTCCGCGAGGGTGCCGAGCTCGGCGGCCGTGCGCTGCCGGTCGCGGGCCCCCGGCGCGGCGTGGAAGGCGCGGTCGACCAGCACGTCCTCGACCACGCCCAGCTGTCCGGGGCCCGGGGCACCGAGCGTGAACCCGACGGCAAGTGCGCCCTCGGTCACGTCGGCGTCGCGCACGAGCTGCTCGGTGCGCGGGTCGGCCGCGTTGTACACGCACGCCACCTGCGCGCGGGTGTAGACGCGCCCCTTGTCCGCCGCGTACGCCTCGAGGGACCCGTGCCAGTCGAGGTGGTCGGCGGCCACGTTGAGCACGGCCGCCGCCTCGAAGGACGTCGTGAGCGTGTGGTGCAGCTGGAAGCTGGAGAGCTCCACCGCGAGGACGTCCAGCGACGGGTCCTGCGCGGCCTCGACGACGGGCGTCCCGACGTTCCCCACCGCGGCGGCGCGCAGGCCCGCCGCGGTGAGGATCGACGCGAGCATCTCGACCGTCGTCGTCTTGCCGTTGGTCCCCGTGACGGCGAGCCACGGGGCGGGGCCCCGCGCGCCGTCGGGCCCGGGGGTGCGCTCGACCCGCAGCCGCCAGGCGAGCTCGACCTCGCTCCAGACGGGGACGCCGGCGGCGCGGGCCGCGGCCAGCAGCGGCGTGCTCGGCGCCCACCCCGGGGAGGCGACGACGAGGTCCGCGCCGGCGACGACGCGCTCCGCCACGGCGGGATCGTCGGCGTCGCGCACGTCGGCGTCGGGGGCACGGCCGTCGACCGTCACCACCGAGGACGCCCGGCCGGCCGCACGAGCCGACAGGGCCGCGACGACGGCGCGCCCGGTCACGCCGAGGCCCGCCACGACGACGCGCGCGCCGTCGGGCAGGGAGGCGACGGTCACGTGGCCACCCACTCGGCGTAGAACACGCCCATGCCGAGGGCGGCGAACAGGCCGGCGATGAGCCAGAACCGGATGACGATCGTGACCTCGCCCCACCCCGACAGCTCGAAGTGGTGGTGCAGCGGCGCCATCTTGAACACCCGCTTGCCGGTCATCTTGAAGAAGCCGATCTGGATGACGTCGGACATGACGATGACGACGAAGAGACCGCCGATGATCGCGGCGAGGATCTCGGTGCGCGACAGGATCGAGATGCCGGCCAGGGCGCCACCGAGGGCGAGCGAGCCCGTGTCGCCCATGAAGATCTTCGCGGGGCTGGCGTTCCACCACAGGAAGCCGATGCAGGCGCCCGCGATGGCGGCGGCGACGATCGCGAGGTCCTGCGGGTCGCGCACCTCGTAGCAGCGCGGACCGGCCGCGGCGAGCCGCTGGCACGACTGGTTGAGCTGCCAGATGCACACGAGGACGTACGCGCCGAAGACGATGATCGACACGCCGGTCGCCAGGCCGTCCAGGCCGTCCGTGAGGTTCACCGCGTTGGACCAGGCGGTGATGAGGAAGTTCGCCCAGATCACGAAGAGGATGAGGCCCACCGTGACCCCGGCGAACGCCAGGTCGAGGTTGGTGTCGCGCAGGAAGGAGATCCGCGTGGAGGCGGGCGTCCGGGCGTTGGCGTTGGGGAACTGCAGGGCGAGCACCGCGAAGCTGATCCCGACGAAGCCCTGGCCGATGATCTTCGCCTTCGGCGTGAGGCCGAGGGACCGCTGCTTGCGGATCTTCGTGAAGTCGTCGAGGAAGCCGACCAGCCCGAGCCCGGTCATGAGATAGAGGCACAGCAGCGCCGACGCGCTCGGCGGCCTCCCCGCGACCAGCATGGACACCGCGACGCCGACCAGGGCGGCCGCGATGATCACGACGCCGCCCATCGTCGGCGTGCCGCGCTTGGTGAAGTGCGCCGTCGGCCCGTCCTGGCGCACGAACTGGCCGTAGTTCCGGTGGATGAGGAACCGGATGAACAGGGGCGTCCCGAAGAGGGCGACCAGCCCGGAGACACCGGCCGAGACGAGGATCGCGATCACGGGGCGACCTCCGTGGCGGGTTCGCCCGACGCGTCGGGGCCGGTCGTGGGTCCGGTCGAGGGGCCGCCCGCCGCGAGCTCGTCGCCGAGCCGCCACAGGCCGGACCCGAGGGAGGACTTCACGAGGACGACGTCGCCCGGCTCGAGCGCCTCGGCGAGCACCGCGCGTGCGGCGTCGAGGTCAGGCACGAAGACCGACTCCTCTCCCCAGGACCCCTCCTGCAGGGCCCCCTCGTGGATGTGGTACGCCCCGTCGCCGACGACGACGAGGAGCTTGACGTTCAATCGGACCACGAGGCGGCCGATCTCGTCGTGCGCGGCGCGCGAGCCGTCCCCGAGCTCGAGCATCTCGCCCAGCACGGCGACGGAACGGCGCGTGCGGCCCGCCATGACGGCGAGCGCCCGCAGCGCGGCGCGCATGGAGTCCGGGTTGGCGTTGTACGCGTCGTCGACCACGGTGACGCCGTCCGGGCGCTCGGTGACCGCCATCCGGTGCGGGCTGACCGGGGTCGCGCGGGACAGGCCCTCGGCCAGTCGCGCTGCCACGTCGGCGGTGGTGCCGCCGAGCGCGAGGACCGCCGCGGCGGCGGCGAGAGCGTTGCTCACGTGGTGCGCGCCCACGAGGCGCAGCCCCACGGGCACGGGTCCGCCCAGGTCCGGGGCGCCGGCGACGGCGAGCCGGAACGTCGCCCGGCCGGAGGCGTCCACCTCGACGTCGGCGGCGCGCACGTCGGCCGAGGAGATGGTGCCGAACGTGACGACGGTGTGCTCGGGGGCAGCCAGCGACGCCATCGCCGCCACGCGCTGGTCGTCGGCGTTCAGCACGACGGTGCCGCCCGGCACGACCCCGGTGACCATCTCGGCCTTGGTGCGGGCGATCGCCTCGACCGAGCCGAACTTGCCCACGTGGGCCACGCCGACGGCGAGCACGATGCCGACGTCGGGCGGCGCGATCCGCGTGAGGTAGGCGATGTTGCCGGGGCCGTCCGCGCCCATCTCCAGCACCAGGAACCTCGTGGCCTCGGTGACGCGCAGCACGGTCAGCGGCAGGCCGACCTCGTTGTTGAACGACCCGGTGGGCACGACCAGGCCGTCCTCGGGCGAGACGTCGTCCGGCAGCAGGTCGCCGAGGAGCTGGCCGAGCAGGTCCTTGGTCGTCGTCTTGCCCACCGAGCCCGTCACCGCGAGGACCCGCAGGTCGCCGCGCGTCCGCACGCGCGCCAGGACGGCGCGGGCGAGCTCCCCCAACGCGGCCTGGACGTCGTCCACGACGACGGTCGGCACGCCCTCGAGCTCGCGGGCGGCCAGGACCAGCGCCGCGCCGGCCTCGACGGCGCCGCGGGCGAAGTCGTGCCCGTCGACCCGCTCGCCGGGCAGCGCGACGAACAGCCCCCCGGGCTCCACACGGCGGGAGTCGACGACGACGGACCCGGTCACGGGCGTGGCGGCGTCGGCGTGCAGCCGTCCCCCGGTCGCCTCGGCGACGTCGGCGGCGGTCAGCGCGATCATGCGGTGGTCCTCTCGTGCCGCCGCTGCAGCGCGCGGCGGGCCTCGTCCCGGTCGTCGAGCTCGAGGTCGACGCCCGCGACCTCCTGGATGGTCTCGTGGCCGCGGCCCGCCACGAGGACGGTGTCGTCCGCCCCCGCGTCGAGCACGGCCCGCTCGATGGCGGCCGCCCGCGGCGCCACCTGCGTCATGGCGACGTCGCGGCCCGCTTCGCGGGCCGAGTCGCGGGCCGCGGCGGCCCCCTCGAGCACGGCGGCGCGCACCACGGCGGCGTCCTCGCCGTGGGGGTCGTCGTCCGTGACGACGACGACGTCCGCGCCCGCCACGGCGGCCGCGCCCATGGCCGGACGCTTGCCCTTGTCCCGGTCGCCCGTGGCCCCGAAGACGACGACGAGCCGGCCGGCCGTCGTCGGGCGCAGGGCGGCGAGCGCGAGCTCGAGCGCCTCGGTGTTGTGCGCGAAGTCCACGACGACGCGCGGATGGCCTTCCCCGCCCGCGCCGACGACCTCCATGCGGCCGGGCACGACGGCCGAGAGGCCGTCGGCCGCGGCGAGCGCCTCTGCCACGTCCTCGACGTGCGCGCCGCCCTCGAGGACCATCGCGACGGCGAGCGCGGCGTTGGCCACGTTGAACCCGCCCGGCAGGGACGTCGACGTGCGCAGGGAGCGGCCGTCGACGTGCGTCAGCGTGAACGCGGAGCCGGTGCCGTGCGGTGCGACGTCGGTGACGGTCCAGTCGGACGCCGCCTCGCCGTCCCGCGGGGCGCGGGTGCGCAGCGTCGCGACGGGCACCTGCGCGGCCGCCGCCATGCGCTCGCCCCACACGTCGTCCACCACGACGACGCCGCGGCGCGCGTGCTCGGGCGTGAACAGCGACGCCTTCGCGTCGAAGTACGACTGCAGGTCGCCGTGGAAGTCGAGGTGGTCCTGGCTGAGGTTCGTGAACCCGACCACGCCGAACTCGATGCCGTCCACGCGGTGCATCGACAGCGAGTGGGAGGACACCTCCATCGCCAGCGTGCGCACCTCCGCCTCGCACATCGCGGCGAGCAGCGCCTGCAGGTCCGCGGCCTCCGGGGTCGTGAGCCGGCTCGGCAGCACCGTGTCGCCCGCGCGCATCTCGACGGTGCCGATCAGTCCACCGGTCCAGCCGAGGGCGCGCAGCAGGTGGTCCACCTGGTAGGTGGTCGTCGTCTTGCCGTTGGTCCCGGTGACGCCGAAGGTCATGAGGTGCTCGGCGGGCTCGCCGTACACCCAGGCCGCGACCGGACCGAGCACGGCCCTCGGGTCACCGGCGACCAGCACGGGCACGGCCGGGTCGAGGGCGTCCGGTCCCGTCGCGAGGGTGGCCGCCCCGGCCTCGTCGGTGAGCACCGCACGGGCCCCGCGGGCCACGGCGTCCGCCGCGAACCGGGCGCCGTGGGCGTGCGCGCCGGGAAGGGCGACGAACAGGTCGCCACCTGCGACGACGCGGTTGTCGGACGCGACCGAGGTGACGACGACGTCGGCGGGGACCTGCGGCCGGGGGCCGCCCTCGTCCGGTGCCACCGGTGTCGTCACCTCGAGCCCGAAGGTCAGGGCGAGGTCCCGCACCCGCCGGGGCGTCGTGCCCGCGGGCCGGATACGGGGAAGCGGGGATGTCACGGAGAAGAACCTACCGTCTGCGTGCTGCGGGCCCGGCACCCAGGGCGCCCGGCATGAGAACCGTCACGGACCTCGGGCGGTCCTCACCGGGCGCGCGCCCCGTGGTCACCACGTGAGGTCGTAGGGCTTGAACGGCGTCGAGCTGGGCGGCACGTCCATCTTCTGCAGCGTGTACCCCATAAGGTCGCTGAAGACGGGCGCGGCCACCACGCCGCCGTAGATCGACGACTGCGGGCTGCGCAGGAAGACGGACACCGTGTAGCGCGGGTCGTCGGCGGGCGCGACGCCGATGAAGGACGCCATGTAGGTGGTCCCGGCCCCCGTCCACATCTGGGCGGTGCCGGTCTTGCCGGCCACGCGGTAGCCGGGCACCCGCGCGTTGGCGGCGGTGCCCTCCTCCCCCACGACCGACTCCATCATCCGCATCACCGAGTCGGCGGTCTTCTCCGAGACCACGCGCTCCGTCTCGGGAGCCTCGGCGGGCGTGAAGGTGCCGTCGGGCGCGCGGGTGCCGGCCACCAGGCTGGGCTCCACCCGGACGCCGCCGTTCGCGACCGTCGAGAAGACCTGCGTCGCCTGCATCGCGTTCACGGCCACGCCCTGCCCGAACAGGATCGTGTACGGGGTGCGGGCGTCGTGCGCCAGCGTCTGCTGCGAGGGCAGGATGCCCGCGGACTCGCCCGGCAGGCCGAGGCCGGTGGGCTGGCCGAACCCGAACTTGCCGAGGTAGTCGTAGCGGACGTCCAGCGGGATCTTCTCGCCGATCTGCACCGTGCCCGTGTTCGACGAGTGGGCCAGCACGCCGGCGAGCGTCAGCTGCTGGTCGGGGTGCTCGTGCGAGTCCTTGAACGACTCGCCGTTGGGCGTGGTGTACCGGTACGGCACGCGGAACTGGCTGTCGGGCGTCCAGTAGCCCTCCTCGAGGGCCGCCGCCATCGTGATCACCTTGCCCGTGGAGCCGGGCTCGAAGACGTCCTTCACGGCACGCGAGCCGTTGGCCACGGCGGACGTCGACCGGTCGTTGGGGTCGACGTCGCCCGAGTCCGCCACCGCGAGCACCTGGCCCGTGCGCACGTCCTCCACGACCGCCATGGCGTACTTCGCCCCGGTCTTCGAGACCGCGTCGTCGAGCAGCTCCTCCGCCTTCCACTGGACGTCGAGGTCGATCGTGAGCTGCACGTTGCTGCCGGGGACCGCCTCGGTGGCGTCCCGCTCCGAGTTGGGGATCGGGACGCCGTCGCGCCCGCGCTCGTACGTGACCTTGCCGTCGGCGCCCGCGAGCACGTCCTCGTAGGCGCGCTCGAGCCCGCCCTGGCCCACCTGGTCGCGGTCGACGAAGCCGACGAGGGTGCCCGCGACGACGCCGGCCGGATAGGTGCGGCGGGAGGTGAGCTCGGTGCGGACGTAGGCCTGGAGGTCGAGCTTGGCGATCGCCCGCTGCACCTCGGGCACGGCGTTGCGCTTGAGGATCACGTACCGGTCGTCGCCGTTGAGCTTCGCGGCGAGCTCCGCGGGCTGCGCGTCGAGGATCGGCGCGAGGAGCTGAGCGATGCCGAGCGCGCCGTCCTGCACGGCCCTGCCAGTGGCGGTGTCCACCCGCTGGCCGCCCTGGAACCCCTGGATGGCGAGGGTGTCGGCGGAGATCGTGTACCGGTCGACGGACGTCGCGAGCACGCGTCCGTTGGTGTCGACGATGTCGCCGCGGTGCGCGAGCTCGACCGCGTGCGTGGTGCGTGCCTCCTGCGCCTTCGCCGCGAGCGCCGGCCCCTGGAAGATCTGCACCTGGACCAGCCGGCCGACGAAGACGGTGAGCACGAGCGCCGCGACGACCATGATCCACCGCTGCCGTCGCCCGGGGTCGCCCGGACGTCCCCGGCTCGCGGCCCCGCCCCGCGGGCGCGGCGGAGCGCCCCCGCCGCGCACCGGCGTCCGGCCCGTGGAGCGGACCGCCGTGGCTCCACGCCCCGAGCCGGACCGGGGCGTGGTGCCACGGCCCGACGAGCTCGGCGTCGACCGTGGGTTCGACCGTGGCGTCGATCGTGGGGTCGATCGTGGGTTCGACCGCGGCGTCGAGCCGTTCGTGGTGCGGGAGGTGCTCACCCCTCGAGTCTGCGGGGCCGGGGTCCGGGTCGTGCGGGCCGGACCCGGGCGTGTCGCGCGCCCGCCGGCCGAGCGGCCTCCCGAGCCCGCACCCGCGCCACCGCTCCGTGCACCGCCGCGCGCCGGCGGCGTCCGCCCGGTCACGGCGTCTCCGTGTCGCCGATCCCGACCTTCGCGCGCTTCTCGACGCTGATCATCGTCGGGTCCTCGGCCGGGACCATGCCGAGCTTCGTGGCGCGCTCCGCCAGCGACGCCTCCGCGGCCCGCAGCTTCTCCTGCTGGGTCTGGACGTCCTGCGCCACCTGACCGACCTGGGCCTGGAGCCGCGACGCCTCGTACGAGCCGCGCGCCATCGACGTGTTGAGCAGCAGCGCCGCGAGGAGCGCGCCGACGAGGATCACCGCGCACAGCACGAGGAACGGGACGCCCGACGTCGCCTGGAGCGGCGCACGGACCGCGTCGAGGCGGCGCCCGCGGTCCGCGGCACCGCCCGGCAGCGAGGTGAGCGGGGCACGACGCGGCGCCGCGGCGGGACGGGTCCCGGGGGTGGCGGGGGCACGCAGGGCGCTCATCGGCGGTCCTCCTTGGTGTGCTTGCGGGCAGGCTGCTGGGTGGCGTGGCGGGTGGACTGGCGGGCGGGCGCCGCCGAGCGCATGTGGTCGGGGGTGGGACGGACGCGCCGGGCGGCCCGCAGGCGGACCGACGCCGCCCGCGGGTTGCGCTCGAGCTCGGCCTCGTCCGCCTCCTCCGCGCCCCGCGTCAGGGCCTCGAGGTAGGGCTTGTGCGTCTCCGGCTCGACGGGCAGGCCGGCCGGGGCGCTCGACGTCGTCCCGCGGGAGATGGCCCGCTTGACGATCCGGTCCTCCAGCGACTGGTAGGACTCGACGACGATCCGCCCGCCCGTGGCCAGCGCCTCGATCGCGGCGGGCACGGCGCGCTCGAGCACCTCGAGCTCGCCGTTCACCTCGATCCGCAGCGCCTGGAACGTCCGCTTCGACGGGTTGCCTCCCGTGCGCCGCGCGGCGGCGGGGATGGACGCGCGCACCAGGTCGGCGAGCTCGCCCGTCCGCTCCCACGGCCGCTCCTCGCGGCGCCGCACGATCGCCCTGGCGATGCGCGGCGCGAACCGCTCCTCGCCGTACTCGCGCAGCACCCGGGCGAGGGCACGCTCGTCGTAGGTGTTGAGGACGTCGGCCGCGGTCGCACCCCGGGTCTGGTCCATGCGCATGTCGAGCGGCGCGTCCTGGGCGTACGCGAAGCCCCGGCCCGCCTCGTCGAGCTGCAGCGACGAGACCCCCAGGTCCATGAGGACGCCCTGCACGCCGTCCAGCCCGAGCTCCGCGACGACCTCACCGATCTCGTCGTAGACCGCGTGGACCGGGGTGAACCGCTCGCCGAAGCGGGCCAGCCGCTCGCCGGCGAGGCGCAGCGCCTGGGTGTCGCGGTCGATCCCCACCACGCGGGCGGTCGGAACCTGCTCGAGCACCGCCTCGGTGTGCCCGCCCATGCCCAGCGTGCAGTCGACCAGCACGCTCCCGGGCTCGGTGAGCGCCGGAGCGAGGAGGTCGACGCACCGCTGCAGCAGCACGGGCAGGTGGCGGTCGCCCGCGGATCGCGCGTCGTCCGGTGTGCTCATCGGTGCCTCTCCTCTCGTGCTCGTCTCGTGCTCGTCCTGCTCGTGTCGTGCTCGGTCCACGTGCTCGGTCCACGTGGTCGGCGGGGCCCCGCCCGGCCAGGTCTCCCTCCGCGCCGTTCTGGCGCCGGGGAAGTGCGCCAGACCCTCGCGGGAGGAGGCCTCGTCGTGCGGGGCCCTGCTGCTGCTCGTCTGCTGTGCGGTTGTGGGTGCTGCCGGTCGTCCATCGGTGCTGGTCGTCCATCGGTGCTGGTCGTCCATCGGTGCTGCTGGTTCAGAACTGCAGGTCCGGGAAGATCTGCTCGGACGTCTCGGAGTACGACGACTCCTGCTCGGCCAGGTAGGTCTCCCAGGTGGTGCGGTCCCAGACCTCCACGCGGGTGCCGGCGCCGATCACGGCGACGTCCCGGTCGAGGCCGGCGTACGCGCGCAGGGCGGCCGGGATGACGACCCGCCCCTGCTTGTCCGGCAGCTCGTCGCTGGCACCCGACAGGAACACGCGCAGGTAGTCGCGCGCCTGTCGGCTGGTCACGGGGGCCTGCCGCACCTGCTCGTACATGCGGCCGAACTCGTCCATCGGGAGGAGGAAGAGGCAGCGCTCCTGTCCCCTCGTCATGACGAGGCCGGGAGCGAGTCGGGCACGGAACTTCGCGGGGAGGATGAGCCGGCCCTTCTCGTCGAGCTTGGGGGTGTAGGTGCCGAGCAGCAGCCCGGCCCCCGGAAACGTGTCCTCCAGACCTGCCACGGCTCGCACCTCCCCTCGCGCTCCCGCAGCCTCCACGCTACTCCACTTTCCTCCACCGGGCGCGGCCAACGATGGGCAGTTCTCCCCATCTCACCCCCTCCCCCCACAGTCCCCACACATCGCCGCAGGTCAGCGCGTCGGGCGGGAACGGGGCGCCGGTGGAGGGCGGTGGAGCAGGAGCCCTCCGACGCGTGTCGCACGAGGCGCACCTCCGGGTCAGGCAGGCGCCGCGGGCACGCGCCCACCGCCCGCGGGGGGCGTCGTGGAGGGCGGTGGAGCGGGTGATCGTCGTCACGTCCGGCCCCGATTCCACTAGGCTGCGAGAACCGTCACGAGCACGTGAACCGGAGGTCACCCGTGCACCCAGAACCCGTCTCCCCCACGCTCGCCGGCGCACGCACGGAGACGGAGGACCGCAGGGACGGCGCCACCCCCTCGACGGGGGCCGACCTCGACGCCCTGGCCAGGGATCTCGACGAGCTCGTCGCCGCCACCACGCGGGTGCGGGAGGCGGTCGACTCCGTGGTCTTGGGCCGGCCCGGCCTCGCCGAGGTGACCGTCGCCGTCCTGCTCGCCGAGGGTCACCTCCTGATCGAGGACGTCCCCGGCGTCGGCAAGACGACGCTCGCGAAGGCCCTCGCCCGCAGCATCGACTGCCGCGTGGGCCGCATCCAGTTCACCCCCGACCTGCTCCCGAGCGACCTCACCGGCGTGAACATCTTCCGCACGGCCACGCACGACTTCGAGTTCCGGCCCGGACCGGTGTTCAACAACGTGGTGATCGGCGACGAGATCAACCGCGCCTCGCCCAAGACGCAGTCCGCGCTCCTCGAGTGCATGGAGGAGGGCCAGACGACGATCGACGGCACCACGCACACGCTGCCGCGGCCGTTCCTCGTCGTCGCGACGCAGAACCCGGTGGAGATGGAGGGCACGTACCCGCTGCCCGAGGCGCAGCGCGACCGGTTCATGGCCCGGCTCACCGTCGGCTACCCGGACACGGACGCCGAGCTGCAGATGCTCGACCGCCAGGAGTCCGCCGATCCCCTGGACCACCTGTCCCCCGTCACCACCGGCGCCGACATGGTGCGGTACGCCCGTGCGGTACGCGCCGTCTACGCCGCGGGACCCGTCAAGCAGTACGTGCTCGACCTCGTGGGCGCGACGCGGCAGCACGAGGGGGTCCGGCTCGGCGCGTCGCCGCGGGCCTCGCTCCAGCTGCTGCGCGCCGCCAAGGCCGCGGCCGCCATGGCGGGCCGCGAGCACGTGCTGCCCGACGACGTGCAGTCCCTCGCCGTCGCGGTCCTGGCCCACCGCCTCATCCTCAGCACGGAGGCGCGGCTCGGCGGCGTGACGCCCGAGGACGTCATCGAGGAGATCGTGCAGCGCACCGCCGTGCCCGGCGTCCGCGTCGCGGTCGCCCCGCCCGCGGGGTCGTTCGCGCGGCCCTCCCGCGAACGCGGCCGGTAGGACCGACCATGTCCGGCGACGACGAGTCCGGCGCGGTCCCGGCCACCACCGAGCGCAGGGCCGGGAAGGGCGGCCCGCACGACACCCGGCACCCGGCGCTGCGACGGGTCGTCCGCGTCCGGCCCACCCGCCGCGGTCTGGCCCTGCTCGTCGCGGGCCTGGTGCTCGCGACCGTCGGCACCCTGCTCGACCTGCCCGACGTCGTGGGCCTCGGCGCCGCGGCCGTCCTGGCCGTCCTCCTCTCCTGGGTGCTGATGGGGGTGCAACGCCTCGACGCCGGTCGCGGGGCGCTCGTGGTCACGCGCGAGCTCACGCCGAACCCCGTCGTGCGGGACCAGACCGCAGCGGTGCGCCTGGTCGTCGGAGCCCGCGCGCGCACGGGCGCGGCCTACGAGCGGCTGGCCCGGCTGCGGCTGTCGGAGCAGGCCGCGCACGAGCTGGCGGGGCCGCACGGCATCCGCGCCCGGGTGACGGCGCACGCGGACCGCATCGCGGTCTCCTACGCGCTCACCCCGTCCCGCCGGGGCCGTTGGGCCCTCGGCCCCCTGCTCACCACGCGCACCGACGTCTTCGGGCTGGTCCGCACGACGCAGCCGCTCGGCGCCCCGACCCGGGTCGCCGTGTGGCCCCGCACCGTCGGGCTGCCCACGCGCACGCGGGTGCTCGGCGACGTCGAGCGGGCGGCCACCGGCGCACGGCTGGCGTCCACGGACGACTCCGTCCTGCGCGAGTACGTCTCCGGCGACGACCCTCGCCGGGTGCACTGGGCGGGCTCGGCGCGCCAGGGCCGGCTCATGGTCCGGGCGGACGAGAGCGCCGGCGTGCGGCCCGTGACCGTGCTGTTCGACCGGTCGCTGCTGCCGCCGCCCGTCGACCCGCGCACCGGCGTCTGGCCGTCCGCCCGCGGCTCCCGCACGCACGCGGAGGGCGAGCTCGCCGTCGAGCTGGCCGCCTCGGTCGCCACCTCGTTCCTCGACGCGGGCCACCCCGCGCGGCTGGTGCCCACCGGTTCCGGCCCCGCGCCCGTGCCCTTCGCGGCGGGCGCACGCACCGGCCGCGCGACGATCCTGGACGGGACCGTCGACCTGCGCGGGCACCGCGGGTCCGCCGACGCCGAGCGCGCCGTCCTGCAGACGGTCCGCGCCCTGCGCGCCTCGCGCTCGCAGGAGGAGATCGTCGTCGCCGTGCTGGGCCCCCAGGCGGAGACCGCGCTGCGCGAGATGGCCGAGCTCGGCGTCGAGGGCATCTGCTGGGCGCTCGTCGTGGCGCCGGCCGACGCCCCGGGCGCGGGTCCGACGCCGGCGGGTGGCACGGCGGGAGGCACGGCGGGAGTCACGGTCGGCGCGCTGCGCGCCGCCGGCTGGCGCGTGGCCACCTGCCCCCCGGGCACGGCGCCCGACCGCGCCTGGGCGCTCCTCGCCGAGGGGGCGGCATGATCCCCGCCCACGCGGGCCCGACGGCCCGCACCATCGCCTCCGGGGTCCTGGTCGCCGTGGCGGTCGCCGCGTCGATGCTCTCGCTCTCGAGCATCGTGCTCCCGGGCGGCTGGACGCGCGCGGCCCTCCTCGGCATCGTCCTCGTCAGCGCGACGACGGTCACCTCCCGGGTGGTGATCGAGCGACGGGCCCGCGCCCGGGGGCTGCGCACCAAGGAGTCGGGCTCCGCATGGCCCAGCGTGCTGGGCGGCGTCGTGGCCGCCTGGTTCGTCCTCGCGCGGTACGGCGGCCCCACCGCCGATCCCACCTTCCTGGTCACCCCGGAGCACGTGGCACGCGTCGTGGCCCGGCTCGGCGAGGCCGGTGAGATCGCCCGGTCGGAGGTCGCCCCCGTGACGGGGAGCGTCCCCATGGGGCTGCTCACCGTCGGCGGCACGCTGCTCGTGCTCCTGCTCGCCGACGCGCTGGCGGGCGCGCTGCGCCGCCCCGCGGCGGTCGGCCTGCCGCTCCTCGCCCTCTGGGCCCCGCCGCTCGTGCTCACGGGACGAGTGCCGTGGGGCGTGTTCGTCGTGACCGTCACGGCCCTGCTGCTGCTCCTCACCCTCGACGGTCCCCTGGTCGCGCGGACGAGACGGGCCGAGCGCACGCCCGCGCCGGTGCGGCGCGCCGAGCGGTCCCGCGCCGTCGCGACGACCGCCGGCGCCGTCGTCCTCGCCGTCGTCGCCGGCCTCGTCGGAACCGCGTCCGCCGCGCTCCCCGGAGGTCCCGCGGGCTGGTACCGCACCTTCACGACCACGGGCGACACCATCCGCCTCGCCGAGGACCTCGACATCCTGCGGAGCCTGACCGAACGGTCCCGCTCCGTCGTGCTGTCCTACGACACCGGCTCCGAGGCGGACGTCGGTCCGCTGCGCAGCTACACCGCCACGGCCTTCGACGGGCGCCGGTGGCAGCGCGGCGACGAGCGCGGCGGCCGCGAGTTCGCCGAACGCGACGTCCTGTGGCCCGACGACCCGCCGTCGGGCGGCGACGTCCGCAGCGTCGCCCTCGACGTCGGCGAGCTCCGCGACGACAAGCTGCCCATCAGCATCGACCCTCGCCAGGTGGCCACGGACGGCGGCGGGTGGGGCTACGACCCCGCCCGGGACGAGGTGGTCGGTGGGCTGACGGCGGCGGGCGACTCCTACACCCTCACCGTGCACGAGCGGGACCTCGACCCCGCCGCCCTCCGGGAGGCACCCGCGGCCGACCTCGACGAGGTCTACACCCAGGTCCCCGACACGGCGCACGCGGGAGACGTCGAGGCCGCCGCGCGCGAAGCCGTGGGCGAGGCCGACACCGCCTACGACCAGGCGGTCGCCCTCCAGCGCTGGCTGCGCGACCCCACCCGCTTCACCTACTCGACGACCATCCCCCGCGGCGGCACGGGAGACCCCGTCTGGGACTTCCTGCAGCACCGCACGGGCTACTGCATCCAGTTCGCGACGACCATGGTGGTCATGGCGCGGTCGCTCGGCATCCCCGCGCGCCTGGCGGTCGGGTACCTGCCCGGCGACCGCACCGGCGAGACCACCTGGCAGATCACGGGCCAGGACTCGCACGCCTGGCCGGAGATCTACTTCCCCGGCACGGGGTGGGTGCGTTTCGAGCCGACGCCCGCCCAGCAGACCGGGAGCCCGCCCGCGTACACGATGCCGCGCGTCCAGGGCGACCCGGCCGCGGTGCCCACGTCGAACGACCTCCGCGAGCGGCAGCCCTCGGCGGGGAGCACCTCGACCGACGACGAGGCGACGCCCTCGGCCTCGACCGCCGCCGCGGTCACGCCCGTCGTCGACACCGGCCTCCCCGGATGGGTGTGGATCACGGCAGGCAGCCTCGTCGTCGTCCTGGTGGGCGGCCTCGTGCTGCTCCTGGCCAGGCGGCGGCGCGCCTCGCTGGAGCTCGACCCCGAGCTCGCCTGGCAGCAGGTGCTCGCCGCGCTCGCCGCCGAGGGCGTCCGGCTGCCGCCCGCCACGACGCTGCGCCGTGCCCCGGACGCCATCGCGTCCGCCGTGACCACCCGGACCGGCCGCGAGCTCAGCCCCGAGGTGCGCGAG
The DNA here is from genome assembly GCF_042792795.1 of Isoptericola sp. NPDC056605. Lineage (NCBI taxonomy): Bacteria > Bacillati > Actinomycetota > Actinomycetes > Micrococcales > Promicromonosporaceae > Isoptericola > Isoptericola sp. NPDC056605. Next base: position 12,177 of record NZ_JBHTVT010000019.1, on the reverse strand, counting down.
GACCTCGGCGCGCTCGCGCGGGCGGCCGAGGCGAGCCGGTACGCGAGAGAGTCCGTGCCACCCGAGCCCGACGAGCTCGAACGGCTCGCGACGGCGGTGACCTCTGGGCTCGGCGAGACCCTGTCGACGCGCTGACCGCTGCGGCCGCGTCGGGGGCGCGTGCGGGTCGCGGGCGGGGCGTGTCGCGCGGGTGGCCCACGGTGTGAACGCACGAGCCCGCCCCGCTCGGGAAGAGCGGGGCGGGCTCGGTCGAGCGTGACGCTCCGGACCTCAGCGGCCCTGGTCCCGTCGGCGCTCCCAGCGCTCCTCCAGCCTCGCGAGGAACCCCTCCTTCTTGGCGGCCGTGCTGGGACGGGTCGCCGTCTGCCCGGGGCGCGAGCGATCGGGGTTGGTCTGGGGGTCGATCGTCCCGTCCGGCCGGACGACTCCCGTCGGGCCCTTCTTGCGGGGAGCCGCGAACGCGTACGCCACCCCGGCGAACATCAGCACGAAGCCGGCGACTCCGACCCAGGCCTGCGACGTCGCGGCACCGACCACGAGCAGCAGCAACCCTGCGACGACTCCTACGCCGGCCAGGACATAGCGCAGGGGCGACCGGCGGCGCGCCTGCTGCAGGGTGTTGGCCAGACGGGGATCGTCGCTGCTCAGCGCGCGCTCCATCTGCTCCAGCACTCGCTGCTCGTACTCGGACAGTGGCATCGAGTCCCCCCGGGTCTCGCGGTGGAACGGTAACGCCCTCAGGATATGCCTGAGCCGCCCGGCATGGTAGTCGGCGGGGGTGAACCTCGGCGACGGCCCGGCGCCGCACCGAGGCTGATCGCGGATCGCCCGAACCGCTCGCGTACGGCGTCCAGCGCCAGCTCGGCCTCCCGACGCGCCTCCTGACGCGGATCCACGGCCTCGTCGAGGGTCACCTGCTCGGCGAGACCGGACCTGACCTGCAGGTTCTCACCGCGGACGCCGACCAGGCGCACGGGCAGACCGCGGAGGTCCGCCGCACCCAGCAGCTCGCGCGCGACCAGGAAGATCGCGCGCGCCACGTCCGTGGGGCCGTCGAGGGTGCGGGACCGGGTCAGGGTCCGGAAGTCGCTGGTGCGGACCTTGATCGACACCGTCCGCGCGACCACGCCCTGGTGCCGCAGCCGGGCCGCGACCCGGTCCGCGAGCTCGAGGACACGCTGCTCCACCGCGCGGAGGTCCCACAGGTCACGCTCGAACGTCGTCTCGGCCCCGACGCTGCGCTCCTCGTGCCCCGGGACGACCGGCCTCGGGTCACGCCCCCACGCGAGGTCGTGCAGGTGCGCCCCGGAGACCGACCCGACCGCCGCCTGCAGCGTCGGCACGTCGGTGTCCGCGAGCTGGGCGACGGTCGTGATGCCCCAGCGCGCCAGGGCGGCCTCCGTCTTCTCACCCACCCCCCAGAGCGCACCGACCGGCAGCGTCCGCAGGAAGGGCACGGTCGCGTCCGCCGGCACGAGCATCATCCCGTCCGGCTTCGCGTGGGTGGACGCCAGCTTGGCCACGAACTTGTTGCGCGCGACCCCGACGGAGCAGGTGATCCCGTGCTCGGCCCGGACCTGCTCGCGCAGCCGCGCCCCGATCGCCGTCGGCGCGCCCAGCCGGCGCCGGGCCCCGCTCACGTCCAGGAAGGCCTCGTCGACCGAGACGCGCTCGACCAACGGGGTGATCGTGGCAAGGATCGCCATCACCGACTCGGACACCTCGTGGTACAGCGTGTGGTCGGCCGGCACCACGACGGCCTGCGGGCACAGGCGCAGTCCCGCGGCCATCGACATCGCGGAGCGCACCCCGAAGGCCCGGGCCTCGTAGGTCGCCGCGAGCACCACGCCCCGCTCCCGCCCCCCGACGATGACGGGACGACCGCGCAGCTCGGGGCGGCGGGCGAGCTCGCAGGACGCGAAGAAGGCGTCCATGTCGACGTGCAGCACGGAGGTGCCGGACTCGTCGCTGCCCCAGTCCCGGAACGCCCCCGCTGCCCGTGGGCCGCGGCTCACGACGCCGCCGGCGTGAGGGCGAGCGGTCGCGCGAACCCGGCGCCCGGGTCGACCAGGAGGCCGACCTCGTCCCGGAAGTCCTCCGCGCACGCCACGATCTCGGCCGCCCGCCGGGCGTCGACGTCGGGCTCGAGCCCCGCCTCGACCGCCGCCCGGACACGGGCCCCGGAGGCGAAGTAGCCCGACCACGCGGCGAGGTCGGGCTCCACGAGGGCCAGCATGTCCCAGACCGAACGCGCCCGGCTCCGGGCCGACGGGCGGCCGCGCAGCGCGACGACGGCGGCGGCCGCCCGCAGCGCCGCCAGGTGGGCGTGCACGAAGCGCTCGGCCGGGTCCGTCGCCGTCGCGGCCGCCGCGAGCTCCGCGTCGGAGCGGTCGAGCAGCCGGGTCACCTCGGGGCTCGGGGGCAGCGCCGCGCCCGCGCCGCCATGACCTGCTCGGCCCGCCTGACCACGACCGCCCGTCGCACCGGCAGATCTCGTGCGAGCCGACATCCTGCACCTCCCGTGCTCCGCGGTTCCCCGCGCCCGTCCAGTGTCGAACACCTGTTCGAACCTGTCAACCGCCGGCCCGGGCCCTCCCCACCCTCCGGAGCGGGGAGACTGGTCGCATGTCCCGCTCCTCCCGAGGTGGATCGCGCCCCGAGCGCCGGTCCGGTCGACGCCACCCAGCATCCTCCGACGCACCGACACTCCCCGACGAGGAGGTGCCGATCGACACCGGCACGGCACGCGTCGAGCGCGACCCGGACCACCCCGACCGCGTGACGCTGCACGTCAACGGCGTGCCGAGCTCCGCCCTCGACCTGGCCGACCCCGGCTTCCTCGCCTTCGAGTACATGCAGCAGATGGCCGCCGTGCTGGCGGGGCTGCCCGACGGCCCGCTGCGGGTGCTGCACCTCGGGGCGGCGGGGTGCGCCCTCGCGCGGCACGTCGAGCACGAGCGACCGGACTCGCGCCAGCTGGGCGTCGACGTCGACGCCCGCCTCCTCGAGCTCGTGCGGTCCTGGTTCGCGCTGCCGCGCTCGCCCCGGCTCCGGCTGCGGGCCGACGACGCCGGCCACGCCCTCGCGTCGCTGGCGCCGGGCTCGTTCGACGTCGTCGTGCGCGACGTCTTCGCGGGCGACCGCACGCCCGACCACCTGGCCGACGACGCGTTCGCCGCGGCCGCGCACCGGGTGCTGCGCCCCGGCGGCGTCCTGCTCGCGAACTGCGCGGACCGCCCGCCGTTGTCGCTCGCGCGCCGGGAGACCGCCACGCTCGCCGCCGCGTTCGGACCGGGCGCGGCTGCCGACGGCCGGCTCGGGGTCGTCGCGGAGCACGCCGTCCTCAAGGGCCGCCGGTACGGCAACGTGGTGCTCGTCGCGGTGCGGGCCGCGCCCGACGACACCGGCGAGGTGGTGGACCTGCACGACGCCGGCCTCGCGCGACGGCTGCGCAGCCTGCCCGTCCCGACCCGCCTCCTCGTCGGTGACGAGCTCACGAGGTTCGCCGGGGCCTGACGTCCGCCGGTCGAGCACTGTTCGGGCGACAGGGCGAGCACCTGGCGAGCGCCGGTCGCGCCCGGCACGACGACGGCCGCGCCCCTCCCGGGGACGCGGCCGTCGTCAGGCGAGCCGGGTGCTCAGAGCGGCACGACCTGCTCCGCCTGCGGCCCCTTGGGGCCCTGGGTGATCTCGAACTCGACCCGCTGGGCCTCGTCGAGGGTGCGGTATCCCTGCGTCTGGATCGCGGAGTAGTGCACGAAGACGTCGGCGCCGCCGTCGTCCTGCGCGATGAAGCCGAAGCCCTTCTCCGAGTTGAACCACTTCACAGAACCTTGCGCCATGCTGATCCTTCGACCTTCCGTCACAACGGGCACGAGCGGGCCGGGCGGCCACCCGTCGCTGCAGGCCGCACCGCCGGTTCGTGCGAAGGAGCGCCTCTGCAACGCGGTCAGTGTGGCACGGACCACACCGACGTGCCACGGATAAGCCGCGGAAGCCGCGCATCGGCCATTCGGGACGGGCGGAGTGCGCACCGCGGACGAGCGGCACCCGGGGGCGTCCGGGTCAGTCGTCGTCCTGCTGGGCCAGGAAGCGCTCGAACTCGGCGCCGAGCTCGTCGGCCGTGGGCAGGGGGGCCTGCTCGGCGAGGAGGCTCGGCCGCCCCACCGACCTCGTGAAGGCGTCGTACTGCTCCTCGAGCGCCTTGACGACGGCCTTGACCTCGCCCGACTCCCCCACCTGCTTCTCGACCTCGATCGTCGCGTCCGCCGCGGCCTCCGCGAGCAGGCCCGTCGCGAGGTCCAGGCCCGTGGCGCGCTCCACGTGCCGCAGCGCGACGACCGCCGCCGGCGCGTAGCGGGACTGCGCGAGGTAGTGCGGCACGTGCACGGTGAAGCCGATCGCGTCGTGCCCCGCCTCGCCGAGGCGGTACTCCAGGAGCGCGGCGAGCGAGCCGGGCACCCGCACGGTGCCGAAGAACGAGGTGTAGTCCTCGACCAGGCCCGGACGCGTGCCGTGCGCCGTGAGCGACAGCGGCCGCGTGTGCGGCACCCCCATGGGGATCCCGTGGAAGCCGACCGTCAGGGAGACCTCGAAGCGCTCGGCCAGTCCCTTCACGGCCGCCACGACCCGCTCCCACTGCAGGTCGGGCTCCGAGCCGTGCAGCAGCAGGAAGCCGGTGCCCTCGCGGTCGGCGACGTGGTCGATCGCGAGGTAGGGCTCGTCGTAGGCGGACCATCGGTCGGCGTCGAACGTCATCCCGACCCGCTTCGAGCGGTAGTCGAGGAGCTGGTCGACGTCGAAGGTCACCAGGCGCGTGGTCGTCAGCTCCTCGGTGACGTGCTCCACGGCGATCTCCCCCGCGGAGCCCGCGTCGACGAAACCGTCGAGCGCGTGCAGCAGCACGGGTCCGGTACCGGTCGGCGCCGCGTCGGGCCCCTGGTGGGGCAGGACGCGCGCAACGGCGGCCTCGTCGACCTCGTAGATGCTCTGCGGGTCCAGCAAGGGTCTCCTCCTCGGTTCTCCGGCTCGTGCCGGCGGGCTCGCGCCCGCAGGAGTGACAACCGTGCCGCGCCCCGGATCCTTCCCGCGCCCCGCCGGCCCCGATCAGTGGTGCGGCAGCCGCACCACGGTGACGAAGAAGTCGTCGATCTGTCGGACCACCTGGATGAACCGGTCGAAGTCCACGGGCTTCGTCACGTAGGCGTTCGCGTGCAGCGAGTAGGACCGCAGCACGTCCTCCTCCGCCTCGGACGTCGTGAGCACGACGACGGGGATGTGCTTCAGCCGCTCGTCGGCCTTGACCGCCGCGAGCACCTCGCGGCCGTCCATGCGCGGCAGGTTGAGGTCCAGCAGGATGAGGTCCGGCGTCGGCGCCTGGGCGTGCTCGCCCTCCTTGCGCAGGAAGGCCATCGCGCTCACGCCGTCCGCCACCACGGACAACCGGTTGGCGACCTTGTGCTCCTCGAACGCCTCGCGGGTCATGAGCACGTCGCCCGGGTCGTCCTCGACGAGCAGGACCTCGATCCCCGTCTGCTGGTCCGTCATGCCCGCTCCCTCGTCGTCGAACGCCCGGTCGGGGCGTGCCCCTGCCATTCCATCTGCAGCATCGTCGCAGGTCAGCGACGTCTACCGAGCCTAACCGACGATGCCGTCCGACGCCTCGTCGCGGTCCGGCAGGGTCCATCGCACCGACGTCCCGCCGCTCGGCGCGGGCTCCAGCCAGACGCGCCCGCCGTGGTGCTCGACCACGCGCTTGACCAGCGAGAGCCCGATGCCGGTGCCCGAGTAGACGTCCTTGGGGTGCAGCCGCTGGAAGATGACGAAGACGCGCTCGGCGTACTGGGGGTCGATGCCGATCCCGTTGTCGGTGCAGGACAGCTCCCAGCCGGGCTCCGGCCCCGTGACCCGCCGCGCCGACAGGTGCACGCGCGGCGGGCGCTCGGGGTCCCGGAACTTCACGGCGTTCCCCACGACGTTCGCCAGCAGCATCGTCAGCAGCGCCTTCTCCCCGCGCACGACCGGCAGCGGGTCGTGCGTGATCTCCGCACCCGCCTCGAGGATCCGGCCCTCCTGGTCGTGCCGCACCTGCTCGAGCGCCCGCTCGAGGTCGACGTCCTCGGGCTCGCTGCCCGAGCGCCCGACCCGCGAGAAGCTCAGCAGGTCCTGGATGAGCCGCTGCATGCGGCGCGCGCCGTCGACGGCGAAGGCGATGTACTGGTCGGCCCGCTCGTCCAGCTGCTCGCCGTAGCGCTTCTGGAGCAGCTGGGTGAAGCTCGCCACCTTGCGCAGCGGCTCCTGCAGGTCGTGCGAGGCCACGTAGGCGAACTGCTCGAGGTCGCGGTTCGAGCGCTCCAGCTCCTGGTTGGAGCGGGCCAGCTCGCGCGCCTGCTCCGCGAGCTGGGCGTGGGTGCGCTCGGTCTCGGCGTGCGACGCGCGCACCTCCGCCACCTGCTGCACCAGCTCGCGGCGCATGTGCTCAACGTCGGCCGCGAGCGCCGCGACCTCGCCGGTGCCCTCCACCTGGATCTCGTGCTCGTGCTCGCCCGTGCTGGCGGCGCGCACCGAGTCGGCGAGCCGTGCCAGGGGACGGGTCACGCCGCGCTGCAGGGCGCGCCACATGAACAGACCCATGACGACCACGAGCAGCACGAGCACGATCACCACGACCAGCAGGGTGAGGTTCCACGCGTGGGCCGCGTCCATGGCCTCGTCGCCTGCGCCCACCCGCAGCAGCACCAGCGAGCGCTGGATCGCGACGAGCGCGACGGCGAGCGCGAGCAGCAGCACCGCGCCGACGATGAGCAGCAGCCGCAGGACGACGTCGTGGAGCGGGCGTTCGCGCCTCACGGGCGCGCCCACTCGGCCGAGTCAGCGAGGGTCGAGGACCGCTCCCCCAGGTACGGCGTGTCGTGCCCGGTCCACCCGACGACGAGCAGCGCCGCGTCGTCGGTGAGCGGGCCGCCGTGCAGCGCGCGCACGTTGCGCAGCACCCGCTCGACCACGCCGACGATGCCGTGCCGCTCGAGGTCCTCGCGCACCAGGTCGTGCAGCCCGGACTGCCCGAGCCGGGGCACCCGCGCCCGCAGCGGGCCCACGCGCGCGGGCCGTTCCCCGTGCAGCTCGGCGAGACCGAGGGCGTCCCGGCCGAGCCCGTCCAGCTCCGGGTCGATCACCGTGCCGGCCGGCCGGCCGCTCGTCGGGTCGGGGCCGGGTGCACCGAGGCGCACCTCCGCCTCCACGAGCCCGTCGGTGTAGAGCATGAGGGCGAACGGCCCGTCGAGGCCGATCCGCCGCGGTTCCCACCCGCCGTCGACGGGGACGCCGAGCGCCCGGCCCCTGCCGGTGGGCGGCAGCAGCTCGCAGCGCAGGTCTCCCACCGGCCCGGTGATGAGCAGCGGCGGCAGGTGGCCCGCCAGGTAGAGGTCGATCCCGGAACGGTCCGGGGCGACCACCACCTGGCACAGCGTGACGAAGACCTCCGGCCGGGCCCGCTCGGTCAGCAGCACGCGCTCCAGGTGCTCGAGGACGTGCTCGGGCGGCGTCCCGGTGAGGACGAGGGTGCGCCAGGCGGTGCGCAGGGTCGCCCCGAGCGCCGCCTCGTCGGGGCCGTGGCCGGCGACGTCGCCCACGACGGACAGCACGGAGCCGTCGGGCCGTTCCACGGTGTCGAAGAAGTCGCCTCCGAGCAGGCCCCCGCCGCCCGGCAGGTAGCCGACCATCACGGAGATGCGCTCGTCGCCCACGAGAGGCTTGGGCAGCAGGGCGCGCTCGAGCCGCGCGGTCTCCTCCGCCCGCACCGCGCTGCGGTACAGCGCGCGCTGCTGGGCCGCGGACCGGCGCCGCTGGAGCGCGTAGCGCAGCGACCGGCCGAGCAGCCCGGAGTCCGTCTCGCCCTTGACGAGGTAGTCGTCGGCCCCCGCGGCCACCGCCTGCAGCCCCTGGTCGCCGCCGGTCAGGCCCGTGAGCACCACGAGCGCGGGGACGTCGTGCACGCGCTCGGCGACCTCGCGCAGCCGCGACACCGCCGTCAGCCCGACGGCGTCCGGCAGCCCGAGGTCGAGCAGGACGCAGTCGACCCCCGGGGTCCCGCCGGGCCGTGAGAGGGCGTCCACCGCCTCCGCCACGGACCGGGCCCGACGCAGCACGACCGTGACCTCGGCGTCCTCGAGCAGCTCCGTGACGAGCAGCGCGTCCCCGTCGTCGTCCTCCACGAGAAGAACGGTGGCGGCCGCGTCCTCGGCGGGTCCGTCGGACCCGGCTCGCAGGACGTCGCCGCTGCTCATGGGCCTGATCCTAGCCCCGGCCCCCCGCTCCGGGCAGGTGCCGGGAGCCCGGCGCGTCGCCGCCCGGCGCCGGACGGTGCGCCCGGGTGCTCCCGGCATCTGCAATGATGGTCCGCCGCCGGGACCGCGCCGTCGTGAGAGCGCGGCCCGAAGGACGCTGGGAGGATGCGTGGCAGGCAGGCAGGACGAGCTGGCACGCGAGCAGGGGGTCGTCGACGGCCTCTACGCCCGACTGGACGAGCTGCGACGCGCGACGCGCGACCGGCTCGCGGAGGTCCGGCGCTCAGGACCGTCGGGGTCGCCGCAGAACCGGAGCGAGCGGGACGCCTTCGCCACCCTCTACGAGGACCGGGTGGCGCAGCTGGACGCCGTCGAGGACCGGCTCGCGTTCGGTCGCCTCGACCTCGACGACGGCGACACCCGGTACGTGGGCCGCCTCGGTCTCGCGGACGCCGAGCACCGGTCGCTGCTCACGGACTGGAGGGCGCCCGCCGCGACGCCGTTCTACCGGGCCACGGCCCTCCACCCGGCCGGCGTCCGCCGTCGTCGGCACCTGGTGACGACGGGACGCACGGTCACCGGGCTCGAGGACGAGGTGCTCGACCTCGACGCCCTGGCGGACGGGGCCGAGGGTGCCGACGGCTCCCTCGCCGCGTCGACCCTCTCCGGCGAGGGAGCCCTCCTCGCCTCGCTGGCCGCGCGCCGCACGGGCCGCATGACCGACATCGTCGCGACGATCCAGTCCGAGCAGGACCGGATCATCCGCGCCGACCTCGCCGGCGCGCTCGTCGTGCAGGGGGGACCCGGCACCGGCAAGACCGCCGTCGCCCTGCACCGCGCCGCCTACCTCCTGTACGCGCACCGGCGCGTGCTCGAGCGCAGCGGCGTCCTGCTCGTGGGGCCGAGCCGCGCCTTTCTGCGGTACATCGACCAGGTGCTGCCCTCGCTGGGCGAGACGGGGGTCGTCGCGACCACGGTGGGCGAGCTGCTTCCCGGGATCCGGGCGGACGTGGCGGACACCCCCGCGGCCACCGCGATCAAGGGCCGCCTGCTGTGGCGGGACGTCGTGCGCCGCGCCGTGCGCGCCCGCGAGCGCGTCCCGGAGCGGGACGTCCGCTTCCGTCTCGAGGGGTACGACCTCGTCGTGCGCCGCCGGGACGTGCGCGACGCGATCGGCCGCGCCCGTCGCACGCACAAGCCCCACAACGAGGCCCGCGCCGCCTTCGTCCGCGACATGCTCGCCCGCCTCGTGGACCAGTACCGCGCCGCGGCCGACACCGAGCTCGCTCCCGAGGACGTCGCGATGGTCACCGAGGACCTGCGCTCCCACCGGGACGTGCGGGTCGCGCTCAACCTGGCCTGGTTCCCGATCAGCCCGGAGAAGCTGCTCGCCGACCTCTTCGCCAAGCCGCACCGGCTGGCGGAGGCCGCCCCCGAGCTGTCCGCGAGCGAGCGAGCGGCGCTGCGTCGCGACCCGGACGCGCCCTGGACCGAGGCCGACGTGCCCCTGCTCGACGAGGCCGCCGAGCTGCTCGGCGAGGACGGCTCGATCGCCCGCGCGGAGGCCCGGGCACGCGCCGCCGAGCGCGCCGCGGAGCTGGAGTACGCCCGGTCCGTGCTCGAGTCCACCGGCGCGGGCGGCGGGCTGGTGGACGCCGAGACGCTGGCCTCCCGGTTCGAGTCCACGGGGCCGCGGCTGACGACGGCGGAGCGCGCCGCGGAGGACCGCACCTGGACGTACGGCCACGTGGTCGTCGACGAGGCGCAGGAGCTGTCGCCCATGGCGTGGCGGATGCTGGTGCGCCGCGTGCCCACGCGCTCGATGACGATCGTCGGCGACGTCGCGCAGACGTCGTCGCCCGCCGGCGCCCGGTCGTGGGCCCGCGCGCTCGACCCGGTGCTCGGCGACTCCTGGCGGCTCGAGGAGCTGACCGTCTCCTACCGCACCCCGGCCGCGGTCGCGGACGCCGCGCAGCGGATGGCCGCCGAGGCCGCGCTCCCCGTCTCGCCGCTCACCGCCGCCCGCCAGGTCGACGACGCGCTGGAGCTCACCCCCGTCACCCCGTCGGGACCGGCGCGCCCGGTGCTGGTGCAGGAGGTCGTGGACCAGGTCGCCTCCCTCGCGGCCAGCTTCGTCGGGGCAGACGGCGCGGGCCGCGTGGCCGTGGTGGCCGCCGCCGACCAGGTCGAGGCGCTCCGGGTCGCCGTCGAGTCCGTCCTGCCGGACGCGCTCGGGGCGGACGAGGGGGCGCGACTGCTCGCCCAGCGACCGGAGGACGCCCAGGTGAGCGTGCTCGACCCGCGCGCGGCCAAGGGGCTGGAGTTCGACGCCGTCGTGCTCGTCGAGCCGGCGGCCGTGACCGAGGGGCCCGGCGGGGCGTCGGACCTGTACGTCGCGATGACCCGCCCCACCCAGCGCCTCGTCGTCGTGCACGAGCGCGCCCTGCCCACCGGCATCGTGGAGCTCGCCGCCGCGTGACACCGGACGTGACGCCGCAACGGTGAGACGCGTTTGTGGGCGCGGGCCCGCACAGCGCACCATGGCCTCGTGCTGCGAGCCCTCCTTCTCGAGAACGTCCACCCCGTCGCTGCCCAGAATCTTCGTGATGCGGGTATCGAGGTCGTCACGCGCCCCGGCGCGCTCGACGAGTCCGAGCTGATCGAGTCCCTCCAGGACTTCCAGATCCTCGGCATCCGGTCCAAGACCACCGTGACCCGCAAGGTCCTCCAGAGCGTCCCCGGCCTGCAGGCCGTCGGCACCTTCTCCATCGGCACCAACCAGATCGACCTCGACGCCGCCGCGGCCCACGGCGTCGCCGTGTTCAACGCGCCGTACTCGAACACGCGCTCCGTCGTCGAGCTCGCGATCTCGGAGATCATCGCCCTGACGCGCCGCCTCACGGTGCGCGACAAGGCGCTGCACGACGGCGTCTGGGACAAGACGGCGGAGGGCTCGCACGAGGTGCGGGGCCGGACGCTGGGCATCATCGGCTACGGGAACATCGGCTCCCAGCTGTCGGTGCTCGCCGAGAACCTCGGCATGCGGGTCGTCTTCTACGACACCGCCGAGAAGCTCGCCCTCGGCAACGCGCACCGCGTCGAGACGATCGAGGAGCTGCTCGCCGAGGCCGACGCGGTGACGATCCACGTGGACGGTCGGCCGGGGAACGCCGGCCTCTTCGGGGCGGACCTGTTCGCCGGCATGAAGCCCGGCGCGGTCTTCCTCAACCTGTCGCGCGGCTTCGTCGTGGACGTCGAGGCGCTGCGGGAGCACATCCTCTCCGGTCACCTCGGCGGCGCGGCCGTCGACGTCTTCCCGACCGAGCCGAAAAAGCGCGGCGACGGCTTCACGTCGCCGCTGCGCGGGCTGCCGAACGTCATCCTCACCCCGCACGTCGGAGGCTCGACGGAGGAGGCCCAGGAGGCGATCGGCGAGTTCGTGTCCAAGAAGCTGCGGGACTTCATGTCGACCGGGTCCACGACCCTGTCGGTGAACCTCCCGAACCTCCAGCTCGCGCACACGGGAGTCGGCCGCATCATGCTGCTGCACCGCAACGTGCCCGGTGTCCTCGCCCGCGTGAACCAGGTCTTCGCCGACCACGGCGCCAACATCGAGGCGCAGATGCTCGCCACCCGCGGTGAGATCGGCTACGTGGTGACCGACATCTCGGACGTCACGCAGCGTGGCGCGTCGGCCAAGCTGCAGGCCATGGACTCGACCATCCGCCTGCGCATCCGCGACGCGTTCGAGCGGCCCGAGTTCCCGCCCGGTCCCGCGGCAGGCTGACGCGGCACGGCGACCGCGCCGACGAAGCGGGGAGGGGGGGGCCCGGGGTAGGGGGGGGGCCCCGGCGGCTGGTGGCGGAGGGAGGCCGCGGCCGGAGGGGAGGCC